>CAZPJE010000125.1:0-2293 GCA_964586725.1 uncultured Steroidobacteraceae bacterium | reverse complement strand
TTTGGCCTTTCACTTCGATGTACTCGTCAAAGCCGTCGTGCGCTATGGCTCTGACGTCAAACCCAGGATTGTTGTGCGGCATCTCCACTAGTGACTTCCAGCGGGCCACCTGGGTAGCGAGGAAGTACTGGACTGCGGCCTTGCCGATCGCATCCCGGGCCGCTGCCTTTGCATGGTCCGCGTCGTCTTGCTTGTCCGTGTTGTTCGGCCCAGCTGCATAGCTCATCAGGCGACCGGACTTTGCGCGATGTTGCCTTCCTCGACCGTGCCTCGCCCTGGTTCCTACAGCTGAGCCTTCAGACCCACCGAAGCGGCCCGGTCGATGAACGTCGACCGCGCCGAACGACGCGCCTTCTCCGCGAGGGCTACCATCATCCGTCGGAGATGACGCTTCAGCCGACTGCGTATCATCTTTCGCGATCACTTCCTCAGTGGATGGCTCCCTCGCTCCGCCCGCGGGTGCCTCCTGAGAGGTACGTGGGAGCGGTGGCGTGGAAATGGCGCCTCCGCTGGACACCGGAGTAGGCGTCGCGGGAGGCTCGCGACCTCCCGATTCTCCGACTTTCGCTTTCGGATCGCGTCCGCCAGACGCCACCGGAGTGCGAGAGTCAGCACCCGCTGGCTCTGAGGCGCGACGACCGTTGGCCGACTCAGCCACGTGCTTAGAACTGGCGTCTGGGACGCCGTCATCCGCTATTGTACTCGGAGGCGCAGCTCCGGCTTCCCTGCCCGTGTCTTCAGCCACAACCTCCTCGCCGCGCGTCTCCTCTTGCTGGTTGTTTCCGACTCCACCTGACACAACCTCGATAAGATCCGCGGGCAGCTGCCCTATGCGTCGTATGCGCAGGAAATCGTCAGCATCATCCGTAGTCTCAGCCATCAGCACACGCGCGAAAAGGTCAGCAAGATCCGCCGGCGACTCGAGTAGCTTGCACAACTCTGATGCCAACTGATCAGTGACCGACCGGGTGCCAACCCGTATATAGACGGTCCCATCGCTCGAGGCGATGTCTGCAGTGGTTACGCGCGACGTCTGCCCCAGCGCGACGGAAAGCTTCAGATCAGATACCTGCCTGACCTCAAGGCCGCCACAACGCCCGAACAATCCTTGCGATGCCGCTGACTCAAAGCGGTCATGGCTTTTGGCGTAGAGCACCCTGGCCAGCTGTGGAATCGACCGCCTTACTCTGCCTGTCAGATCGACCTCAACATGGCCGTCAGACGCCTCGGCGAGCGCGACCTTAACGGAAGATGAAAGTCGGGGTACGTCAGTAGCAGTCAGAAGTCGCTCTATCCGAGGGACCTCGTCGCTAGGAACCCCAAGGAAGGAAATGCCCGGGTCGTCCGCGAAGAGACCGGCCATGTCCGGTGCGTCATTCGCGAAGAGGCGCTCATCCTTTGCGACGAGCTCGTCCCGATGGTCCAGGAAGACGGTGCCGCCTTCAAACACATCAAGCCAATCCGGCGACGGACTCTCCTCCCGTCCGAATCTAGGCATCAGGTCCCGATTGGCACGCTTATATATTGCGAGGGCCTCCCGCCGACGATCGCTGACGGACTCAATGCGCCCCAACTCGGAGAGCGCTTCTATCCACTTAGCTGTTGGTAGGTCCCGGGGAATGCCGAGTTTGTCATTGAAGAACCCAGAAAAGTCGCGATACTGCCCTTGCAGTGGTGGATACAGCGAATCCATGAATGGGCCGTTAGATCGCCAGGCCACTTCCGAGGGCTTCGCCCAGACCGCATTTGCTCCCTTGACTCGAATCAGCGCCTCCATCGAGAACGCCTGCTTAATGATGGTGCTTTCTCGCTCCCAGAACTGCTCAAGATGCCTGTAGATTGCGTGCAACTGCGCCGTCGTATCGCCGCCCTCCTCCTTGAGCTGACGCAATCGCTTGAGGCACGCACCTGCATCAAGCCGATAGGTGACCTTGCATGCGTCCAGAAGCGGCTCGGAAAGAACTGCATCGATGTAGATGAGCCTTTCCCCGAAAATCCCCTTCAATTCTGGGGTTGGATAGAACACCGCTGAGATTGCAGGACTAACCCGCTTCTTCGTTGGTGCCAACATGGAACGCAGCGACAAGGAGAACTGCGTCTCCCTGATTGAAGTCGCCCTGCCGACCTGCATAGAGAAGCTAAGATTCGCAGCGTACTGGCTCCAGTGCCGATCCAGGCACTCAAGCGTAGCTCGACGAACACTTGACTGCGGCGACTGGAGTAACCGCTGCAGCTCCGGGCTGCATTTCCTGTCTCCGCCGGGAAGCGAGTCGATGCGGGGAGCAGCGCGAAC
>CAZPJE010000124.1:0-29225 GCA_964586725.1 uncultured Steroidobacteraceae bacterium | reverse complement strand
ACCCGACGCCAGCGTTGCCGGACTACGCGGCCTGGCCCATGCCGCAACGCATCGCCGCCGCGCGCGAGCTGCTGCACCAGGCGGGCGTCGTGCCGCGGGACATGCCGCCTCTCGTGCTCGGGTATGCCGTCAGTCCGACATTTCGCAAGGTGTTCCTGGCCGTCGCCGCGATGTGGCAGGCGCTCGGCATTCGCACCGAGCTGCAACCGTTCGACGGACGGGCCTATAACGTCGCGATCAACGAAGGCCGCTTCGACGCCTTCAGCTACGCGACGTTCGCGCAGGTGCCGAGCGCGTTGTTCTTCCTCGACCGGTTCCTTTCGTCTTCGACCGTCAATTTCTGCCGTTGGCGCAACGCGGAGTTCGATCGCGTGCTGCTGGCAGCGCAGCGCGAGATCGATCAGGCCAAGCGTTCGGCCGGATTCACCGCCGCCGAGCGGCTGCTGCTGCGTGAGCTGCCTGTCACGCCGATCTGGATCGGCAGCTCCAACCGGCTGATCGCCTCGCGCGTGACGGGCTGGGCGGACCACCCGGGTCATGCACACCCGTCGCAGTACCTCGGGTTGCGGCCGCTGGCCTAGGGCCTGTTGACACGACGAACAGCGCGATCGCATCGCGCCGGTGCCGCCCGCGTGTCACACTGGGTCCCGCTTAACCCACCTGATCGAGTAACCACCCATGATTTACAAGGCACTCCCGTTGCTCGCGACGATCATTGTCATTGCCGTCAATGCGGCTGCGAACATCGTCCCCATCAACGGGTACAACACGGGGCAGCTGTCCGATCTGTACCCGACGGGATTCACGCCGCCGGGCTATGTGTTCGGCATCTGGAGCCTGATCTACCTGGGGTTGATCGCGTTCGGCATCGCCGCGTTGCGCGGCGGACCCGCGCTGCAGGCGAGGATTGCCGACATCCGCATTCCGTTCCTCGTCAACGCCGCCGGTAATGCCGTGTGGATCTTCGTCTGGCACTACCGGCAGGTCGCGCTGAGCGTCGCGGTGATGCTGGTCATCCTTGCCACGCTGGTGGTGATCTTCGTGCGCCTGCGCCGGCAACCGTCACCCACGCTCAGCCAGTTCGTGACCGTCGACGGCCCGTTCAGTCTTTACTTCGGCTGGATCACGGCGGCCACGCTGGTCAACGTCGGCGCACTGTGCTTCGACTGGCAGAGCTATCCGTTCGATCTCAGCATGGATCAATGGGCGCTCGCTACGGTGACGGCTGCGGCCGCGATTTTCGTCTGGATGGTCACGCTGACGCGCGACGCGGTCTATGGCGCCGTGTTCGTCTGGGCGGCCGTCGGCATCTTCGTGAATCCGGAGGGCGTCACGAACCCAGTGCAGATCGCCGCCCTGAGCGGCGCCATCGCGACCGCGCTGTGCATCGCGTGGGCGCTGTGGCAGCGGGCGTTCAGACGTACGCTTGCATGATGTTGGCGTCGAGGCCACGACCGCCATCCGTGTAAGCCACAGTACAGGTCGCGCCGGCGCTCTGTCAGGGTAGGGCTTGGGGCTCCTGCATCGATTGTCTCGTGGGTGGCTCCGCCACCCATGACGTCGCTCAATCTGTTGCTTTGGATCGGTCTGGGTGTCGCCCTGCAGCTCGCGCTGTGGATCGGCATCGGCATCTGGCAGTCATGGCGTGAGTATCGCGGGATCCGGGGTTCGGAGTCGCTGGCGGCTGCAGCGATGCCTGCGATCGCGTTGCCACCGGGTGACCGCTCCGCATGGCCAGGATTTCGTCCGTTCACGGTCGCCCGCCGTGTGATCGAAGATGGCGCCGCGCAAGTGTGTTCCTTTGTCCTCGAACCCGCCGACGGGCAGCCGCTGCCGCCTTTCAGGCCAGGCCAGTTCCTGACTTTCCGTCTGGATGTTCCCGCCGGTGCAGGCGAAGGTGTCGAGCAGCTCAGCCGCTGCTACTCGCTGTCCGATGCGCCATCCGCCGGCCACTACCGGGTTTCCATCAAGCGGGTGCAGCCGCCGCCCAACAGCGCGCATCCGCCGGGCCGTGCGTCGGGCTTTTTCCATGACCGTGTCGAGGTCGGGACGACGCTGCAGGTGCGCTCACCGTCTGGGCAGTTCTTCCTGGAACCGGGGAGCGATCCGGTCGTCCTGATCGCCGGTGGTATCGGCATCACCCCCGTGCTCAGCATGCTCAACTGGTGCCAGGCGTTCCAGCCCGAGCGCGAAGTATGGTTCTTCTACGGCGTGCGGAACAGCCGGGAAGCAGCGTTCGCGGGGCATCTGCGCGCCATCGCCGCAGCGAATCCCAACGTCCACCTGCAGGTGTGCTTCAGCGATCCGCTGCCGGAAGATCGACTCGACAGGGATTTCCATCATTGTGGGCGAGTGGCTGTGCCGCTGCTGCGTGCGCAGTTGCCGCTGCGGCCGTACCACTACTACATCTGTGGTCCTGCGCCGATGATGGGCGCCCTCGTGACGGCGCTCGAAGACTGGGGTGTGCCCGGTGCACGCATCCACTTCGAGGCCTTTGGTCCCGCGTCCATCACGCGTCGCAAGCCGGAGCCTCCCGCTCGCGACACTGCCCTCGCTGCTGCCGCGGGCGACATCACCGTGACGTTCGCGAAGTCTGGCAAGCAGGCCCCATGGTCGCCGCTGTCGAGCAACCTGCTCGTGTTCGCTGAATCGCACGGGATCGCCATCGACTCGAGTTGCCGCGCAGGAAGCTGTGGCACCTGTCAGACCACCCTGCGATCCGGCGCGGTGACGTACCAGCAAGCTCCGGAGTTCGATCCGGAGCCGGGGACCTGCCTGCTGTGTGTCTCTACGCCTGCAAGCGATGTCACCCTGGATGCCTGAATGACCGTTCCCGGCACGACCTCACTGTGGCGCAAGCACATCCTCCCGTTCACGCTCCTCGTGACATTGCTGGGAGTGGCGACCGTCCTCGGTGATTACCTGCTGCATCGGCTCGATCTGGTCTGGGTCGGCCGCTATCTGGGCATTCCCGGCACGATATTGATCATCGGTTCGCTGAGCTACTCGCTGCGTAAGCGGAAGGTGCTGGCGAGCGGCAATGTCAGATCCTGGCTGCGCATGCACGAGATCGGCACCTGGCTGGGTTCATGGATGGTGCTGTTGCATGCCGGCGTGCACTTCAACGCGATCCTGCCATGGCTGGCAACTATCGCCATGGGTGTCAACGTCATCAGCGGCATGGTCGGCAAGCTGCTGCTGGGTCGCTCGCGGGAGCACCTGCAGACGCAGCGACAGAAGCATGAATCGGAGGGGCTGTCCCGGGACGAGGTGGAGCATTCGGTGTTCTGGGAAGCGGTGACCGTCGATGCGATGACGAAGTGGCGCAAGGTGCACATCCCGATCTTCATCGTGTTCGTCGTGCTGGCCACGGGGCACATCGTCAGCATCTTCCTGTTCTGGGGGTGGCGATGAGCAACACCCTGAAAATCATTCTGGCGACGAACCTGGTGATCCTGGCGGTGCTGGCCTTCGTGTTTCCTCACTTGATGGTCGGCCCGGGCAAGCTGAGTCCTGGACATGCCGAACTCGAAACGGACTGCTTCGCCTGCCACGCGCCGTTCATGGGGTCCGCGACCGAGCGTTGCACGACCTGCCACAAGCCTGAAAAGATCGGCAAGCTCACGACAATGGGGCAGCCGATCCAGAAGCCACTGGCGAGCACGCCGTTCCACCAGCAACTGCTCAGGACCGACTGCCTGGCGTGCCATAGCGATCACGCGGGCGTGAAGCGCTTCCGCGTCGAAGGGCGGTTCGATCACAGCCTGCTTCGGGTGGATGCGCGAAACGAGTGCCAGTCCTGCCACAAGCCACCCGTGGACACCCTGCACAGGCAGATCACTGGTAATTGCAGTCAGTGCCATTCGCAGCAGAAGTGGCTGCCTGCGACATTCGACCACGCGCGCTACTTCATCCTAGATCGTGACCACAACGCGCAGTGCGTGACTTGCCATGCGCGCAACGACTACACGCGATACACCTGCTACGGATGCCATGAGCACACGCCGCAGAACATCCGGCGCGAACACATCGAGGAAGGGATCCGGGACTTCAGGGACTGCGCCCAATGCCATCGCAGTGCCAGTGAGTCGGACATCGGGGCGCCGGCCAGCAGATGGACGCAGGACCGGCAGCGCCGCACCGGGCGTGACGGCGACTGATGCCGCGATCCTCGCGCGTGGCGCTGGCGGGCCACGCCTTGCGAACGCATTGGGCGCGCTTCCTGCGTATCTTTCCGTACTGACCCTGCCGACCGGGTATGTTGCCATGCCGGAAGCCGTGGAGCACAACCGACGCCATGCCGCCTGTCGATGACCCAGGCCTGAGTCCCGCGGACGCCGCGCTGCGACTGCAGCGCGACGGGTTCAATGAGCTGCCGGCGGCGGGACGTCGCGATGTCAGGCGAATCCTGTTCGAGGTGCTGCGGCAGCCGATGTTCATGCTGCTGCTCGCGGGCGGATTCGTGTACCTGCTGCTTGGCGACCGGATCGAGGCGGGCGTGCTGCTGTTGTTCGCCTCGCTGTCCGTCACGATCACGCTGGTGCAGGAGTCACGCAGCGAGAAGGTGCTCGAAGCGCTGCGGAACCTGGCCAGTCCGCGCGCGGTCGTCGTGCGGGGCGGACGTCGCCTGCAGGTGGCCGGACGGGAGGTGGTGCGCGGCGATCTGATCATCGTCGGCGAAGGCGATCGAGTTGCGGCGGACGCCATGCTGCTGACGGCGCACGACCTGATGCTCGATGAATCGCTGCTGACAGGCGAATCGGTGCCGGTGCGCAAGCTTGCGAGCGCCACGGATCCGGGCGCCTTCCAGGTCGGCGCAACCGCGGCGCCGCGTCCCGGTGGCGACGATCTGCCGATGCTGTTCGTGGGCACGCTGGTCGTGCGCGGCAACGGACTGGCACGCGTGCTGGCGACGGGCATGCACAGCGAGATGGGGCGGATCGGCCGCGCGCTCGGCAGCATCGAGACGGAGCAGCCGCGCCTGCAGCAACAGATGGGGCGCTTCGTGCGCAACTTCGCCCTGCTCGGCGCCGTCGCCGGCCTCGCGACGGTCGTGCTGTTCGGGCTGCTGCGCGGCTCCTGGCTCGAGGCGCTGCTCGGTGGCATCGCGATCGGCATGTCGTTGCTGCCCGAGGAGTTTCCGCTGGTCATGGCGGTGTTCATGGCGATGGGTGCTTGGCGCATCTCACGGGCGCGCGTACTGACCCGACGCGCCGCCGCGATAGAGGCGCTCGGCGCGACGACGGTCCTGTGCACCGACAAGACCGGCACCTTGACCGAGAACCGCATGACGGTCGTCGCGCTGATCGGCCGGGCGGATCCCTGGCATGAGTCGCGGCCCGACCCGGTGAACGGTGATGCGCGCTGCATCCTCGACGCCGCCTGGCACGCAACGCCGCGCCAGCCGACAGATCCGATGGATGTCGCGATCCACGCGCTGCGGCTGAGCGAGTCCGGAGCAGGGACGAACGAACCGCAGGACGCCGGCGTCGTGCTGCGCAGCTACGGCCTGCGGCCCGACCTGCTGGCGATGGCCAACGTGGTTGCCCATGGTGCCAACGGCGAAGTTGTCGCGTTCGCCAAGGGTGCGCCGGAGGCGATCGCGACCCTGTGCGGTCTCGACCGGGACGCGCAGGCGGCGATGCGGATCCAGGTCGAGGCGCTCGCCGCGGCCGGGTCGCGGGTGCTGGCCGTCGCGCGCACGCGCCCGCTCGACGCAGCGCGCGCCAGTGAGTGGCCCGACACGATTGTCGGGCTACCGTTCGAGTACCTTGGGCTCGTGGCCTTCGCCGATCCCGTCCGCGTCAACGTGCCGGCCGCAGTCGCCGAGTGTCGCTCCGCCGGCATCCGCGTCGTGATGCTGACCGGCGACTATCCGACGACCGCCTGCGCGATCGGCCTGCAGGCCGGCCTCGAGACGGACGTCGTCGTCAGCGGCGACGATCTGGACGCGATGTCGGACACGGAGCTCGCGCAGCGCGTGAAGTCCGTGCATGTCTTTGCGCGCATCCGCCCGGAGCAGAAGCTGCGCATCGTGCAGAGCCTGAAGGTCGCGGGCGAGATCGTCGCGATGACGGGTGACGGCGTCAACGATGCGCCGGCGCTGAAGGCTGCGCACATCGGCATTGCGATGGGCGGCCGTGGCACGGATGTGGCGCGCGAGGCCTCCTCCATCGTGCTGCTCGACGACGACTTCGGCTCCATCGTCAGGACGATCCGTCTCGGGCGTCGCATCTACGACAACCTGCGCAAGGCCATCGAGTACATCGTCGCAGTGCACATCCCGATCGCCGGCATCGCGTTGTTGCCGCTCGCGCTCGGGTTTCCGTTGATCCTGACGCCGATCCACATCGCCTTCCTGGAGATGGTGATCGATCCTGCCTGTTCCGTCGTGCTCGAGGCGGAGGAGGAGGAAGACGACGTCATGAAGCGCCCGCCGCGCGATCCGGCAGATTCCATCCTGTCGCCTCGCCGGATCGCGTGGGCCATCACGCAGGGGTTAATGGTGCTTGCGCTGCTCTCAGGCTTGCTGGTCAGTGCGGCGCAGATGGGCTTGCCGGAAGCGGACCTGCGGGCGCTGGTGTTCACGTCGCTGGTGCTCATGAACATGGGGCTGATCCTGGTCAATCGATCGTTCAGCGCGTCGATTGCGCGCGCCTTCCTGCGGCCGAATCGCTCCCTCTGGGTCCTGTTCGGCGGCGTCTCGGTCCTGTTGTCGCTGGCGATGTACTGGCCGCCCGTGCGGACGCTGTTCAGCTTTGGCCAGCCGCAATGGGACGATTTCGGCGTGGCGCTTGGCGCGGGCGTGCTGAGCCTGGTGCTGCTGGAGGCGCTGAAGTCCCGCTGGTTTCGGGATGCGACGCCCGGTGGACGCATCGCGACGCTGCCTGTTGCAACGGCGAGCGCCCGGCGCCGTGACGGGCATTGATGGACGTTCAGAGTGCCGACTCCACGGTCAGTCCGCCGCTGCACGGATCGAGCGCGCTCATGCGGCTCCCGAGGCGTCGCGCCACATCCGGGCAGTGATGATCGGAAACGCGCCGATGCCGGTCGCCGTGATCTGGCCCGTATGCCCATGATGGTAGTTGTGGCTCCGTTGCGATGAGCGTGCGGGCGTCAGCGCGAGGGACGCGTAGACGGCGAACAGGATCGATGCGAGCCGCGAATCCCGCAGGATCGCGCCGTGCATGAAGTCATGGAAAGTGATGAACGCGCGCACCATCAGCAACGCGCCGAGCAGCGCGAACGCGAGCCGCGCGGGCCACGCGGGCAAAAGGCCTGCCGCCGCCAGCGTGCAGGCCATGAGCCCGGACGTCGAGCCTACATGCCACCAGCTTCGCGCGCGCGACTCGATCGCGAAGGGGCGGGTTGCGTGGAGCAACTCGCGTCCCGTGCGAATGCCGACACTGTGTTCGGGGAGGTCGGAGTCAGCGGCGGCAGCGGCCTTGGCTGCGTCGGTAGCGCCTTGATGCATGACAACACCAGTGATGCCGTGTGATTCGATGGATCACGATCAGTGCTTGAACGGCGCGACGAGCCGACTGCCGATCAGGTCGAGGACCAGGAATGCGACGACCACCAGCGCCACGCCGACCGAATCGAGTTTGAGCGCTCCTTTGAGCACGCAGAGCGGCAGCACGGATTCCGGCAATTGGTCCAGTCCAACCGCCGATGCACCCGATGGCAACTTGAGCCTCCGCTTGGCGAAACTCGCCGCCAGGTCGCCGGCCATGGCGAGCGCCGCGAGCCTCAGTCCGAGGCTCGCATCGTGGCCGAGCCCGCTCGCCGCTGCCGCAGTGGCGACTAGAGAAGCGGCCAGTCCCCTCCAGGTCTTGGAGCGTCCGAGCAGGCGTTCACCGTCGCGCCACCGACGCCGGCCATCGACCGGCCAGGCGCAGCGCCTGCGCAGCAGCACTGCCACGACCACGGGCGCTGCGTTGGCGACGCAGAGCAGCAACAATGCCTCTGTCCATGACGCTTTCAGGGGTAGATACGGCTGTAAGGGTTATGGGTCGGCGGGACGACCTTGTAGGTCTTTTGCAGGAAGGCAACGAGGTCGATGAGTTGCCGCACTGTCATCCGATCGTTCAGCGCGGCCCCTTCCATGAGCGATTGCCCGGCAGGCGCCACCTCCGACGGGTCGGTGCCGATCGCGAGCTTGTGGGACGGATTGATGATCGCCGTCACGAGATCACCATAGGTGCGCACGGTCGTGACGTCGCCGCCCAAGGCCACCATCGTTCGAGCGGTGCCCGTCGATTTCGCATCGACGCCTTCGACGGCATGACAGCCGTGGCAAGACAGGTCCACGAAGGCCTGCTTGCCTTGCTCCACATTGCCGTCCGGCAGGCGGAAGCCGCGGCCGGACCTCGGGTCGTTCAGGCCGCAGGCGGACAACGCCAAGCTGAGGCCGGCGATCACGAGTGACTTGAACATGTCTATCTCCCGATTGGATCGATGAGCCCGCGGACACGCTAGCGCGCGGCGCGCGCGGCTGCGATACGCAACTGTCCTTAGCCGTCCGCCCCGGCAGGCGAGCCCTCGGCGCGCGCCGCGGCCGCCTCGCACAGCAGGGATTGCACCACCGCATCCTCCACCTGCGGAAAGTCGTCGTAAGCCTGGCTCACGGCGTAGAAGTTCAACGGGACGCTCAGGATCACGCATTCATCCGCGGCCCTGGACAGCCGTTCGAAGGACTCCTGCGACGCGACGGGGGCGGCCACGATGATGCGTTTCGCGCCCAGGCTGCGCAGCGCGAGCACGGCCGCCATCATCGTTGCCCCGGTCGCGATCCCGTCATCGACGAGCACGACGGTCGTGCCGGTGACGTCCAGCGGCGCTGCCGTTGGCCGAAACACGGCTTCGCGACGTCGGACTTCTTCGAGCTCGCGGGCGGCGAGAGCTTCGAAATCGATGTCCCGACCGAGAGGGTCGTGCGCGGCTTGCGGCTCGCGGACGACAGCTCCGCCGGACGCGACGGCGCCGATGGCGTACTCAGGGTGCAGCGGCATGCCGACCTTGCGCACGACCAGCACGTCGAGCGGCGCCCGCAGGATGCGCGCAACCTCGCGCGCGAGCGGAACGCCGCCGCGCGGCAGCCCAAGCACGAGCAGGGGCAGGGGCGGATGCCGTTCAGCGACGGCCCTGCCCAACAGAATGCCCGCCTCGATCCGGTTGGCGAACACGCGCATGCGGGCGCTACCCAAGGGTCGCGCGCAACGCGCGGCGCAGCGCGCCGATCGGCAGGCAGTTGATGACGCGGTCGCGCGGAATCCACGCGCGGCGCGCCTGGGTGACGCCAAGGTCGATGAGATCCAGCTCGGCTGCTGCGTGCGCGTCGCTGCCTATGCTGAACGACACGCCGGCTTGTAGAGCCGCGCGACCGAGAACGTCGTCGAGATCGAGGCGCATGGGTTGGGCGTTGATCTCGAGATAGCACGGTCGTTCTGCCGCGCGACGGAACACGCGGCTCCAATCTGCCTCGATCGGCTGGCGATCACCGAGCAGCCGGCCGGTCGGGTGCGCGAGGATCGACACATGGCGATTGTCGAGTGCGCGCAGCAGGCGGTCCGTCTGCCGCCTCGCGGGCAGGCGCTGCTGGGTGTGCATGCCCGCGATCACCAGGTCGAGGCGCGCCAAAACTCCGTCGGGCAACGCGAGGCGGCCGTCTTCGAGAATGTCCACTTCGATGCCCTTGAGCAGCGTGATGCCCGGCCGATTTTCGGCGAGCGCTTCGAGCCTGTCGACCTGGCGCGACAGCGCCGCTGCGTCGAGGCCGTGGACGATGCCAAGATGCCGACTGTGGTCGGTGATCGCGATGTACTCGTAGCCCTTGGCCTGTGCTGCCGCCATGTACGCTTCGGGCTCGGTCCGTCCGTCGCTGGCGCTGGTATGCGTATGCAGGTCGCCGCGCACGTCCTCGCGGCGCAGCAGCGCGGGAAGCCGATGCGCCGCCGCGGCCTCGATCTCGCCACGATCCTCGCGCAGCTCGGGCGGAATGGGATCGAGCCCGACGGCCGCGAGCACCGATGCCTCCGTCTCTCCTGCGATGCGTTTCTGGCCGCGATAGACGCCGTACTCGTTGATCTTGAGGCCGGCAGCCTGGGCGATGCGCCGGACGTGCAGGTTGTGCGCCTTGCTCCCGGTGAAGTAATGCAGTGCCGCGCCAAAGCTCTGCGCCGGCACGAGACGCAGGTCCACCCGCAGGCCGCTGCGCAGCGTGCCGCTCGCGCGGGTGCGTCCGCGCTGTTCGATCGAGCGGGTTGCGTCGAAGCGCTCGAGCGCGAGTCCCAGATTGATTCGCGCGTCGCCCGTGAGGAGGAGGTCGAGATCGCCGACCGTGTCGCGTCCGCGTCGCAGGCTTCCGGCAATCCCGACGCGTGTGACGCCCGGCACGCTGCTCAGGTAGGCGCGAAGCGCTTCGGCCAGGCGCAGCGCTGCGTGCCGCGGGGTTCGACCAGCGCTGCGGGCTGCGGCGGCCGCGGGCGCGAGCGCCAGAGCGAGCTGCCGCTCCAGCGCGGGTCCGAGTCCTCGCGTCGCGGCGACGCGTCCGCTGCCGACGGCGCGACGCAGGTCGGCGACCGAGGCAATGCCCAGGGATTCGTGCAGGCGCCGTACCCGTGTGGGACCCAGCCCCGGCAGGGTCAGGAGCTCGACCAGTCCGGCAGGAACGGCCCGGCGCAATTGCGCGAGCAGCGCGAGGCGCCCTGTCGCAAGCAACTCGCGGATCTTCGCGGCAAGATCGGGCCCGATCCCCGGCAGGTTGTCAGGATCGAAGCCCGCGTCGACGGTGTTGGCGAGTTCCTCCGGCAGGCTGCGGACGACTTGCGCCGCGCGCCGATACGCTCGGACCCGGAACGGGTTCGCGTTCTGGATCGCGAGCAGGTCGCCGACCGCATCGAACGCAGTCGCAATGTCCTCGTTGTGCACCGGCATCGGGTTCACTCGGCCACGCTGCAGGACGGCAGGCAAGGCTACGTCAGTGCGCCGTCGGCACAGCGGCGGGACAGGTTGCAGCCATTCAGATCTCAGGCTCGCCCGTGGCGACTGGCGACTTCCTCTCCTGCGGAATCTCCGTCATGACGGCTTCGGTCAGCAACAGGGTGCTCGCGACCGATACGGCGTTCTCGAGTCCGACTCGGATGACCTTGGTCGGATCGACGATGCCAGCCTCGAGCAGATCGACATACCTCTTGCGAGCCGCGTCGAACCCGACGGCACCGCTGGACTCGAGCATCCGGTTGACGACGACACCACCATCCGCCGCGGAGTTCTCGGCAATCTGGCGCGCGGGTGACTCCAGCGCGCGGCGCAGCATCTGCACGCCGGTCCGCTCGTCACCTTCGCAGAGTGCTTCTTCGCGTGCGAGCGCCGGAATGAGCTTGAGGTGAGCGAGGCCGCCGCCTGGGACGATGCCCTCGGCGACTGCAGCCTTGGTGGCGGCGATGGCGTCGTCCAACGCGTCCTTGCGCGACTTCATCTCGGACTCGGACGGCGCGCCGACCCGGATCACGGCAACCCCGCCGGCGAGCTTGGCGAGCCGCTCCTCGAGCTTCTCGCGGTCGTAGTCGCTCGTCGCCTTGTCGATCTCGCGACGGATCTGCGCCACCCGGCCCTCGATGGCGGCGCGCTGGCCCGCGCCGCCGATCAGCGTCGTGTGCTCCTTGTCGACGATGATGCGCTGCGCGCGGCCGAGCTGCGCGAGTTCGGTCGCCTCCAGCGTGCGCCCGAGCTCCTCGGAAATCACCTCGCCGCCAGTCAGGACCGCCATGTCCTCGAGCAGCGCCTTGCGCCGGTCGCCGAACCCGGGGGCCTTGACGGCAACGCTCTTGAGGACGCCGCGCACCTGGTTGACGATCAGGGTCGCAAGCGCCTCTGCTTCAACGTCTTCAGCGACGACGAGCACCGGGCGGCCCTGCTTGGCGAGCTGCTCCAGGAGTGGCAGCAGGTCCTTGATGGCACTGATCTTGCGATCGACGAGCAGCACGTAGGCGTCTTCATGTCGCGCCTCCATCTTCTCCATGTCGGTCACGAAGTAGGGCGAGATGTAGCCACGGTCGAACTGCATGCCCTCGACGACTTCCAGCACCGTCTCGGTCGTCTTGGATTCCTCGACCGTGATGACGCCTTCGCCACCGACCTTCTCCATCGCGTCGGCCACGAGTTCTCCGATGGAGGGGTCGTTGTGCGCCGAGATGGTAGCGACCTGCGACTTCTCCAGGCGCGTCCCGACGGGCTTCGAAAGGCTGCGCAACTGCGTGATGGCGGCTGCGAGCCCGCGGTCGAGCCCCTTCTTGATGTCGATGGCGCTCGCTCCCGCAGTCACGTTGCGCACGCCATCCGCGAGGATGGCGTGAGCGATGATCGTCGAGGTGCTCGTGCCGTCACCCACGAGTTCCCCGGTCTTCTCCGCGGCCTGCCTCAGCATCTGGGCGCCGAGATTCTCTTCCGGATCCGCAAGGCTGAGCTCCTTGGCGATGGTCACGCCGTCGTTGCAGACGAGCGGCACGCCCCACGACTTCTGAATCAGCACCGATTTCGACTTGGGTCCTAGTGTCAGCCGGACCGCATCAGCCAACTGGGAAGCGCCACAGAGGATTTTCTCGCGGGCCGCTGCGCGAAAGGAGATGCGTTTATGCGCCATGGCGGCAGGGTGTCGAGCGGCCGAGCGAACGACAATACGCAATACCGCTTACCACCCCGAGCTGCTTCGCTGCGCCGCAACCACGCCGCCCGCCGCCCGCCGCTCACCGCGCGCCAATCGCAAGCCATTGCTACCGCTGTGGTCAGTACCTAGCCGCACCGGAGAAGTCACGCTGGCGAGGCGTATTGACGGGTTCGATACTCTGCGCTTGAGCGGTCGCTGCAGCGTTCGCTCCTACGTCGCAGTCGGCTTCAGTGAGGCGACCAGAGCATGAATCGCATCGAGCATGACGTCCCGTCCACGGCGTTCCAGCGAAAGCGCTCCCAGCCCGTGGACAGCGGATTGTTGCGCAGGTTGCTGCATGCCGTAGGCGATCCCGCGGTCGAGGTCCGGCTCGCGAACGGCGCGCCCGTGTGCACATCGTCCCGACCCGCTGTCGCGCGCATGACGATCGCCGATCGAATGACATTGCTGAAGCTGAGCGCCAATCCGGCATTGCGGTTCGGCGAGGCTTACAGCGCCGGACGCATACGCGTCGACGGAGATCTGACGGGGCTGATCGCCGAGTTCTATCGGGCCGAGCAGTTGGTCCGTTCGCGAGCCGCGGGTGGCGCTTCCTGGCGGCCGATGGCGCGCACCTCGCGACCGCATTCACTGTCGGCCTCGCGTGCGAACGTCCATCATCACTACGACATCGGCAACGACTTCTACGCACTGTGGCTCGGCAGCACGATGGCTTACACCTGTGCCTACTTCCCGACCCGCGAGGCCACGCTGGACGAGGCGCAGATCGCGAAGATGCCTCATGTCAGCCGCAAGCTGCGGCTCCGGCCGGGCGATAGAGTGATCGAAGCGGGTTGCGGATGGGGCGCGCAGGCGCTGCTGATGGCGCGTGAGTACGGCGTCAAGGTCACCGCCTTCAACATCTCGACGGAGCAGATCAGCTATGCGCGGGAGCGCGCGCAGGCCGCAGGCCTCGCGGGCGAGGTGGAATTCATCGAGGATGACTATCGAAACCTGGGCGCTGGATCCGGCAAGAGCTTCGATGCGTTCGTCTCCATCGGCATGCTCGAGCATGTCGGAAAAGGCCACTACGCGGAGCTCGGTCGATTGATGCGCAACTGCCTGAAGCCTTCAGGCCTCGGCCTCATCCACTCGATCGGGCGCAACCAGCCACTGCCGTTGAATCCCTGGATCGAGAAGCACATCTTCCCGGGGGCGTACGTGCCGTCGCTTGCGGAGATGATGAGCATCTTCGAGCCGTCCGGGCTATCCATTCTCGATGTCGAGAATCTGCGCCTGCATTACGCAAAAACGCTCGGACGGTGGCGGGACGCGTTCGAGCAGTCGAGCAGCACTGTCGCAGAGACGTTCGACGACGATTTCGTGCGGACGTGGCGCCTTTATCTGGCCGGTTCCGAGGCCGCCTTCCTGGCCGGCGAGTTGCAGCTGTTCCAGGTGCTGTGCGCGCCGGAGTGCAACAACGAGGTTCCTTGGACCCGTGCCGACATCTACGGGGGCGGCGCGAATGCAGTCCTTTGACGTCGCCGTGATCGGCGGCGGGCCGGCCGGTTCATCCTGCGCGCGGAACCTCGTGCAGGAGGGGCTGAAGGTCGTCGTACTGGACAAGAGTGAGTTCCCGCGAGAGAAGGTCTGTGCAGGTTGGATCACGCCGGCGGTGCTCGACGCGCTCGAGCTCGACGTCGAGGACTATCGGCGCGGCCGCACGCTGCAACCCATCGAAGCGTTTCGCGCGGGCCTGAACGGGCGCCCGGCAGTCACGGTCAGTTACGGTCGCACCGTCAGCCATGGCATTCGGCGTTGCGAGTTCGACGATTACCTGCTGCGACGTTCCGGCGCCACGCTGCGCCTCGCGGAGCCGCTTCGAACGATGGTTCGTCGCGGCGAGCGGTGGGTGATCAACGATGCGCTCGAAGCTGGCCTGCTGATCGGCGCCGGCGGGCACTTCTGCCCGGTGGCGCGGCACCTCGGCGCGGATGTCGGTCGTGACGAGGCGGCGGTTTTCGCGCAGGAGCTGGAGTTCCCGATGGACCGGGAGCAGGCGCAGCGCTGTAACGTCCAGTCGACGACGCCGGAACTGTATTTCTGCGACGATCTGAAGGGCTATGCGTGGTGCCTGCGCAAGGGAGACTTCCTGAACGTCGGCCTCGGGCGCGAGGAAGGCCACGGCCTTGCCGAGCAACTGAAGGCGTTCAGCGAATGGCTGGTCGCGCAGGGCAGAATTCCGGCAGCGCCTCCCGGGCGCTTCAAGGGGCATGCCTACCTGCTCAGCACGCGCTCTTCCCGGGCGGTCGTGGATTCCGGAGTCCTGCTGGTCGGTGACGCCGCCGGCTTGGCGTATGCCCAGAGCGGGGAAGGCATACTGCCGGCCATCGAGTCCGGCATCATGGCGGCGCGAACCGTCGTGGCGGCGAACGGTGAGTACACGCGGGAGCGCTTGAGCGGCTATGGGTCGGCGCTGCGGCACCGATTCGGCAAGCGGACAACGCCGCGCGTTCCGGTCGCGGGTGGGCGATGGCGCAGGCTTGCTGGTCGATGGCTGCTGACGAGCCGTTGGTTCACCCAGCATGTCGTGCTCGATCGCTGGTTCCTGCACCTGCGCGGCGATTGAACCGGCATGCGCGCCGCGCTGTTCAACGGAGTGGGCGAGGCGCTCGAGTATGCGGAGGTTGCGCAGCCCACGCCAACAGAGCATCAGGTGCTGATCCGCGTCAGTGCCTGCGCCGTGTGTCGCACGGACCTGCATGTCATCGATGGCGAGTTGCCTGGTGCGAGGCGACCGCTGATCCCTGGTCATGAGATCGTAGGCGTCGTGGTGGCGAAGGGCGCGAGCGCGACCCGGTTCGTCGTCGGCGACAGGGTCGGCGTGCCGTGGCTTGGCTGGACCTGCGGCGCGTGCGAGTACTGCCGCAGCGGCCGCGAGAATCTCTGCGCCGAGGCGCGGTTCACCGGCTATCAGCTCGATGGCGGATTCGCCGACTTCGCCGTGGCCGACCAGCGATACTGTTTCGCGTTGCCTTCTGCCTATACGGATGTGCAGGCGGCGCCCCTGCTGTGCGCAGGCTTGATCGGCTATCGAGCGCTACGCATGGCTGGCGATGCCCGGCGCATCGGCATCTACGGCTTTGGTGCCGCTGCGCACATCATCACGCAGCTTGCCAGGCACCAGGGGCGCGAGATCTTCGCCTTCACGCGGCGCGGTGATGCGTGCGCACAGGACTTTGCGCGCGCGCTTGGTGCCGTATGGGCCGGTGACTCCGAGTCCGTCCCGCCGCAACGCCTCGATGCTGCCCTGATCTTCGCGCCGGTAGGTGCCCTGGTGCCGCTCGCCCTGCGGGCGGTCGCACGGGGCGGCGCGGTCGTGTGCGCCGGCATTCACATGAGCGACATACCCGCCTTCCCCTACGCAGACCTTTGGCAGGAGCGCAGCATTCGCTCAGTCGCGAACCTGACGCGCCGGGATGCGGAAGAGTTCCTCGCGCTCGCACCGCAGGTGCCGATCGTCACCCATACGACACGCTATCCGCTGCGACTGGCCAACGAGGCGCTCGCGGACCTGCGCGACGGGCGTATCTCGGGTGCGGCGGTGCTCGTGCCGGACGCAGGTTGAGCCGTTGGCGCGTTAACGGCATCGACCCGCGGGCCGCGGCTCCCGCGAGCCGCGACGCGCAGGCACCGCATCGCTAGGAGACCTTGACCTCGATCGCCTTCGCCGCCGGCGTCACCGCCGTCTTGGGCAGGTGCACGGTCAGCACGCCATCCTTGCTCTCGGCCTTGATCTGCTTCGCATCGACATCCGATGGCAGCGTGAAGCTTCGGGAGAACGTGCCATGAAAACTCTCCATCCGGTGCACTTTCGCAGTCTTCGATTCCTTTTCGATCTTGCGTTCACCGGAAAGCGTGATGGTGCCGTTCTCGATCGTGATCTTGACGTCTTCCTTCTTGACGCCTGGAAGCTCGGCCCGAACCAGGTACTCCGCTTCGGTCTCCGTGATGTCGGAAGAGGGCTGCCATTCGAGATCGCCGTTCTCCCCCTCGAACATGCGTGGCAGTCGCCACGCCTTACCCGTGAGCATACGATTCATCGTGCGTTCGATGTCTTCAAACGGTTGCCAGCGAACGAGGCTCATGATTCATCTCCTGTTGAAATCCTGCGACAGCAGGCCCGACCGGAATGCTGACGCCGACCGCTGCCGCAGGCGATCCGCATTTTTCGAAAGGACGCTGCGGGAATTGCGCAGCCCGATGCTGGATCGGCTTCGGCGCTGTGGTTCCGCGGCATCACGCTGCCCTGGCCGACGACGTGACCGCGACCGTGACGGCTTGCGCAGCGGCACTGACCCGTGGCGCCTCGATCACCAGAATGCCCTTCTCGAGGCGCGCCGCGCACTTGGCGACGTCGATGGGCGCAGGTAGCTCGACGCGTCGGTAGACGTCGTTCGGCCGAAACTCGCTCCAGTGTACGCAAGCGACCTCGGTCTTCGCCTTGCCCGGCTGGTCGCCAGCATTCGCTGCCCGGACTGCCTTGACGATGATTTCGTCAGGTGTCGCGGTGACGCCTATCTCCGTGGCGTTGTATCCGGGCAGTGCGACGCTGAGCCTCAGTCGCCCATCGTGCTCGCTGAGCTCACAGCTCGGCCAGCACTCGGCGCGCTCTGCTTCCAGCCAATCATCGAGGTCCCGGCCGGCAAGGAAACCGCGTCCGGCCGCCAGGTCGAAGGCCCGGGCACGGATCCTGTCGAGCACCGATTCGATCTCGCGGAAGATCGGCAGGGACCTCTCGTCGCGCTTCGTGACCTTCTGTACGGAAAGTTCTGACATGGGAAGCCCTCCTCGGTGGTAGGCGCCAATCTGCTCCCGCGCTTTGCGACGGACAATATGTAGAAGTGGCAATCTCGAGACCGTCGCATTGTTGCGGCGCGAGAGGGTGACGCTACCTTGGCAGGTGCGAGTGGATGTAGCGAGCCAGGTCGGTCAGACGCCGCAGGCTCGCGTAGTCCGCCTCGGGAATATCCACGCCAAAGCGCTCATTCAGCGCAATCGCGAAGTGCAGGTGATCCATCGAGTCGAGCTCGACCTGATCGCGCAAGAGCAGGTGCGGATCAAGCGGAACATCGTGCGTCTCGGGTGCGATGTGGGCCAGGACTTCAGTAATCTGTGCCACCAGCGTGGCCGGGTCTGTCGAGGTGTTCATAGCTGCTCCGGTCGGCGCATGAGGTCGGCAACGCGCGCGAGGAACTGCGCGCCGCGGCGCCCGTCGCTGACGCGGTGGTCCGCCGCGAGCGTGAGCGTGACGACGTCGCGGGCGACGACATGGCCCTGATCGACAACTGGCCGCGATCCGATGCGGCCGACGCCGACCAGCGCCACCTGCGGCGGGTAGATGACGCCCAGCAAGCCTGCTGAACCCTCGTCGCCAAGGTTGGTGACGGTCAGCGTTTGTCCAGAGACTTCCGAACTGCGCAGTCCGCCGCTGCGAGCCCGCCGCACGAGGTCCGACAGGCGAGCCATCAGTTCATCCACCGACAGCGACTGGGCGTCGCGCAGCGCCGGCGCGACCAACCCGCCGCCGCGCAGCGAGATCGCTACGCCAAGGTGCACGCCGGGCGCTGGCCTGTACGCGCCAGCCTCGAAGGTGCCGTTCATGTCGTTGAACTGATGGGCCGCGCGCGCAATGGCTGCTAGCAACAAGGCTGCTGGCAGCAGCCGCTGGGTCACGGGTCGCTGCGCATTCCTGGCGCGGAGCCAGGCCAGCGTGGGCGTCACGTCGAGGTCATCCCAGAGGTAGTAATGCGGTATCTCACGCTTCGAGCGAGACATGGCCGTGGCGATCGCGCGGCGCAAGCCGCTCCTGCGGCTGTCCGCCAGAGCGGAGGCGGGTGCCGATGCCGGCGCTGCCGCTGGGCGCGCGCGCTCGACATCCGGCAGCGTGATCACGCCTTGCGGACCAGTGCCGGCAATCGCGCCGAGATCGATGCCGCGGGCGCGCGCGGCGGCACGCGCGGCTGGCGAAGCGCGTGGTGGCGCAACGGGTGGACGTGCCGTCAATGAGGTCGGAACCGGCTCCGCCGCCGCGGCTGGCGCGGCTGCTGTCTGCACCGGCTCGACTGCTCCACCGATGCCCGCCTCAGCAGTGCCGGCGAGGCGTGCGATGATCGTGCCGACCGTCAGTTCATCGCCGGGCGAGGCGAGCAGTTCGACGACCTCGCCAGCGTGCCAGCTCTCGACGTCGATCGCCGCTTTCTCGGTGTCGACGACAGCGATGACGCTGCCCTTGGAGACCCGCTGTCCCGGGGCGATGCGCCATTCGAGCAGCTTGCCGGACTGCATGTCGGGGCCGAGCGATGGCAGCGGCACGTCGATCATCGGTCTGCCACGCCGAGCAAGGCGCGCGCTGCGGTGACGATGCTCTCCTGCTGCGGGAGCGCCGCACGTTCCAGGTGCGCCGCATACGGCATCGGCACTTCGGCGCCGCAGACTCGGGCGACCGGCGCATCGAGTTCGTACAGCGCACCCTCCATGATCCGCGCGCTGATCTCGGCCGCGAGGCTGGCGGTGCGCCAGGCTTCGTCGACCACGACTGCGCGGCGAGTGCGGCGCACGGATTCGAGCAGTCGCTCGTCGTCGATTGGGCGCAGGCTCCGCAGGTCGAGCACCTCGGCCTCGATGCCGAGCGACGCCAGCGATTCCGCGGCTGCGAGCGTTCGCGCAAGCATTCCGCCCCAGGCGATCAGCGTCACGTCGCGACCCGGGCGGCGCACGGCTGCGCGCCAGGCCTCGGCGGCAGGCGGCGGCGGACCCAGCTCGCCGGTTTCGCTATAGAACTGGGCATGCTCCAGCAGCACTACCGGGTCTGGATCGGCGAGCGCAAGGCCAAGCATCCAGCGCGCATCGGTGACGGTGCCTGGCGTCAGCACCTTGATGCCGGGGACGTGCGCGTACCAGCCGTCGAAGCTGTGCGAGTGCTGGGCCGCGAGCTGGCGGCCGGCGCCGGTGGCCATGCGGATCACGAGCGGGACGCTGAACTGTCCGCCGGACATGTGCCGCATCGCGGCCGCGGTGTTGACGATCTGATCCAGGGCGAGCAGGCTGAAGTTGACGGTCATGATCTCGACGATGGGGCGCAGGCCGCCCATTGCTGCGCCGATGCCGGCGCCGGTGAACGCGAGTTCGGACAGCGGCGCATCGCGGATCCGCTCGGGGCCGAACTCCGCAAGCAAGCCTTTGCTGACCGCATACGAGCCGCCGTAGCGGCCAACGTCCTCGCCGATCAGCAGCACGCGAGCGTCGCTGCGCAGCGCCTCACGCAGCGCCGCCCGCAACGCCTCGCGTGCGCTGATCGCACTCATGCGCGCGGCTGCGGCGGCGTGTGAACGTCGCGCAGCAGCTCCTCCACAGGCTCGGTCGGCGACGCGTCGGCATATTCGAGCGCATCGCGGATCTCGGCGGCCACCGCACCGTCGATGGCCTGGAAGTCCTCCTCGCTGAACTGGCCATCGGCCTTCAGCCGTTCGGTGAAGGTGTGCAGCGGTCCGCGCTGTCGCCACAGTTCGACCTCGGCCTTGTCGCGGTAGAGCTCCGGGTCAAACATCGAATGCGCGCGGAAGCGATAGGTTTGCAGCTCGAGGAACACCGGGCGCGCCGCGGCACGGACCTCGGCGACCGCCGCGCGCGCCGCCTGCACCACCGCCACCACATCCATGCCGTCGACCGCGCGAGCAGGCATGCCGTAACTCGCGGCCCGTGCGCACAGATCCGTCTGTGCCTGCGAGCGCGCCAGCGCCGTGCCCATGGCATAGCCGTTGTTCTCGCAGCAGAACAGCACCGGCAGTTGCCACAGCGCGGCGAGATTCATCGACTCGTGGAACGCCCCCTCCGCGACGGCGCCTTCGCCGAAGAAGCAGGCGGTCACTTGGGCGCGGCCGAGCTGCCTGTCCGCGAGCGCCAGGCCGACGGCCAGCGGCAGGCCGCCGCCGACGATGGCATTGCCGCCATGGAAACGCGTGGCCGCATCGAACAGGTGCATCGAGCCGCCGCGACCGCGCGAGCAGCCGGTGGCGCGGCCGAACATCTCGGCCATCAGGCTGCGCGCGCTGATGCCGCGCACCAGCGCATGTCCATGCTCGCGGTAGGTGGCGACGATCGCATCCTCGGCCCGCAGCGTGCGAATCACGCCGGTCGCGACGGCCTCTTCGCCGATATACAGGTGCAGGAAGCCACGGATGCGCTGCAGCCCGTACCATTCGGCGCAGGCCTCCTCGAAGCGGCGTATGCGCAGCATGTCGCGCACCAGCGCGCGTGACTCCTCGATCGGCAACGGCACGGGATGGATGCCGCGCAGCGTCATGCCAGTGACTCCAGCGCGGAGGTGTCGCCTTCGGGCAAGCCGAGCTCGCGGACGCGCAGCAGCCGGCGCATGATCTTGCCGCTGCGGGTGTGCGGCAGGGACTCGGCGAAGGCGAGGTCGCGCGGCGCCAGGGAGGGGCCCAGGCGCCGGCGAGCGAGCGCGATGATCTCATCGCGCAGCGCGGGGCTGGCGATGCAGCCCTGCCGCAACACCACGTACGCCTTGATGATCTCGCCGGCCATCGGGTCCGGCAGGCCTATCACCGCGGCCTCGACGACCGCCGGGTGTTGCATCAGCACGCTCTCGATCTCGAACGGTCCGACGAGATGCCCGGAGGTCTTGATGACGTCGTCGGTGCGGCCGAGGAACCAGAAGTAGCCGTCTTCATCGCGCCGGACCAGGTCGCCTGTCAGGTACCAGTCGGCTGCGAAGCAGCGCGCGTAGCGCTCCGGTTGCCCGAGATAGCCGCGGAACATCGAGGGCCAGCCGCGGCGCAGCGCGAGTTCGCCGCTGGCTTCTGCGGCCTGCAGGACGTCGAGCGAGCCGTCCGCGCGGCGCGCGACGACTGCGACCTCGATGCCAGGCAGCGGTCGCCCCATCGAGCCAGGCTTGATCGCTTGCGAGGGCGTATTGGCGACGACGATGCCACCTGTCTCGGTCTGCCACCAGTTGTCATGGATCGGCAGGCCGAGGACGTCGACGCCCCACCAGACCGCCTCGGCGTTCAGCGGTTCGCCGACGCTGGCGACCAGTCGCAATGCCGGTCGGGCGTGGCGATCGGCGAGCGCGCGGCCGGCCTTGATCAGCAATCGCAGCGCGGTGGGGGCCGTGTACCAGACGCTGACGCGTTGCGACTCCAGTATCCGGTACCAGCGCTCGGCGTCGAATTCGCCCGCATCGATGACGCTCGTCACGCCGTGCAGCAGCGGTGCGAGCACGCCGTACGACATGCCAGTGACCCAGCCCGGATCGGCCGTGCACCAGAACACATCGGCGTCGTGCAGGTCGAGCGCATAGCGACCCGTCATGTAATGCATCAATGCCGCTTCATGCACGTGGACTGCGCCCTTGGGCGTGCCGGTCGTGCCGCTGGTGAAGTGCAGCAGGGCGGGCGTCTCCGGTGCCGGGCGCGTCGCCTTGTGCTCTTCGCTGGCCGTCGCCATCAGCGCCGACCAGGACAGCACGGAAGGGTCCGAGGGATCCGGTGCCGGTGCGTCGATCAGAATCACATGGCGCAATTGCGGCAGGCCGGGGCGCAGCGGCGCGATCTTGCGCCGGTAGAGGCTGGTCGTGGTGACGAGCAGCTGCGCCGCACCGATCTCGAGCCGCATGCGCAGCGGCTCGGGGCCAAAGGCGGCGAACAGTGCGCAGACCACGCTCTCGCTGCGCAGTGCGCCGAGCACGGCCGCGTACAGCTCGGGGCACCGGCCGGTCAGAACGAAGACATGCGTGCCACGGCCAAGCGCGAGACTGGCCAGGACGTTCGCGAAGCGGCGCGACTGCGCCGCGAGTTCCTCGAAGCTGATGTCGCGGGACGACCCGTCCTCGCCCACGCAGCGCAGCGCAGTTCGTCTGCCGCGCCCCGCCTCGAGGTGGCGGTCCAGTGCGAGCACGGCGAGGTTGGCGGTCTCGGCGCTGTTGCCGTACAGCTCGGCGCGCAGCGCATCCCAGCTGAAGCGCGCGCGCTCCGCCGCCCAGTCGCCGAGATTCGGCGCCACCGGCAGCTTGGCAGGATCCGGCACGATGCGGTTCGGTCTGTTGGTCATGGCTTGCGGGCCCGACGATAGCGGCGCAAGCGCGCCGCCTTCATCATGGAATGTACGTAGCCTGCCGGGACCTCGGCATTCCACGACTGGTCGAGCCGACGATGCTGTCCGAACATCGCAGCGTCCTTCAGTCAGGAGCCGCCGATGCTGGACGTTCCGGGGTCACCGCCGGTCGCGGGCGCACGCTACGTGCTGGGTCTCGGCGATGTCGGCCTCGCCGACGTCGCCAGCGTCGGCGGCAAGACCGCCGCGCTCGGCGAGCTGCATCGACAGCTCGTGCCGCGGGGCGTGCGTGTCCCGGACGGTTTCGCGATCACTGCGGCGGCCTTCCGGGCCGTGATCGCGGCTGCCGGCCTCGAGCCACGGTTGCGCGAGCTGATGGCCGGCGCCTCGGCCGACAACGTTGCGGATCTGGCGCGGCGCGCGGCGCAAGCGCGCGCCCTGATCGCGAGCGCACCGTTGCTGCCGGGCATGGTCGAGCAGATCGATGCGGCGCACGCGCGACTGTGCGGAGCCGGGCGTGACGACTGCGCGCTCGCAGTGCGCAGCTCGGCGACCGCGGAGGATCTGCCGCAGGCGAGCTTCGCGGGCCAGCACGACAGCTTCCTGAACGTCGTCGGTCGCGCGGCGCTGCACGAGGCTGTCAGTCGTTGCTTCGCGAGCCTGTTCACCGATCGGGCCATCCAGTACCGACTCAACAACGGCTTCGACCACTTCTCGGTCGCGTTGTCGGTGGCCGTCATGAAGATGGTGCGCGCCGACCGCGCGGCGAGCGGAGTTGCGTTCTCGCTCGATACCGAGACCGGTTTCCGCGACGTCGTGTTCGTCACGGCGACCTGGGGTCTGGGCGAAGCCCTGGTGCAGGGCCTGGTCGAACCCGATGAGTACCACGTCTTCAAGCCGACCCTGCGTGCCGGCTACCGCTGCGTGCTGCGTCGCTCGCTCGGGCGCAAAGCGATGAAGCTCGTGTACGCGCAGCCGGGCAAGCCGCAACCGATCATGCCTGTCGACGTCTCCGCTGCGGACCGCGAACGATTCTGTCTCGAAGACAGTGACGTCATCGAGCTCGCCGACATGGTGCTGCGCATCGAGGAGCACTTCAGCGCCGCTGGCGGTCGCGCGATTGGCATGGACGTCGAGTGGGCCAAGGACGGTCCGGCCGGGCCGCTCTACATCCTGCAGGCGCGACCCGAGACCGTGGAGTCGCGGCGTTCCGTGGCAGCACTCGAGCGATTCCGGCTTGCTCATCCGCCAAAGCCGCTGCTGACGGGACGTGCGGTCGGTACGCGCATCGCCTCCGGCACGGCGCGCGTGATCCGCGAGTCGGCCCAGCTGGCCAGCGTCCAGAGTGGCGATGTGCTGGTGGCCGAGACGACCTCGCCGGACTGGGGCACGGTCATGAAGCGAGCGGCGGCGATCGTGACCGCCACGGGAGGGCGCACCTGTCACGCCGCGATCGTCGCGCGTGAGATCGGGATTCCGGCCGTAGTCGGCACCGGTGCCGGGCTGCAGCGGATCACCGACGGCATGACGGTCACGGTGTCCTGCGCGAGCGGCAGCGTCGGGCAGGTCTACGAGGGCGCAGTGCCGTTCACGGTCGAGCGCGTCGATCTGTCGACAGTGCCCAGGCCACGGACGCGGATCATGATGAACGTCGGCGACCCGGACGCGGCATTTTCCCTTAGCCAGCTGCCGAATGACGGCGTCGGGCTCGCGCGGATGGAGTTCATCATCACCCAGGCGATCCGCGTCCATCCGCTGGCGCTGCTCCATCCGGAGCGCATCGCGGATGCAGGCGAGCGAGCCGAGATCGAGCGTCTCGTGCGTGCGGACACCTCGCCGGCAGAGTTCTTCGTGCGGCGGCTGGCCGAGGGCGTCGCGACGATCGCCGCGGCGTTCCATCCGCGGCCCGTGATCCTGCGGCTCTCGGACTTCAAGACCAACGAGTACGCGCATCTGCTCGGGGGCAGGGCCTTCGAACCCGAGGAAGAGAACCCGATGCTGGGGTTCCGCGGTGCAGGGCGCTACCTGCATCCGGCCTATGCAGAGGGGTTCGCGCTCGAATGTGAAGCCGTGCGCCGCGTGCGCAAGACGATGGGGCTGACAAACGTGCAGATCATGGTGCCGTTCTGCCGCAGTGTCGACGAAGGGCAGCGCGTGGTCGAGGCGCTCGCCGCGCAGGGTCTGCGGCGGGGCGATGACGGGCTCGGGATCTACGTCATGTGCGAGATCCCGAACAATGTGATCCAGGCAGCCGAGTTCGCGCGGCACTTCGACGGCTTCTCGATCGGGTCGAACGACCTGACGCAGCTCGTGCTCGGCGTCGATCGCGATTCGAGCATGGTTGCCGATGCCTTCAATGAGCGCGACCCGGGCGTCATGGAGTTCATACGCACGGCGATCGAGCGCGTCCATGCCGCAGGCCGGACGATCGGCATCTGTGGCCAGGCGCCGTCGGACTTCCCTGAGTTCGCCGAGTTCCTGGTCCGCTGCGGCATCGATTCGATCAGCCTCAATCCTGACTCGTTGATCGCCGTCACGCAGCGCGTGTATGCGCTCGAGCAGGAGCTCGCCTCGAAGTGAAGTCGCCGCCGCTCCAGTGGAACCTCGCCTACACGCTCTCCGGCGCGAATTGTCTGTGGCCCTGGCACTGGCCCGGGCGCCGCAATCCCCCATGGCTTGAATCGACAGGAGGCTAGACCGATGAGAACGTGGACATGGATGGCAGCACTGGCGCTGCTCGGCGGTTGCGCGACGACGCTGACCGCGCGCTTGGACTATGACCGCGCGCAGGATTTCTCCGGCTACCGCAGCTACGCGTGGATCGCCGACGATCCGATCGTCACCGCGCCGGGCGAGGCGCCGCGGGTCAGTCCGCTGAACCGGCGCCGCATCGTCGCGGCCGTCGAAGCGGCGCTTGCGCGCAAGGGTTACACCGTCGCGGCCGATCCTGCCGCCGCCGATTTCGTCGTCGCTTACACCGTCGGCCAGCGCGATCGAATCACGGTCGATGCGTGGCCCGCGCCGTATCGCAGCTGGGGCCGGTGGCGCTGGCCTTATGCCGGTCGCGACATCGATGTGCGGAGCTACACGGAGGGAACTCTTGCGATCGACATTTTCGATGGCCGCACCCGAGCGCCGGTCTGGCACGGCTGGACGCGCAAGCAGATCACCGAAGCGGACATCGAGCAGGCTGCCGCGCGGATTCCCGAGGCTGTCGACGTCATCATCGCGCAGTTCCCGCCGCGTTGAGTCTTTGTCTGCCGCCGCCCGCAGGCTCGACGAACATCGCAGGACGACTACGCGCAATCCGCAATGTCGCCGCGCGAGACGGCACTGGTAGCATTCGTGTGCAGTCGATGGCGTGTAGCACCTGTCGCTACGGTCGGCGCGCAATCTGGCACGGAGGTGTTGCCCGTGACTTCCTATCCCCTGTTGTTCCAGAAGGGCCGACTCGGCCGGCACGAAGTGCGCAATCGGTTGTTGATGCCGCCGATCGTGCGCAACTGGGCGGGCCTGGACGGCTGCGCAAACGACCGATACCTCGACCACATCGAGCGTGTCGCCCGGGGCGGCGTGGGTGCGATCATTCTCGAAGCGGCCTACGTCAGCCAGAACGGCAAAGGCTTCGCGCAGCAACTTGGCATGCACGACGACACCTGCATCCCGGCGTTGCGTCGACTGGTCGAAGCCGCTCACCGTTACGGGGCGCTGATCGGTCCGCAGATCTACCACGCCGGCCGGCAGTCATCGTCGCGCAACACGGGGCAACGCCTGGTCGCGCCGTCCGCGATCGCCGATCCGCTGATGAACGAACTGCCCAGTGAGCTGACGGTCGCGGAGATCGAAGTGCTCGTGAAGGCTTTCGGCGCCGCTGCCCGGCGCGCCCTTGTGGCCGGTTGCGACCTCGTGGAGGTGCACGCCGCGCATGGGTACCTGATCACGCAGTTCCTGTCGCCCTCCACCAACCGGCGCAACGATTCGTATGGCGGCGACTTCGAGCGACGCCTGCGGTTCCTGCTCGAGATCGTTGCGGAGGTGAAGAGGCAAGCCCCTGGCCTGGCGCTTGTGGTTCGACTGTCTGGCGACGAGATGGTGCCGGGCGGCCTGTCGCCTGACGATACCGTCATGATCGCCGCGCGACTGGAGGCGGCCGGTACCGATGCGCTGCACATCTCGGCAGGCAATTACGCATCGTTTGCGCGCGGGATGATGATCCAGCCGATGTCGGTTCCGGATGGCGTGCTGTTGCCGTTGGCCGCTCAGGTTCGAGCAGCTGTGAAGATACCGGTCATTGCCGTCGGCAAGATTCGCACGCCGGAACTGGCGGAGGCGGCGCTTGCAGCAGGGCAGGCGGACTTCATCGCCATCGGGCGATCGCTGCTCGCCGACCCTGACTGGCCGATCAAGGCGGCGACCGGCCATGCGCGTGATATCCGCCCGTGCATTGCCTGCAACCAAGGATGCATCGACCGGCTTTTCAACCAGCATGATGTCGGTTGCACCGTTAATGCGGAATGCGGCCACGAGCGCCTGTTTGCACCGCAGCCCGTCACGTCGCGGCGCATCGTCGTCGTAGGCGCGGGTCCTGCCGGCATGCAGGCAGCGATCACCGCAGCCGAGCGCGGCCATACCGTGCGGTTGCTGGAGGCTGAACCGCGTCCTGGCGGACAGTTGGTGGCGGCGGGCGCAGCCCCCTTGCGGTCTGGCTGGCGCGAGCTTGATGAATGGCTGCAACGCAGATTGAAGCAACTGGGGGTCGTCCCGTCGTACGGCACCGTGGGTACTGCCCAGTCGGTGCGTGAACTGCGACCGGACGGCGTCGTCGTGGCGACCGGCGCGACGGCACATCGTGGTGATCTGGGCGCCAGCCACCAGCATGTCGTGCAGGCCCGCGATGTGCTCGAAGGTCGGGTCCAGGCGCGCGGCGCAGTGTTGGTCGCCGGGGGAGGTTGCTCCGGCGCCCAGACTGCGGAGTTTCTCGCTGCACGCGGCCACTCTGTTTGTCTGGTGGAAAAGACGGCGGACATTGCCGGCGATGCGCCTCTGTCCGATCGGTTCCTGCTGATCGGCCGCCTGGAGGAGCATCGAGTTCGCCTCCTCACGCACACCCGGGTCGTCGGTTTCGAAACTGACGCGGCGCTCGTCGAGTCGCCGGCGGGGAAGCTGGAACGAATCCCCGCGGAAACGGTCGTGATGTGCCTCGGGGCAGTCTCGTGCAATGCACTGCGCGACGAGCTATCCGGGCTCGGTGTGCCGGTCGAAGTCGTTGGCGATGCGCGCGCGCCGCGAAAGGTCACCGAAGCGATCGCCGAGGGTGCCCAAGCCGTGCTTGCGATCGAACGCGCGCTGCCGTTGGGCGGCGGCGCGCAGCGCGACACGGTGGCGCTTGCCGGGGGTCTGCAAACGCGCGTCGGTGGACAGTCGCGCTGATCGACGCGTTAGGCGGAACAGCGACGAGCTTCAGGTTCGGGCGCTGTGGCGCCGATGGCGCAGGTTGCACCGTCGGTTGCTCGACGAAGGTCCGCGGAGCGCGGGCTTGCACGACTGGCGGATCGCGACGCGCCGGCTCCTGGCCGCAGAATTCCTGTGGGCGTCTGGTAACGAGGCCACGGCGAAGTCCAGCGTTCGCGCCCTGACGCGGGACGCCTTTCGAGCTGCGGGTCGGCTGCGCGACACGGAGGTCTGCATCGGTTTGGCCGCGTCCCTCGCCGGACGCTTCGTTGCTGCGGCGGCGATGGCGCGGTGGCTGCGGGAGAGTCTGCCGCGCCGTCGCCAGCGAGCCGCGCGCAAGCTCGGACGCGTCGACGTCCGGCAGGTCCGCGCCGCCACCGAGTCCTGGCGCGTGAACGGCCATGCCGAACGTCGCGCCCTTCGAGCCGGACAGCAGTGCGCTCGAGCGCTCGCGCGGATGACGCCGCGCAGTGATCTGGCCGAGCTGCATCGCGTTCGCGTTCGACTCAAGACGCTGCGCTACATCCTGGAGCTGCGCCCGCTGGCAACTGCGGAGGCGAGCCCGGCGCTGCCGCTGCGCAAGCTGATTGCCTTGCAGAAGCGGCTGGGAACCATCGCGGATGACAGCGTGTTGGTTCGCGCGATGGAACGGTTCGTCGAGGAGCAGCCGGCACGTCGACAGGAACTGCTCTCGTTGCATCGCCACGTAGCGCGGCGGCAGGCGCGCCGCGTGCAGCGTTTCCTGGCGGAGCGGGGTCTATCGTGAATCCACCGACCCAAAGGACCCGAGCGCCCGCCGTCCAGCAGCGCCTGGCCAATGTGCTCGCGACGGAGAGGGTCTGGCTGGCGTACTGCCCGATGTTCCTATCTGGGCCGCATGTCGGGCCAACGACATAACTTTGCATGCACGGCGCGCCGGTGCCATCCAGAGTTCCCGCAGCCCGGCTGGAAGGCTTAGAATCGAGGTTTCGCAAACGGGAAGGGCAGGCCATGA
>CAZPJE010000123.1:0-5510 GCA_964586725.1 uncultured Steroidobacteraceae bacterium | reverse complement strand
GCGAGCAGGGCCAGCAGGGAAGAGCGCAGCCAGTTCAAGATCGGAGACCGCCGAAGCTTGTGAATCCGTGGGATTCTACTCAGAGCGGCCGCGAGCCGGCAGGTTCCCGGTGCCGTTCGCGACGCGAATCCCGGCCGCGGCGAGCTTCAACGACCGTTCAGCGCGAATTCAGTATCGCCCACGGCTTGGCCATCGCTGGCGTAACGACGCTCGCGCACCGTGCCGCGGCCATCTGTGTCGGCAAGCACGATGGTGGCACAGCGCGTGCCGTACTCCGGGTGCACCACGAACGGTGATGACAGCACGTGCTCCCAGTCCGGCGTCAGACCGGTCGCGGGCAGGTCGTGCAGCGCGCTGCGTTCGCGGTCCTCGAGCACGCCGAGCAGCGAGTGCAGCAGGCGGGATGGGTCCTGCTGTTCCAGCAAACCGTGCAGCCGTCGGCGCACCCGCTCGAGCTTGGGCCAAGGTGTGTCGAGGAAATGATTGCTGAGTCCGTACACGCCCGGCGGCAGCGGCCGGGCGAACTCATCCGCGCGATTCGACGCGTACCATAGCTGCGCGCCATCGCCGAGCAGCAGGTTGAAGCCGGCGTAGCCCATCGCATCGGCTTCGAGCCGTGACAGGAACTGTTCGGCCGACAAGCCGCTCGCGAGGAACTCGGGGATCAGGCTGCCGCGCGACGGCGCGCTGCGCCGGGGCCGCGCCAGTTCGCGGAAGTTCGTGACGATGCCGAAGCGGCTGCCGGCGCCGATCCCGAGCCAGGTGCCGCCGGCCTGCAGGTCGCGGCCGGCGAGCATGGCCGGCTGCGACCATCTGTCCAGCGGCGCGGCCGCGCGACCGTGGAACTCGTCGCGGTTGGCGGCCAGCACCAGCGAGTGCGTCGGGTGTGCGTGCCAGGCGATGGCGAGCAGGCACATGGGTGCCGTCAGGCCGGCGTCGCGGGAGTAGCGCGCCGGCGGGCTGCGCGCCACAGCCGCCAGATCAGCCAGGGTCCGCCGACCAGGATCAGCGCCGCGAGCAGCAGTGCCAGCAGCGGTGCGAGCAACGCGAGACCGCTGAGCAACGCTGCGCCGCCGAGTTCGCCGGTGGCCACCACGGCGTTGCCGAGACCGCCGGTCGTCGCCGTTGATTTCGCGCGCAGCAGCGAGCTGGCGCCCTGCGTGATCGCCGCCGCGCCGCCGCCTGCGATGATCGCCGTCGTCCAGCGCAGCAGCGGCGGCAGGTCGGTGATGACGGCCGCAGCGGCGATGGTGCCGGCCGCGAGCGCCGCCGGGGTGGCGAGCAGGTCGAGCAGGTTGTCGACGCCGGGAATGTAATAGGCGCCGATCTCGAGCAGCGTCGCGACGCCCAGCATCACGAGTGCGGCGGGCGTCGCGAGCCAGGCGAAGGAATCCGCCACGGGCACCCAGCCGGCGCTGGCGGCGATCGACAGAGCGAACAGCGGCAGGAACACGCGCAGTCCCACGGCGGCCGCGAGCGCGATGCCCAGCGCGATCGACAGCAGGATCTCGGCAGCGGGCACGCTCACCAGCCCTGGCCGCCCAGCGTTGCGAGCGGCGCCGGCCACCCGGCATCGAACCAGTGGCTGATCAGGCGGTGTGAAATCGAGGTGCGCGGCGGCAAGCGGGCCTCGCCCGCGGCGATCTGCGCGCGGGTGAACCAGCGGGCATCCTCGAGTTCGGCATCGGCGCAGGCAATGGCGCCGGGCGCGGCCTCGGCCATGAAACCCAGCATCAGCGACGACGGAAACGGCCAGGGCTGCGACGAGTGGTAGGTCGACGCCGTGACGCGCACGGAGGTTTCTTCCGCGACTTCGCGCGCGACCGCATCCTCGAGGCTCTCGCCCGGCTCGACGAAGCCAGCAATGGTCGACCAGCGGCCCGGCGGCCAGCTCGCCTGGCGACCGAGCAGCGCGCGTTCGCCATCCGTGACCAGCACGATTATCGCCGGGTCGATGCGCGGGAAGACCTCGATGCCGCAGGCCGCGTTGCTGCAGCGGACCACGTGCCCGGCCCGGACCGGATTCGCCGGCGCGCCGCAGGCGGCGCAGTACCGGTGCCGCGCGCGCCACCAGCTCATCGCGCGCGCGTAGGCGAGCAGCCCCGCGTCGTTGTGGTCGAGCAATGGCGCGAGCGGACGCAGCTCCTCGAAGCGCGCTTCCGCTGGTGGCGGGTGCCGCTGCACCGACGTCGCATCGACTTCGACCAGCACGCAGCGCGTTTCGTGATACCAGCCCAGCAGCAGCATCGACTCGGGGCGTGCCTCGGCCACGAGCGGATGACGCGCATCGACGAACTCGACGTGCGGCCGCGGTTCGCTGCGGATCAGTTGCGCCGTGCCCTGCGTCAGCACGAAACGCGTGCTCGAATCACGCAGGGCTTCGATGTGCCAGTCGGGATCGTCACGGCGCTCGGCGCGCCGATCGAGATAGGGGCCGGACAGGAAATTGGCGGGTGCTGGCTGTGGGCGCATGGGTTCCCTGCGGGGGCCGCGACTGGTGCGTCGCGGCCCCCGTATTCTAGAACCTCTGCCCGACGCCCGCATGGTCGCGCGACGCCCCGAACGGTGCCGCCTGCGCCGCGCGCGCGGCGAGCCCGGGCGCGAGCTGCGCGCCGCAGGGGCTGCACCACGACGGCCGCATCGCCAGGCGGTCCACGATGCCCGGGCTGCCGCAACTCGGGCACGGCGCCAGCTGCAGTTCGTCGCCGCGCGCGAGCGTCACCAGCAGGAAGGTGGCGTGTTCGAAGCTGATGCGCGATTCGGCGTTGACGCGACGGAACGACTCGTAGGCGCTGCACAGCAGTTCACCGCGCCATGCGCAGGGCAGCACGCGCATCGCATCCGCGACGGGCCTGCGCGGCAGCGCGCCGTAGAGCTGCAGCAGCGTGCCCAGCGCGGCGGCGTCCTGCCGCACGGCGTCGGACCGCGTGAAGAACGACAGCTGCGCGGGCGATTTGCCGCGGTGGCGCACGACCACCGGGCCGGCCGCATCGGCCACGTAGTTGCGATACAGCCTGCGGATGCGGTCGTCGGTCAGCCCGGTCCAGACGCGGATGGTGCGCGTGCGCGCTTCATGGGAGATCAGCCGCATCGCCAGATCGATGCGCAGCCGGTCACGCGTGTAGCGGTCGTCCGTGATTCTCATAGTCGGTTCCCCTGACGGATTGTTGTGATTGTTGTGCCTTCGGGCGCGGTGGCCCGCCCCGATATGGGAAAAATATCCCAAAAATGCGACAGCGATTCCAGAGGGGCTGCGGCAGGATATGTGGCAGCAATCGGGAGGAATGCATGGCCAGCAGCAACGGGCGGGGTACGGCAGGGGGCGGGGCGGCGGGGCCGAGCCCGGCTGCCAGGTCGGGCGAGCGGGCAGCCGAGGCGCCGGTCGCGCCACAGCGCCGGTCCGTGGATGCGCTGGATGCGGCGCTACTCGACGAGATCTGCGCCATCAACGCCGCGGGCGTGGATCTGCTGGTGCAACAGGCGACCGAGGCGGTCGCCCCGCGCGCGGGGGCTGGGCCGGCGAAGCCCGCCGTGGTGCTGCCGCCAGGCCCGTCGGCGCAAGCCTGGCTCGAACTCGACGCCCCGCAGCGCCGGCGCCTGGCCGCGCAGCCGATGCTGCTGTTCGGCATCGGCTTCGAGGATGGGGCGCGCTGGCAGGCGCTGAGTGACGGCGTACTGGCGGCCGACGCGCCGCGGCGCATCGCGGAATCCTGGCCGCGGCCAGCCCCGGTGCAGTACGCTCGGTTGCTGGTCCATTACGCGTGGCACCTCGCGCGCACGGCACCGCTGACCGCTGGTCTGGTGGCGGGGATGGCGGGCGCCAGCGCCGCAGCGCTGCGCGCCTGTCACGTCGAGCACCTCGATGTGCTCGCGGACCGCAGCGCGCAGTGGCTGCGGCCACGTTGGCTGGATGCCCCCTGCCTGTGGAACGACCTGCTGCGCGTCGCGCGAGCGGAGGCCAACGCCGGACTGGCGCGCAGCGTGGCACTGCGCGCCGTGCAGCGGGCCGGCGCCGCGCTCGCAGCCGCGGCTGCGTCCGCGCCCGCACCCGACAGCCTGATCCATGTTCGAGCCCAGGCCGGAGGTGGTAAAATGCCACCCTCGTTATGAATGCACTCTCCGTTCGCCAGCTCGTCAAGACCTATCGAAACGGCGTGCAGGCCCTGAAGGGCATCGACCTCGAAGTGGAGCGCGGTGACTTCTTCGCGCTGCTCGGCCCCAACGGCGCGGGCAAGACCACCCTGATCGGCATCCTGACATCGCTCGTCGCAAAGACGAGTGGTTCGCTGAGCGTGTTCGGCTACGACATCGATCGCGATCTCGAGGCCGCCAAGGCCTGCATCGGCGTCGTGCCTCAGGAAATCAACGTCAACATGTTCGAGACGCCCGAGACGATCGTCGTCAACCAGGCGGGCTTCTATGGCATCCCGCGGCGCGTCGCCCGCGAACGCGCCGAGCGTTACCTGACCCAGCTGTCGCTCTGGGACAAACGCAACAAGATCGCCCGCTCGCTGTCGGGCGGCATGAAGCGGCGCCTGATGATCGCGCGCGCGCTGATGCACGAACCGCAGCTGCTGATCCTCGACGAGCCCACGGCGGGCGTCGACATCGAGATCCGCCGCTCGATGTGGGAGTTCCTGCGCGAGTTGAACCGCAGCGGCACGACCATCATCCTGACGACGCACTACCTCGAGGAAGCCGAAGAGCTGTGCCGCAACATCGCCATCATCGACGGCGGCCGCATCGTCACGAGTGATCGCATGGATCGGCTGCTGCGCCAGCTGCACACCGAGACCTTCGTGCTGAACTCCCGCAACGCGATCGCGAGCGCGCCGCAGATCGCGGGCTACGGCATCGCACGGGTCGACGAGCACACCCTCGAAGTCGAGGTCTCGAAAGACCGCAACCTGAACGACGCGTTCGCGGCCCTGACCGCCAGCGGCATCGACATCGTCTCGATGCGCAACAAGGTGAACCGGCTCGAGGAGGTCTTCATGCGCCTGACCGACAAGTCCGCGGCCGCGCGGGCGGGCCAGCCATGAGCGCACCGCAGGCGGGCGCGGCTGCCACAGACCTGCCGCCGCCGCGGCCGGCGATGGGGCGCACGCGCTGGATCGGCTTCCAGACCATCGTCATGCGCGAGCTCGGCCGCATCCTGCGCATCTGGGGCCAGACCATCGTGCCGTCGGCCGTCACGGCGACGCTGTACTTCCTGATTTTCGGCAGCCTGATCGGCAAGCGCATCGGCGAGATGGGCGGCGTGCCCTACATGCAGTACATCGCGCCAGGCCTGATCATGATGGCGGTGATCACGAACGCCTACGCGAACACGGTGTCGTCGTTCTTCGGCGCCAAGATGCAGCGCTTCCTCGAGGAGATCAGCGTGTCGCCGCAGCCGAGCTGGGTCGTGGTGCTAGGCTACGTCGGTGGCGGCGTGCTGCGCGGCCTGCTGGTCGGCGCGGTGGTCACGATCGTGTCGCTGTTCTTCACCCACCTGCCGGTCCATCACC
>CAZPJE010000122.1:0-3723 GCA_964586725.1 uncultured Steroidobacteraceae bacterium | reverse complement strand
CTGAAACCCGCTATCCTTCGCCCCGTCGACCTTGATCGGCGCTTTCGAGACACCATATAGAATGTCTGGAAGTCGCCGCCAGAGAGAGAGCGACATTTAGTCAGAACTTAATCGAGATAAATCTCGTAAGTTCTTGTTTTTATTGGTGCCCGGGAGAGGACTCGAATTCTCTCCCTAACTCATTGATCTGAAAGAGATAAATCTTTCGGTTTAGCTGAGTTACCCGTTTTGTTACCCACCGACAGTTAATGCTGGTGTGTCACGCAGCGTCACGCCAGCCTGATAAGCGCGCAGTGGGTGTGTCCGATTGAACGCTCCTAAACATCTGACAGGCGTCGACCTTCGGCCGCACATCGCCTGATCAGCGGAGCCACCTGCCACAGTTGGCCCTGGTAGCCGGACGCGAATCTCTCCATCGTCGCGATGACCTCAGCCAGGCCCATCTCATCGGCCACGAACATCGGTCCGCCCCGCACTGCTGGGAAGCCGTAACCGTGGCGGTAGACCACGTCGATGTCGGACGCCCGCTGGGCGATTCCCTCCTCGAGTAGTCGTGCACCCTCGTTGATCAATGCCAGGACGCAGCGATCCACGATCTCCGACTCGTCGAGTTGTCTGTTCGGCATTCCGAGCTCGCGCGCGTGAGCCGCGATCAGATCGTGGATGGCCGGATCCGTCGCGCGCTTGCGTGTCTTCGGGTCATAGAGGTAGAAGCCCGCACCTGTTTTCTGGCCAAACCGACCACGCTCGCAGATCAGGTCTGGAATGCGGGAGTAAGGACGGTCGGGCTGCTCCAGTGCGCGACGTTGGCGAATAGCCCAGGGAATGTCGCCGCCGGCAAGGTCGATGACAGCGAGCGGTCCCATGGCCATCCCCCAACGTTCGAGCGCACCGTCGATCAGCTCTGGCCGTGCACCCTCGTCGAGCATGAAGAAGGCCTGGCGACTGTACTCTTCGAACATGCGGTTGCCGATGAAGCCGTCGCAGACACGCGCCAGCACGGCGACCTTCCCGAGGCGCTTGGCGAAGGCCATCGCACACGCGATCGTCGAATCGCTGCTGGCGTCGGCGCGCACCACTTCAAGGAGTCGCATGATGTGCGCCGGACTGAAGAAATGCAGTCCAATGACGCTGGAGGGCCTCTTCGTCGCGGCTGCGATGGCGTTCACGTCGAGTGTCGACGTGTTGGTGGCAAGGACCGCGCCAGACGGTGCGATTTCGTCGATCTGGGAGAATACGCTGCGTTTCAGGTCCAGTGACTCGGGCACAGCCTCGATGACCAGATCCGCGTTGGACACTTCATCCAGGTTGGTGGCACCGGTGATCCTGCTGCGTCTTTCTTGAGCCGTCGCTGCTGTCAAGCGACCTTTCTCTACGGCGGTCGCGTAGGTGGAGTCAATGCGCGATAGCGCACGCGCCAGTGCTTCGGGCGACGCGTCGATCAGCGTGACGGGAATTCCCGCGTTCGCTGTGCACATCGCGATGCCGGCACCCATGGTGCCGGCGCCGACCACGCAGACCCGCCTGACGTCACGGATCTCGGAGTTGCCGCCACTCGCACCGAGCTTGGAGGCACGCCGGTCGGAGAAGAAGGCGTACTGAAGCGCTCTGGATTCGGGAGACTGGATGAGCTCGCGGAAGGTCGCAAACTCGCGGGCCAGACCCTCGCGCAGCGGAAGCTCGATCGCGGCGCGTACGGCGGTCAGTGCGCCGCGCTCCGCGGCGGAGGGATTCGGCAACCGAGTGGCTGCCGTCTGCAGGGCCGCCTCACGATCCTCGTCCGGGTGTGCCCACGGAATGTCCCCAACTGAGCCATACGGTGGACTGTCGTCGCTGGTGAGCTGGGTCGCTTCCTGGATAGCTGCCTCAAGCGGGTTCCCCAGCGACAGGCTGCCGATCCCCAGCCTGACGGCCTCGTCCGCGTTGATGGTTTCACCGGAGAGGATCAGCCGCAGTGCAGAGGCAACGCCGGCCAGACGCGGCAACCGTTGCGTGCCGCCAGCCCCTGGAATCAGGCCGAGCTTGATCTCGGGCAGCGCGAGCCTGGCGTCCTGCGAGAGAACCCGGCGCGCGCAGGACAGGGCCAGTTCGAGACCTCCGCCCATGCAAACGCCGCGGATAACGGCGACGATCGGTTTTCGGGCGCCTGCGATACGGTTGCACACGTCTCCGAGGCCGGGGGAGGCGAACGCACCGCCGCGCAGGCCACCTGCAAACTCCTGGATGTCTGCGCCGGCAGAGAAGTTGGCGGAGTCACCCGTCAGGATGACTGCCGTGACGGCGTTGTCGTCGAGGGCGCGGTCGATTGCGTCCAGCAGCGAGGCTCGGACGGCTTGACTCAGGCTGTTGACCGGCGGATTCACGATGCGAAGGACCGCGACGCCCGCGACGTTCTCGGAGTGGATTAGGTTCATGTTGTCAAATATAGGCCACCGGCCCAATATATGCATCATGAAACTGGACGGCAAGGTCGCCATCGTTACCGGCGCGGCGGGAGGTATAGGGCTGGCGGTCGCGACGACCATGGCGCAAGCCGGGTCGGAAGTGGCTCTTGTTGATCAGGACGCGCAGGCACTGCGGCGCGTGGTCGCTGAGTTGCGCCAGCGAGGCCTTGAGGTGCTCGATATCGCGGCCAATGTCGCTGTAGCGGAAGAGAACAGAGTCGTCGCTGAGCGTACGATCGCGGCGTTCGGTCGGATCGACATCTTTCACGCCAATGCGGGCGTCGCTCCGTTTGCCGATCTCCTCCAGACCACTCGAGAGGACATCGAGCGAACCATCGCGGTGAACCTCGTCGGTGCTATCCACGGTTGCGCTGCCGTGCTTCCCGCCATGGTGCGGCAGGGAAGCGGTGTGCTGCTGCTTACGGCTTCTATCGCTGCATACGTCGGTGATCCGGTGGTGCCGGTGTACAGCGCCTCCAAGGGAGGGCTCACTGCGCTCTGTCGCTCATTGGCTGTTCGGCATGCGCCGGACGGCATCCGTTGCGTGACAATCTGTCCAGGCGATGTGCGGACGCCTATGCTCGAGGCCTATCTCGCACGATCGCTCGACCCGGACGCTGCGCGGACCGAGATGTCCACACGGTATCCGACAGGGCGACTCATTGAACCGGCCGAGATCGGGAGCCTGGCGGTGTTTCTCGCAAGTGACGACGCCCGCAGCATCACGGGTACAGATGTCGTGATCGACGGCGGCCTGACGGCGCGCTGCTACTAGCCGTCGGCGAGTCGTACGAGAGTCTTGCCAATACGGCCACCCGTGAACAGCGCACACAGTGCCGCCGGTGCCCTCTCGAGCCCGTCGTAGATCGTTTCCTCTAGATGCATCTGGCCGGCTGCGCGCCAGGCCAACATGTTGGCGACGAAGGTGTCGTACTCGTCCAGGAAGTCCATGATGCGATAGCTCTGGATCGTCAGGAATCGGTCGAGTGCGTATTCGAAGTTCTCGATCTTCATGTTCCCGCGCGAGCTGTAGGTGCCGACGAACCCGGCGATGAGAACCTGCTTGAGTTCGTTCATGAGGGGCAGGCAGGCCGAAAGATGTTCGGGAGAGGCGTTTTCGAGCACCAGGTCGATGCGCTTCGGGCAGAGTTCGCGCAGGGCGCTGTCCGGAGACGTGGCGCGGTAGTTGAAGGCGGCATCGACGCCGGCCTTGTCGAGGAGCCATCGGACCTTGTCCTCACTGCCGGCGGAGCTGACCACACGCGCCTGCCTGATCTTG
>CAZPJE010000121.1:0-4012 GCA_964586725.1 uncultured Steroidobacteraceae bacterium | reverse complement strand
CGGCGTTCGTGCGCGACGCCAGCGCACCCGTGAAGATGTTGAACGTCTGCGCGAAGCCCGACACGCCGTGGTTGAAGCACTTGAAGCGGCCGGTGCGCGGATCGATGATGTCCGAGCGCTCGCCGGCATTCACGGGGCGCGGCGCGATGGCGTAGCCGCCCGGTGCCGGGATCGTCGAGTTGACCGCGGCGGTCACGTTGTCCTCGATGCAGCTCAGGAAGCTGCGATCGCCGTACTCTAGCTCCTTGCGGCTGTAGAACTCGCCCGAGATCGACAGCGACGCGTTGTCCCAGGTCCAGCCGTAGCCGCCTTCGACCTGGTACTCATCGCCGCCACCCGGCAGGTTGTTCGCCGTGGCACCCAGGCGGCCGCCTTCGAGGCGCTGCCGCGTGATCACGTTGATGACGCCCGCGACGGCGTCGGAGCCGTAGATCGACGACGCGCCATCCTTCAGGATTTCGATGCGGCTGACGATCGAGTTCGGCAGGATGTTGAGGTCGACCGGGCCGACCGTGCCGCCGACGCCCGCCGGGGGCAGGCGACGGCCGTTCAGCAGCACCAGCGAGCGCTGGGCACCGAGGCCACGCAGCGACACCGTGTTGATGCCAGGACCGCCGTCGACGACGAAGCCCGAGAAGGTCGAGTTGATCTGGCCCGAACCCGCCGCCGTGCTGGTGTTCTGGATCGCCTCCGCCTGGTCCGTGACGCCTTCGAGCACGGTGCGCTCGCGGGTCACGACCTGCACCGGCGCTGCCGACGTGAATTCGTCGCGCTTGATGCGCGAACCGGTGATGACAATTTCCTCTTCTTCCACCTCGGCCTTCGGCTGCGGCGGCGTCTGGGCATGCAACGGCGCTGCGGCCAGCCAGGAGGCCAGACCGGCGACGACGCCGTAGCCCAGCGCATGCGGGCGTATCCTCGAACCCATAGTTGTTCTCCCTAAGCGAAAACGTGAACGTAGAGAAGTCTGAACGGTCAGTCCCTCTATGGGCTCTGCCGTCATTTTTTGCCATCATAGGGGTGTTGCCTCTACCCATCAACGCGCATTGAACGTCGGCGCATCCGCCTGGCTCCAGTTGTTGCGCTAGCGCAACGTCGGCACCAGGCGGCGCGGCAGTCGAGGTCGCAGCAGTCGACCCGTCAGCGCGGACTGTGGACAATGCGCGTACCGTACGGAGTGAGATAGAACCATGGATGTTCGCAATTGCAGCGCGTTTGCCCGGCTCGTTCTGGCGACGCTGGCGATACTGGTTGCGCCGCGCGCGCTGGCCGCGCCGGTCTCGATCGATGCACTGGCGCAGTTCGAAGCTGTCACCAGCGTCAACCTGTCGCCCGATGGCAAGCATGTCGTCGGCCTCGTCGCGGCGCCCGGCCAGAAGTGGCCCGTCATCTCGATCTGGAAGGCCGATGCGCTCGAGCAGACGGCGACCTGGATTCCGAGCGCCAACATGCGGCCGGTTGTGGTCGACTTCATCGGCAACGACACCATCTGGTTCGTGACCGAGCAGGAGATCAACCGCGGCAGCACCAAGACCTTCACGCGCAAGCTCTATTTCACCGACCTCAAGGGCAGCAAATTCGAGGAACCGCTGAAGCGTGGCGGTGCGACCAACGACGTGATCCGCAACGCCGAAGCGACCGGCATCACGGTCGGCATCTTCAACGACGAACTGCGTGAGAAGGATGTCGTCCTGCTCGAGCGCGTCGATATCGGTCAGGGCGTGCAGCAGATCTACCGTTTCAACGTGGCCACCGGCCAGTCGCAGCTGATCGGCGAAGGCTCGGAGAAGTCGAGCTTCATGAGTACGGGCGTCAACCTCGACACTGGCGAGCTGTTGCTGCAGGAGAAGATCGAGAACATCGACGGTGACTTCTGGCTGCGGCGCTACCTCCGCAAGGACGCGAAGTCGCCGTGGGAGTACCACCCGGAGCTCAGCTACGCGATCAAGAAGCGCCGCACCATCGCGCCTGTCGGTTTCGATGTCGATCCGAACAAGCTGCTGGTCGTCACGAACCGCAATAGCAACTTCACCGAGGTGCTCGCGTACGACATCGCCGGAAAGCGCTTCATCACCGAGCCGCTGTTCCGCAATGACAAGTTCGACATCTTCGGCGTCGTGACGGCGCGCGATCCGGTGACTCGGGCGAATCTCGGTCCGATAGGCGTCAACGTTGCGGGACCGGCGGTCGAGACGATCTTCTTCGATGACTTCTGGGCCGGCATCCATCGCACGCTGAAGCGGCAGTTTCCTGGCCAGCAGGTCGCAATGCCGACGCGGCAAAGGAACAACCAGCGCGCGCTGATCCGCGTCGAAAGCGACGCGCAGCCGCCCGTGTGGCATCTGCTCAAGCTCGGCGACAAGCTGTCGCTCGCCACCATCGGCGGTGAACGGCCATGGATCGACCCGAAGACGCTGGGCCAGACCCGCTGGGTCACCTACAAGGCGCGCGATGGCCTCGAGATCCCGGCGATCCTGACCACGCCGCCGGGCTGGACGCCGGACAAAGGCCCCGTGCCGGCAGTCGTCAATCCTCACGGTGGTCCGTGGGCGCGCGACTTCATGGAGTGGGATGGCTCTGGCTGGACGCAGTTCCTGGCGACGCGCGGCTACGCCGTGCTGCGGCCGCAATACCGTGGCTCCGAGAATCTCGGGTTGCAGCTGTGGCTGGCCGGCGACGAGAACTGGGGCCTGAAGATGCAGGACGACAAGGACGACGGCGCCCGCTGGATGGTGGAGCAGGGCATCGCCGACCCGCGCAAGATCGCGATCTTTGGTTATTCCTACGGCGGCTTCGCGGCGATTGCCGCGAGCGTCCGCCCAAACGGACCCTACGTGTGTGCGCTCGCCGGCGCCGGCGTGTCGAGTCTCGGGATGATCCAGAACGAGTGGGGCCAATCCCGCATCTTGAAGGAACTGCAGGGCTGGACCGTCACGGGCATGGATCCGCTCAAGAACGTCGACAAGGCCGACATCCCGATCCTGATGTATCACGGCGATCGCGATCGCCAGGCCGACACCGAGCACTCGCGCCTGTTCTACGCGGCGATGAAGAAGGCCGGCAAGGATGTCCAGTACGTCGAGATCAAGGACATGTGGCACACGCTGCCGTGGCGGCCGGAGTGGCATCGCCAGAGCCTCAAGCTGATCGAAGACTGGCTGGCGGGGCCGAAGTGCTTCGGCGGTCCGGGCAAGCAGCTGACGGCGAGCAGCGCCGCGCCGGCGCAGGCGAACTGAGGGCGCCGCGGCGACTTCATTGACCACGCTGACGGACGAACAACGCCAGGCCCTCGTCGCCCACGACGGGGGCCTGGTCGTTTCTGCGGAGCACGTGCTGGCTTGCAGCGACTTCGTGCGCGATTCGCTCGCGCGCGATGCGACCCTGCTCGATGACCTGCTCGCCAGCGGCGCGTTGCGATCGACGCTGGCCGAGCGCCTGTGCGTGCCCGATGGCCTGCCATGGTCCGACGAGTTCGCCGAAGCCGACGCGCAGCGCTGGCTGCGGCGCTGGCGGCGACGCGAAATGGTGCGCATCGCCTGGCGCGATCTGGCGCGCCTCGCGACGCTGGAGCAGGCCCTCGAAGACCTGACGCTGCTGGCCGACCGCGCGGTCGACTTCGCGCACGCGCTCGCGTGGCGGGTGACGACCGAGCGCTATGGCACGCCGCGCATGCAGGACGGCGCGCCGATGCCGCTGGTCGTGCTCGGCATGGGCAAGCTCGGCGGGCGCGAACTGAACTACTCGAGCGACATCGACCTCGTGTTCCTGTTCCCGGAGTACGGCGAGACCGAGCACGCCGCACCGGTCAGTCACGACGAGTTCTTCCTGCGGCTCGGGCAGACGCTGATCCGCCTGCTCGCCGCCCCGACGGTCGACGGCATCGTGTTCCGCGTCGACATGCGGTTGCGGCCCTACGGCGAAAGCGGCCCGCTCGCGGTCTCGTATGCGGCGCTCGAACAAGACCTGGTCACGCAGGGCCGCGCGCGGGAGCGCTACGCATGGCTCAAGGCGC
>CAZPJE010000120.1:0-32810 GCA_964586725.1 uncultured Steroidobacteraceae bacterium | reverse complement strand
TAACCACCCATTATTTCATGCCGGCGGCCCTGTGAGAAGGCTTTAGCCTGTTCTGTCAATTGCCCTGCCGAAGTGCCGCCTGCCGCTGGGGCACCTCCCTGATCTTGACTGTCCCTCGGCCCTCGCCCCTTTCGACCTTGGCCCCTCAGGCAGCCCGCAGCGCTCAGCCTGCGGGACCCTCGCTCGGCAGCGCATTCAGCACGCGCCCGAGCTTGAGCCGCACCTCGCGGGCGAGCTGCGCGATCTGTGGTTGCCCGACGAGCGAGAGGACGGCGTTGGGATCCATGAACTCCACGTGCACCCGTTGCCGCCCGTCCTGGCGCACGAGCACGTTGCACGGCAGCAGCAGCCCGATCGACGGCTCCGCCACGATCGCCTCGTGTGCCATCGGTGGATTGCACGCGCCAAGGAGGCGGTACGGCGGCATGTCCTTGCCGAGCTTCTTCTTGAGCGTCGCGGCGATGTCGATATCGGTCAGCACGCCGAAGCCCTCCTTCTGCAGTTCCTGCGTGACTCTCTCGATGGCCTGATCGAAGGTCAGGCTGACCGTCTTGCCAAATCCGTAACTCTTGTCCATGGGCTCGTGCCTCCGCTGGCTGGCATCCATCAGGGTTGCGGGCGCGGCGTCGCGGCGACGCTGGGCGGCAGGATGGACAGCTCGATCTTCGGCTGCTCGCCCGTGAGCGTCGCCAGGAACGCGACGAGCTTATCGACTTCCTCGGGCGTCAGCTGGCTGCCAAGTTGCGCCGTGCCCATCACCTCGATCGCCTCGCGCAGATCCCACACCTGGCCGGCATGGAAGTACGGTGGCGTGAGCGCGATGTTGCGCAACGAGGGCACCTTGAAGACGTATTCATCGCTCGCGCTCTTGGTGACGGCAAACCGTCCTTTGTCCGCCCGCGGCAACACCTTGGCGCGGGGCTTCGCGACCAGGCCGAACGGCGCGTTCGGCGTCAGCAAGGTGGCTTCGAAGACCACGATCGCCTTGCGCACGTTTACGAGCGTGACGGGATCGGATTCCCCGGGGAAACGCGGCGGTAAAGGCAGGCAGGTAGCCCGCAATGCCATTGAGCTGCTCGGTGCCATGCTTCCCGGGCGATGCCATCTCGACCGGATTGACGAGCGGACCACCGGCCTGCTGCTCGAGATCCGCCGCGCGCCCATCCCAGAACTGCGCCGTGTTGAAGACGGCATTCAGTGCCGTGGGTGAATTGCGGCCGCCGTGCTGCGAGCGATGCCCGAGCGACGTGGACGCGATGTCGGTGCCACCGAGCCCGATGTTGTGGCAGGACGCACAGTTGATCGCGTGGCTCGCCTACAGTCTCGGATCGAAGTAGAGCATCTTGCCGAGCGCGACCTTCGCGGTTGTCGATGGATTCCCCGGCAGTTCGGGTGGCATCAGCGGAATTGGCTCGAACAGCGCCTGCGCGCGCATGAGCGAGGGCTCGACGCGCGCCACGGGAGGCGTGCTCGATTCGGCGGCTTTCGCGGCATCCGTCTGGCTCGCCGGCTTGTCGCAGCCAACCAGCACGACCGACGCCATCAACGCGAGCAGCGTTACGCTTCGCGTGCCAGCTGATCTGTTCATTGAGTTGCTCCTCGCCTGCAATCGAGTGACCCGCATTTTCTCAGCGCAAGCTAGGCGCACGACAGCGGTCGCACAATCGCTGCTTACCGCCACCCCGGAACTGCATCTACCTAAGCAGCATGAGCCGCGGCAGGGGCGCGTTCCCGAGCAAGGTGTCGGCGTCCTCCTACAGCATGCGACCCACGCCGCCCACGGACGTTGCCCGACGCTCGAATTAGCATCAATGGTCGCGCCGCAGCTCCCGAGCGTCGCACAGGAGACGAACATGTTTTCGACTGGCCTCCTCGCCAGCATCGGGTATGAACCGCCACGCTGACAGCATCCCTTGCTGCGAGTGCATCGATGCGGAGATGCACGTGGTCGACACCACGGTGTTGTTTTCACCGACCAGCGGCGGCGTGCGGCGCTATCTGTCCGCCAAGCACGCATGGCTAGCCCAGCACACGCGCGTCACGCACTCTCTGCTGGTGCCCGGCGAGCGCACCGAGCTGAATCGTGGCGAAGTCTCGACGCTGAAAGGCTGGAAAGTGCCGGGCACGTTCAACTATCGGCTGCCGCTCGACCCGTTCCGCTGGAACCAGGCGTTGCACGAACTCGAACCGGATCTGATCGAAGTCGGCGATGCGTTCCACCCGGCCTGGGCGGCGTGGCGCGTCGCACAGAAGCGCCGCATTCCGCTGGCAGCCTTCTACCACTCCAATCTGCCGCAACTGGTGGAACGCCGCTACGGACGCGTCACCGGCAAGGCCTTCGCGCACTATGTGCGCTGGTTGTACGAACGCTTCGATGTCGTGTTCGCGCCGAGCCGCTACATCTGCGACTACCTGCATGCCATCGGCGTGACCCACACGGCGCTGCAGCCGCTCGGAGTCGACACCGAAGTGTTTCATCCGGCGCGGCGCGTCCGGGACCTGCGCCACGAACTCGGCCTGCCGCAGCAGACGCGCCTGCTGGCGTTCGCCGGCCGCTTTTCCGCCGAAAAGAAGATCGATGTGCTGCGCGCAGCGTTCGCGCGGCTCGGCGCGCCGTATCACCTGCTGCTGATTGGCGGCGCCGACTCAGCGCGCCTCGATGCCAACGTCACGTGTGTGCCGTATCGTCGCGACAGCGTGGACCTGGCCGAATGGCTGGCCTCGGCGGACGCGCTCGTGCATGCCGGCACGCGCGAGACTTTCGGCCTCGTGTTGCTCGAAGCGATGGCCTGCGGACTTCCCGTCGTGGCGGCGCGCGCCGGCGCTGTGCCGGAGATCGTGACCCCGGAAGTGGGACTGCTGGCAGAACCCGATGACAGCGCGAGCTTTGCCGACGCCGTGGCAGCATTGTACGAGGCGCCGTTCGAACCGCGCCGCCTCGCAGCCCGGGCGCGCGCGGTCTCGACATTCAGCTGGAGGCAGACGTTCCGGACCCAGCTCGGCACGTATCGGAAGCTCGTGCATGGCATGGAAGCCAACCGCGTGACGAGTCCGGCACCAGCGTTGCATGCCTGCTCACTGCACCCGGAAGCGGGCCCGATCGCAGGCCTGCAGACGCAAAGCCGGCGCGGCGCGATGGCCGGCGAAAGCGACGACGCGCCGACAGCGGCATAGCCGTCGCTACGGACCCCCGCCGGCGCCGTTCGCCGGCAGGGTGTACGTGACACCTGCGCCGGGGCCAGGCGGAATCTCCAGCGCGACCCAGCCGATCGTCATCAGCAAACCGCTGGCCAGGAAGCTCAGGCTGAACGGCAGCATCGTAGCGATCAGGCTGCCCAGGCCGAACCCCGGCAGCCAGCGCTGGCAGAACAGCAGCGCCAGCGGGAAGTAAACCATCAGCGGCGTGATCGGATTGGTCACGCTGTCGCCCATGCGGTAAGCGGCTGTCGTCATCTCGGGCGAGACACCGAGCAGCATCAGCATCGGCACGAGCACGGGCGCAAGCAGCGCCCATTTCGCACTGGAGGAGCCGATCGCCAGATTGACCGTCGCGCTCAGCAGCACGATGCCGGCCATCAGCGCGGGCAGCGGCAGCTTCAGCTCGCCGAGCGACGCTGCACCGTTGATCGCGATCAGGGAACCGAGGTTCGACCAGTTGAACAGCGCGATGAAGTGCGCGGCAACGAAGGCCAGCACGATGCAATAGGACATGCTGGCCATGCCCTCGCTGACCATGCGCACCTCGTCGCGGTGATCACGCGTCGTGCCGGAGGCACGGCCATAGGCAACGCCGACCACGAGGAACAGCAGGAAGAAGCCGGCGACCATCGACTGCAGCAACGGCTGCAGGGCCTGGTCGCTGCGACCCGCTGCGGCGGCGGCTTCGTCGAACAGCGGCGCTCCACCCTGCACGCCCTGCCAGAGCGCGGGCACCGCCAGCGCCGCGAACAGCGCGATGACGCCCATGGCGGCGAGTCCCGCCGCGCGCAGGCCGCGCCGCTCAGCGGCCGTGAGGTCCGCTCCGGCGTGGATGACCGGCGCGCCCTCACCCGGCCGCCATTCGCCCAGGCGCGGCGCAAAATGCTTCTCCGCGACATACCAGCCTACCGACACGAACAGCAGCGTCATGGCTGCGATGAAGTGCCGGTTGCCGGCGATATTCATCGTCCAGTCCGGCACGAGCAGACGTGCCGCTGGCTCCGTGATGCCGAGCAGCAGCGCGTCGAGCTGTCCCGGCAAGAGGTTTGCCGAGAATCCGCCGGAGACGCCGGCGAAGGCCACGGCCACTCCCAGCACCGGGTGCCGGCCTGCTGCGGCGTACAGCACGCCCGCCAACGGGAGCAGCACGACGAATGCGGCGTCGGCAGCCTGGTTGCCCTGATGCCGACGAACAACACGAGCGGCGTCAGCAGCGTCGGCGACGCGCCGCGCACCGCGGCGCGCATCGCCGCACCGAACAACCCCGTTCGCTCCGCAAGTCCCGCGCCCAGCATCACGAGCAGCACGTAACCCAGCGGCGCGAAGCTCGTGAGAGTCCTGGGCATCTCGACGAACAAGCGCTCGATCATGCCGCTCGAGAGCAGGCTGGTCACCGCGAGGGTCTGCTGGTTGACAGGGTTGACGACCTGCCAGCCGGCCGCCTGCCCGATGACGCTGATGGCGACGACCGCGAGCATGAGCCAGACGAAGAGCAGCACCGGGTCCGGCAACGCGTTGCCGAAGCGCTCTACCCTGCCAAGGAATCCGCCGCCGCTGCGCGCAACCGTAGCCGCAGACGCCGGTTCGCTCACGGCGCGCCGGCGCGCGTCGCCTGCGGAGCGGCGAGCCAGGCTTCGGCCAGCTTCACCCACATCGTGGCGCCAAGCGGAATCAGCGCGTCGTTGAAATCGTAGCTCGGGTTGTGGAGCATGCACGGCCCCGCGCCATGGCCAGCATCGCGATGCACGCCATCGCCATTGCCGATCACGAAATAGCAGCCGGGTTTCGCGAGCAGGAAGTAGCTGAAATCCTCGGCGCCCATGGTGGGCTGGAACGGCTTGACGTTGTTTGCACCGACGAGGCCGGTGAGCACACGCCGCACGAACGCGGTTTCGGCTTCGTGATTGACCGTCGCGGGATACTGGCGGTTGAAGCGAAACTCGCAGGTCGCTTCGAACGCAGCGCAGGTCGATTCGGCGATCTGCCGCATGCGCCGCTCGATCAGATCGAGCACTTCGGGACGGAACGCGCGCACGGTGCCTTCCATCTCGCAGCGGTCGGGGATCACGTTGTGCGCTTCGCCGCCGTGGATCTGCGTGACCGAGACAACACCGGAATCGAGCGGGTGGACGTTGCGCGTCAGGATGGTCTGGAATGCCTGCACGATCTGGCAGGCCACCGGGATCGGATCGATGCCGTTGTGGGGCATCGCCGCGTGCGCGCCCTTGCCACGGATCGTGATGTTGAACCGGTTCGCGGAAGCAAACGCCGGACCGCTGCACAGCGCGAACTGCCCGACCTCGAGCCCCGGCCAGTTGTGGATGCCGAACATCGCCTCCATCGGGAAGCGCTCGAACAAGCCATCCTCGATCATGATCCGCGCGCCACCGCCGCCTTCTTCCGCCGGCTGGAACACGAGATAGATCGTGCCATCGAAATTGCGGTGCCGGGCCAGATGCTGGGCCGCGGCGAGCAGCATCGTCGTGTGGCCATCGTGTCCGCAGGCGTGCATGCGCCCCGCATGGCGGCTGGCATGCGGGAACGTGTTGACCTCGGTCATTGGCAACGCGTCGATGTCGGCACGCAGCCCCACGGCGCGCGACGAGCTGCCGTTGCAAATGATGCCGACCACGCCGGTCTTGCCGAGGCCGCGGTGAATGGGAATGCCCAGGCTCTCGAGCTGGCGCGCGATCAGGTCGGAGGTGCGCTCCTCCTCGAAGCCGAGTTCCGGATGCGCGTGGATGTCACGCCGGAGCGCAGCGAGCGCCGCGGCTTTTTCAAGCACCGTGGGCAGGATTTGCATCGGCAGACTGTACCCGCAGTCTGTCGCACGATTCAAACCCGCTTCGGCGGACTAGAAGGAGTCCCAGTCCTCGGTTCCGGTTTTGGCCACGGCAGGCGTCGACTGCTTCGGTTCCGCGGCGGGTGCCGGAGCAGGCTTGAACACCGGGCGAACGACGTTTGTGGCGCGATGCGCGCTGCGGCGCTCGGGCCTCGACGCTGCCGTCGCAGACGCGACTTGCCCTGCATCGTCCGCCGGCAACTTGAAGACCAGCACGGTCTGCACCAGCTGCTGAGCCTGGCCCTTGAGGCTTTCCGCAGCAGCGGCGCCTTCTTCCACCAGGGCCGTGTTCTGCTGCGTGGCTTGGTCGATCTGGCTGACGGCGTCGCCGACCCGCTGGATGCCTTCGCTCTGCTCCGCGCTGGCGGAAGTGATCTCCGCCACGGCGTTCGTGACACCGCGGATCGAACCCAGGATCTCATCCATGGTCTTGCCGGCCTGATCGACCAGCGCAGTGCCCTGCTCCACCTGCGCGACGCTGAGGCTGATCAGTGTCTTGATCTCCTTGGCGGCTTCGGCGCTGCGCTGCGCCAGGCTGCGAACCTCGGCGGCGACGACCGCGAAACCGCGGCCCTGTTCGCCCGCGCGCGCAGCCTCCACCGCGGCGTTCAGCGCCAGGATGTTGGTCTGGAACGCGATGCTGTCGATGACGCCAATGATGTCGTTGATTTTACCGCTGCTGTCGCTGATGCCCTGCATCTTGGTGACGACTTCGCCGACCACCACGCCGCCACGCGTGGCCACTTCGGACGCGGCGCGCGCGAGGTCGTTGGCTTTCTCCGCGCTTTCTGCGTTGTTGCGAACCGTAGTCGCCAGCTCTTCCATCGTGGCGGCCGTCTGCTGCAGCGCCTGGGTCTGCTCCTCGGTGCGTCCCGACAGATCCAGGTTCCCTTGCGCGATCTGCGCGCTCTCGACGGCCACTGTCTCGGAGTTCCGGCGCACGGTGGAGACCACCTTGCGCAGGCTCTCCTGCATGTCCCGGAGTGCATGCAGCAGCCTGCTGGCTTCGTCGTGGCCGTCCGCGTGCACGGCGGTGGTCAGGTCCCCCGCGGCCACCGACTCAGCCACGGCGACGGCCTGACGCAGCGGCACCGTGATCGAGCGCGTGACCCAGACGCCCACGAGAGCGCCGAGCACCAGGGCAACGCCGCCCACGCCCAGCATCAGGAGTCGGGCCGCGCTCGCCGCTGCGTAGGTTTCTTCGTATCGGGTGACCGCGCGCGACCGTTGCAGGTCCGCGAACTCCGCCAGGGTCTCGCGCAACTGATTGACCGGCTGACCCTTTTCGCCAAGCAAGGTATCGATGGCTTCAGCATCTTGGTTGGCCATCGCGAGTTGCAGCACCTTGGCATTGACGTCGTTCGCCTTCTGCCTGAGCGCGTTGATCTCCGCGAATAGCGCCTTGCCTTCCGGGGTGACGATCTGGGGTTCGAGCTTCTTGTGCCACTCTTCGTACCTGGCGTCGGCCTCGGCAAGCTTCACGGCCTCGACCTCCTTGCGCGACTGGTCGTCGAGCAGGGCGATCGAGCGGACCACGCGGCTGCTGACGTGGACCGCATCCAACATGTGGTTGGCGATCTCTGAGCGCTTGTCGTAGACCGTGACGACGACGCGCAGGGCCTCCTGCATCGCGTTGATCTTGTAGATCGCAGTGCCCACCAGGGCTGTGCCAATCAGAAAGATTGCACCGAAGGCAAGCGCCAAACGCTGCCCGACCTTGAGTCTGCTTAACATATGTCTAGCCTCGATTCCGAACGACCAACCGCCGCACGCGATGCGCCGACGCGCCGATGCAACACTGTTTCGACGCAACAGACGCTTAACTTGAGGCCCGGTACGGCGATGGATGCTGGATTCCAGCGGACGGGTCGTGATTCGCGCGAAACGGGCAGGAACTGGTTGCCGAGTGGTTCACACCGCGATCCGCTGTCGCATCGTAGGGTGCGTTCACCGACTTCCCCTCGGACGAGGCACCGCTGGCACAGGCTGCAACCAACGCGGATGAACGCAAGAAGGAAGGCGGAGTCTGGCGCGAGAGCGCCACGATGGGCGGCTACTGCTTCAAGAAGCTGGCGTCGGTCGGCAGCGTTGCACCAGCGGATCGTGGCGGTGCGGACCTCGGGTCGGAGAAGGCCAATCACAACACCGCACGCAGCAACAAGGCGACGGTGGCCAAGCCTGCAGACAACCCGCCAGCTGACAAGCCGTCCGGGACGCGCCCCTAGCCGCCACCGCGGCATCCTGCGTCGCCATCGCCGCGTCCGCGCGGTAAAGTGCCTGTACTGTGAGCGGGGCACCAACCATGAACTATCTCCCGGAAGGCTGTTCTCGGCCGGACCCGCTCGCACTCGCGGAGTTCTGGTCCGCGGCCAAGCGAGCGGTCCCCAAACTCGTGGGCGATGACTACCAGGTGCGGTGGATTGGCCTGGATGCCGAATCCACGCGGCAGATCTTCGAGCTGATCCGTGCCGGCGACAAGCGCGGCACGTTCACGCTGCCTTGGATCGTCGAGCGCACAGGGCTCCCCGTGCCGCAGCGTGGCGATCAGATCGTGCTCATCGACATCGATGGAACACCGACCCTGGTAGTCCGGCTCACCGACGTGCACCGCGTGGTGTTCGGCAGCGTTACCGCAGCCGACACGGCCATCGATGGCTCGCCAGTGCGCGATCCGGCGATCTGGAAGCCGCTGCACACCGCGTACTGGGGCGCTTTGCTTGCGCCCTTCGGGCTTGCGGTCAGCGACGACATGCCGTTCTGGGCCGAACCGTTCGAGCTCTTGTACGACCGCACCGCGCGGCACGAAGGTTCCTGAATGTCAGCGCGACACAGGCCCTCGGCTGCTGCCATCATGGATTCCCGGGCACCGCTTGCAGCAGCAGGTCGAGCGCTTTGTTGAGCGCGACGGTTGCGGGCCGACGACCCGCAAAACGCCCAAGGCGCGTGACGACCAGATCGTGTGACGGAATCATGATCGTGTACTGCTCGCCGGCACCGGCCATGAAGTAGGCGTCAGCAGGCAGGTTCAGCGCGCCGTCGCCCGCAAGCCAGAACAAGCCCCCATAGATCGGCCGGCCGTCGGCGACCCAGGCGGGCGCTGGCGTGCGAACGAAGTCGACGAACCCTTCGGGCAGCAGCCGCTGCCCGTTCCACACGCCGTCCTGAAGATACAGGTTGCCGAGCCGCGCCCAATCGCGCGCGCTCATGAGCTCGGCGCCCTGCGTCAGGAAGTTGCCGCTGGCGTCGGTTTCGAGCGAGGCGGTGCGGATGCCGAGCGGGTCGAACAGCGCGCGCTGCGGATAGCTGTGGTAATCGACGCCGAGCTTGGCCGCGCCCAATCGAACCAGGTAGCTGCCCAGCACCGGGTCGGTATTGCGATAGCGGCCGATGGTGCCCGGCTTCCACTGCAGCGGCCGACTCGCCGCGTAAGCGAACGCGTCGGGTGCGCTGTAGTAGTACCAGTGGTCGGCGAGCTGGCCGTCGTCGACCCACTCGGGATCCTGCTCTGCGCGGATCCGCAAGCCGCTCGACATCTGCATGATGTCTCGGATGCGGATCGCGGCCCGCGGATCGCCAGGCTGCTGCCATTCGGGGATGGGTGCAGGCGCGTCGAGCGTATAGACGCCCCGTTGCAGCAGCGTTCCGACGAGCGTGGCAATCACGCTCTTGCCCATCGACCAGCCTTCGAGCGGCGTCTGCGGTCCTGCCCCGAGGGCGTAACGCTCGCCGATCACCTGCCCCTTCCACGTGATGACAAAAGCCTGGGTGAAAGCGTCATCGGGCTCGAACGCCGCAGCGATCGCGGCGGTCAGCTTCGCAGCGTCGAGCTGGTCGATTGGCACCGGAGCTGCGGGCTCGGTCGCTGCGCCGCGCGGCTCGACGACGCTCGGCCGGAAAGCAATCGCGTCCGAGCCTTCCGGCAGAATCACGCAGCCCTGGCTGCCATACCGCCGCGCAACGCGCACGCCGCCATCCGGGAGGGCGACGCGCACTTCCTGGCGCTTGCCGTCGACGACCGGTTCGCCCAACTGCACGCGCTCCACCAGCGGCGCAAGCGGGTTGCCATCACCTTGGGTTGCCTTCGCAAAGGCGGGCGTCATGCCCGCGATGAACACCGCCGAGCAGACGCGCTGCGCATAGCTTGCAGCGGCATGACTGAGCTTGGTCACTGGCGCAGGTGTCCAGGTGCCCGGCAGTTCAGCCGCTTTGGCACGCTCCAGCAAGGCCCTGCGTTGCTCCTGCGGGCTGCCCGTTTGGGCAAGCAAAGGCGCAGCAGCGAGCGCCGCGAGGATCAGGAGGGTTGTGGCTGACTTAGGATTTTGCATGCTGAGGAGCATGCACCGTGGTCGTTGCGGCCGGCAACACGCGGCTGACCGTGGTCCCTTGGCCGGGCGCAGTGTCGATCTGAAGCAGCCCGCCCGACTGCGCGGCGAACCCCTCGGCCGCGCTTAGGCCGAGCCCGGTGCCACCTGCCACGCCCTTGGTCGTGAAGAACGGCGTCGTGGCCTGGCGCGCCACCTCGGCCGACATGCCGCAACCGCTGTCGCGCACCGAGATCGTGACGTAGCTGCCAGGCGGCAACTCTGGCCAGCGCTTGTCACGCGCACCATTCACCGCGGCGACGACGTTGATCCGAACCTCAGCGACGCCGGACAAGGCGTCGCGCGCATTGGTCAGCAGATTGATGAGGCAGGTCGTGAGCTGGGTCGGATCGACCCGCACCGAGCCGCTGTCGGCCGTGACCGTCATTTCGATTCTCAGATTCACTGCTTGCCCGACAGCACGCTCGAAAAGCAGGCGCCGCGCCTCGAAGTAGCACGGCAAGGCAACGACCTCAGGATGCAGCGGGTTCTGCTTCGCGAAGGTCAGCAATTGCCAGGTGATCTGCCCGCCCAACCGGGCGGCGTCCTCCGCTTCGTCGATCAGGCGCAGCGCCTGCTGGCTGCCGGCGATGCTGGCATTGATGCGCAGCAGGCCCATCGTCTGCTGGACGATTGTCATCAGGTTGTTGAAGTCATGGGCCACGCCACCGGTGAGTTGCGCCAGTGACTCATGGCTTCGGCGGCGCTCCACTTCTGTTTCGAGGCGCCGCCGCGCGCGCATCAGCCCCCAAAGCGCGATAGCCCCTGCCAAGGCCAGCGCAAGCAGCACGAGCGTGAAGTTGCGGACGACGCGCGCCTGCCTCGACTCTTCCTCGATCCGGGCACGTTCCACGCGCAGGTCCATGATCTCCTGCAACCGCTGCTGGGTCTCCGCGCGGACGCGCAGGAACGCGAGCGCTCGGGCTGCGACGTCGCTCGACTGCCGCGCTCGCGCCTGCCGTAACGCCGCGGCGACCTGATAGGCGTCGCGATAGCGACCTTGCGCCGCGAGCAGTCGCTCCTGCGCTTCCAGCAACTCGATGCGACCACGCGCGTCCTCCGGCACCTCCCGCAGCAGACGCGCGCTCATCCGATCCGCATCGTCATAGCGGCCGGCCGCGACCAGCACATCCACGAGCAGCGCCGCAGCAGCGTGGCTGCGCGTCGGACTCAGGCGGCGCAGCTCGTCCACAGCAGCGCGCGCGGCCGCCTCGGCCGCGGTGAGGTTCCCGAGTCGGAACTCGGCGCGCGCCAGGAACAGCATTCCGTCGGCGCGCTGACCTGGAGTCTCGCGGGGATTCTTCGCGGCCAGCATGGCTCGCAGACGGTCTATCGCATCTCCGGGCCGACCGCTCAGCACTTCGGCCAGGGCGAGTCCGTATCGGGCCGACACCGGAGAAAAGCCGCTGCGCAGGCGTGACGCTGTCTCGATGGCGGTCTGGAACTGCGCCCGAGCGCCCTCGGGATCGCCGCTCTCGAGCAGCAACACCCCGAGGTTGTTGGCAATCCGCGAACTGAGGTCGTCCGCACCGATGCGCGCGGCGATCACGAGCGCACGGTCATAGTATTCGACGGCGTCCGGGTTGACGCCCGCCAGTTGCGCGGCGGACCCGAGCGAAGACAGCGACGCCGCGATCGCGAGTTCCTCGCCGCTGCGAGCTGCCGCGGCACTCGATTCGAGCAGCGTCGGCAGCGCCGCCAACGGTTCGCCGCGCTCGAGGATCAGCACGCCGTTCATTCTCTCTGCCGCGAAGACGGCAAGATCGTCAGAGCCGGCCAGGGCGCGCGCGTCCGCGCAGGCCTTCGCTGCCCTTTCCATGAGGCCCTGCCGATACAGTCCACGACACTCGACACTGAGCGAGAGGGACTGAAGCGCCGTGTTCCCGGCCGCCGCCGCAGCCACCCGCAGCGCGGCGCCCTGCGTTACCTGGGTGGCCGGCGCTGCGTTCGCAGCGAGCATCAGCTGCAGCAAGCATTTTCGCTCGTCGCTCGGCTGGCCAGACTGGGCCGCACCGGTCGCTGGTGCGCTGGCAGCCACCGGATGGCCCGATGGTATCGCCCGCAAGGTTCATTCCGATTGCCTAGAAAACGGAACTGATCGGCCCGCTCGGCGAGTGGGTGCTGCTCTCGGCCTGCCGCGAGGGACGACAGCTGCAGGAGTCGGGATTCCCCGACCTGCAGATCGCAGTGAACTTCTCGGCGCGACAGCTATGCCAGCCGCGCGTCGCAGCGCGCGTGCAGCGGATCCTGCAGGAGACCGGCTTCGAGCCGGAGCAGCTGGTCCTCGAGTTGACCGAGTCCACCCTGTTCGAGGACACCGAGGACGTGCGCGCGGCGCTGTGGTCGCTGAAGGCGCTCGGCGTGCGGCTCGCGCTCGACGACTTCGGCACCGGCTATTCCGGCCTTGCCTCCCTCAAGCGCATGCCCGTCGACACGCTGAAGATCGACCAGTCCTTCATTCGCGACATCGGCAAGGACCGCGAGAGCGAGGCACTGGTGCTGTCGATGCTGGCGATGGGCCAGTGATGCACCTGCACGTGATTGCCGAAGGAGTCGAGACCGAAAGCCAACTCGCCTTCCTGGTCGCCAATGGTTGCCACGCCGCGCAGGGCTTCCTGCTGGGCCGACCTGCGCCGATCGCGACCCTGCAACCGACGCTGCAGACCTCGGCTTCGCTGGCGCGGCAGTTGTCGCTGTCGGGGCGTACCGCAGACGGGCATTCAGGCTCGAGGCGCGATCACAGGCCCGTGCAACCCGCGCTAGCTGCCCGCGCGGTAGGAGTCAGGCTCGTTCGCCACCCGGGCGCCGCCGTGCACCGCGTGCTGCATCTCCGGCCCGAAGAATAGATGGGGATACGGGCGCTCGGGCGCGCTCGCGACATCGAGGCGCGCGCGCAGCTCGGGCGGGATCACGAAATCAAGCGCCTGCAGATTGTCGTCGAGTTGCGCGACCGTCGTGGCGCCGACGACGACGCTCGCGACCCCGGGACGATTCGTGACCCAGTTCAGCGCGACCTGCGCCATCGAGCGCCCGAGTTCCGCGGCAACCTGCTCCAGCACTGCGACGATCGCGAAATTCCGTTCCGTCAGCTTCATGAACACCGGTATGCCACTGCCCCGCGTCGCCTCGAGCCGCCCCTTGCCGTGGCGGCCGCTGGCATCCACGCTCGGTCGATACTTGCCGGACAGCAGCCCCATGCCGAGCGGGCTCCACGCCATGAGGCTCGAGCCGTAATGCGTCGCCAGGCGCGCGTACTCGAACTCGATGTTGCGCTCGACGAGCGAGTACTCGAGCTGGAGCGCGCAGATGGGCTCGAGGCCGCGCACTTCGGAGAGGGTCTGCGCGCGCGATGCGAACCACGCGGGCACGTTCGAGAAGCCGACGTGCCGCACCTTGCCCGAACGCACGAGATCATCGAACGTGCGCAGCACTTCGTCCGGCGGCGTCACGCAGTCCCATGCGTGCAGCAGGTAGAGATCGATGTAGTCCGTGGCAAGGCGGCGCAGCGATCCCTCGAGGGCGCGCAGCAGGTTCTTGCGACCGTTGCCGGAGCCGTTGGGATTCCCCGGCTGCGCGCCGAAGCCGTACTTCGTTGCGATCACCATGCGATCGCGCAGGCCGCGCAGCCGAACGAACTCGCCGAGCCACTCCTCGCTAGCGCCATCGTGGTAGCCCTCCGCCGTATCGAGGAAATTACCCCCGGCATCGACGTAGCGGTCGAAGATCGCGAGCGACGCGTCGCGGTCCGTGTCCCAGCCGTAGCCCGTGCCGAACGTCATCGTGCCGAGCGCCAGACGACTGACGCGCAGGCCGCTGCGACCGAGCGTGTAGTAGTGATCGATGGGCATGGGGTCCTCCAGAACGCTCAGGCGCGCGCGCCGCGCCGCCATGCCATCGCGTCGAGCAGAAGGCCGGCTTGTTTCAAATTCGCGGTAATCGCCATGGTCGTCGCGTCTCCTTGGTTTCAAGCCCCAGCGCGGTGACCAAGACGGCTCGGTGAAGCCGCACTGCGACCAAGGGCGCACATGCTGCGGCAAGCTGGTGCGTTTGTCACCCGATCGCGGCGCCTTGCATCGCCGCAAGCGGGCCGCGTCGCGGCGATCCGCAGCGCCTTGCGGAAACTGCGAATCGTGCGCGCCGCAGCGCGGCCCTAGTGTCGACGACGTCAGCCACGAGAGTGCTCACCATGAAGACGCGCGCGCTGCCGTTGATCCCGATGCTGCTGATCCTGTCGGCCTGCAACCTGCAGGATCCGAAATCCGCGAGCGGGTTCCGGCTGCCCGACGGCGATGCAGCCGCAGGGCGCGCCGCCTTCGTCGAGCTGGGTTGCCACGGCTGCCACCAGGTCGAGGGCATCGACGCCAAGTTCGAAGGCACGGGCGCCGCATCGGTGCCGCTCGGCGGTGACACGCTGCGCGTGCGGACCTACGGCGACCTCGTCACGTCGATCATCAACCCGTCGCATCGCGTTGCGGCGGGCACGGATGCCGACGCAGTGGCGCCCGACGGGCGATCGTTGATGGAGTACGCGCAGTTGAACGAGCGGATGACGGTGCGCCAGCTGATCGACCTGGTCGCCTTCCTGCAGACCACGTACCAGGTGGTTCCGCCGGAGGCCTATCCCTACGGCTACGTGTATCCCTGAGCGAGGCCACTCCCGGGAGGATCGACCATGGATCCGCATGCCGAAATCCACTGGATGTGGGCGTACGCCAGCGAAGCGATCGCGCGCGCCGAGCGCCTGCATCGCCATGCCTTCGCGCTGCTGCGGAGCACCGACCGGTCGCCGGCCTGGGCGCCACCCGCAGACGTCTATTTCAGCGAAGAGGCCTGGCAGGTCACCCTCGCGCTGCCGGGCGTCGATCCCGGGACGGTGGAGATAGCGCTCGAAGGTCATGACCTCGTGGTGCGCGCCCAGCGCCCGATGTCCTGGCCCGCGCAGGCCTCGCGCCTCGAGCGGCTCGAGATACCGTACGGCCGCTTCGAGCGCGCGATCACGCTGCCTGAGGCGCCTGCCGGCGTCGGGAGTGCCGAGTTCACTGGCGGCTGCCTGTACCTGCGCCTGCCGCGCCGGCGTGAACCGGGGTGAACGCATGAGCTCGCAGACACCCGGGGTGCCGCCCGGACCGGCGAGCGCGCCGGCAGAGGCCACGCCATCCGCGGCGCTGCCGGACGACGCGCTGGCGATCGTGCCCGTCCGCAACATGGTGCTGTTTCCGGGCGTCGTGCTGCCGGTGATGATCGGCCGTCCCGAGAGCGTGGCCGCGGCGCAGTACGCGGTACGCGCCGGTCGCCCGCTCGGCTTGCTGCTGCAGAAGGATCCCGCGACCGAGGAGCCGCAGTCGACGGACCTCCACGAGGTCGGCACCGTCGCCACGATCCTGCGCTTCGTGACCACGCCGGACGGCCAGCATCACCTGGTCTGCAGTGGCGAGGCGCGCTTCCAGGTCGTCGACTACCTGCCGAACCCGGGCTTCCTCGCGGCACGCGTGCGCGTGCTGCAGGCCGCCGAGCCGACGGGCGTCGCGATCGAGGCCCGCTTCCGCTACCTGCAGGACCGCGCGGTCGAGGCGCTGCAGCTGACGCCACAGGTGCCCGCGGAACTCGTGACGGCGGTCGGGAACATCACCTCGCCAACGGCGCTCGGCGACCTCGTCGCGAGCTTCCTCGAAGTCGAGCCTGCCGAGAAGCAGGCGCTGCTGGCGAACCTCGACCTCGCCGCCCGCCTCGACATGCTCATCGGACTTCTGGCGCGCCGCATCGAGGTGCTCAAGGTGCGGCGCGAGATCGAGTCGCAGACGGCGGCGTCCCTCACCAACCGGCAGCGCGAGGCGGTGCTGCGCGAACAGCTCCGCCAGATCCAGAAGGAGCTCGGCGAGGAGTCCGGCAGCGACGCCAGTGCCGGCGAGGTCGCCGAGCTCGAGGCGTCGATCGCCGCGGCCGGCATGCCTGCGGAGGTCGAGGAGCAGGCGCGCCGCGAGCTCAAGCGGATCGCGCGCATGGGCGAAGCGGGCGCCGAGTACTCGATGCAGCGCAGCTATCTCGACTGGCTGGTCGCGCTGCCATGGTCGAAGCTCGATCCGGAGAACATCGACATCGCGCATGCGCGCGAAGTGCTCGACGCGGAGCACTACGGCCTCGACCGGATCAAGCGGCGCGTGCTCGAGTATCTCGCCGTGCGCAAGCTGACGCCGACGGGCCACAGCCCGATCCTGTGTTTCGTGGGTCCGCCCGGCGTGGGCAAGACCTCGCTGGGCCAGAGCATCGCGCGCGCGCTCGGGCTCCAGTTCGTTCGCGCGAGCCTCGGCGGCGTGCACGACGAGGCGGAGATCCGCGGCCATCGCCGCACCTATGTAGGCGCGTTGCCGGGAAACATCATCCAGGGCCTGCGCAAGGCGGGCACACGCAATCCGGTGTTCATGCTCGACGAGGTCGACAAGCTGTCGACCAGCCTGCACGGCGACCCGTCGGCGGCGCTGCTCGAGGTGCTCGATCCGGAGCAGAACTCGAGCTTCCGCGACAACTACCTCGGGCTGCCGTTCGACCTCAGCCGGGTGATGTTCGTCACGACCGCGAACGTGCTCGACACGATTCACGGTCCGCTGCGCGACCGCATGGAAGTGATCGAGCTGAGCGGCTACACGGACGAGGAGAAGATCGAGATCGCGCGGCGCCACCTGCTCCCGCGCCAGCTGAAGGCGAACGGACTGAGCGCCGAACAGGCCTCGATCACCACGCCGGCGCTGCAACGCCTGGTCCGCGATTACACGCGCGAGGCCGGCTGCCGCAACCTCGACCGCCAGATCGCCACGGTGCTGCGGCATGCGGCGGTGCGCATCGCCGAAGGCAAGGCCAGCCAGGTGGCGATCGACGTGGGCGACCTCGCCGAGGCGCTGGGCCCGGCGCGCTTCGAGGACGAAGTCGCGCTGCGCACTGCAGTCCCGGGCGTCGCGACCGGGCTGGCGTGGACGCCGGTCGGCGGCGACATCCTGTTCATCGAATCGACGCGCATGCCGGGCGACGGCAAGTTGATCCTGACAGGCCAACTGGGCGACGTGATGAAGGAGAGCGCACAGGCGGCGCTGAGCCTGATCAAGGCGGGCGCGGCCGCGCTCGGCGTGTCGGCGGCTGAACTCGCGCAGTCGGACCTGCACATCCACCTGCCCGCCGGCGCGATCCCGAAGGACGGGCCAAGCGCGGGCATCGCCCTCTACGTTTCGCTGCTGTCGCTGTTGACCGGGCGGGCCGTGCGGCCGGACGTGGCGATGACAGGCGAAATCAGCCTGCGTGGCCTCGCACTGCCGGTCGGCGGCATCAAGGAGAAGGTCATGGCCGCCGCGCGCGCCGGCATCCGCACCGTGATCCTGCCTAAGCGCAACGAGAAGGATCTGGTCGACGTCCCCGACTCCGTGCGCGCACGACTGCAGTTCGTGGTCGTCGACCATGTCGATGCCGCAGCCGCGGCGGCTTTGTCGGACACGCGCGTCTCGGAGCGATCCGCAGCTTGAACTTAGGTGAACCCATGCAGATCCCCCTTCAGGTCACGTTCCGGCATATGGACCCCTCGCCCGGGCTCGAGGCGCGCATCCGCGCGGCTCGAGCCGATCGACTGCGTCGCCGATCGTCTGCGTCAAGGCGTAGCGGCGACTCGCATTGCGAAGCTCAGGCGCGCACTGCGCGTTCGATGCGCTGTTCATTGCGGATCGCGCCGGCGACGTCGCCGAGCAGGCGCGCGACGTAGTCGACGAGGTCGTCCATCGCCACGAGCCCGACCAGCCGGCCCGCCTCGTCGACCACGGGCATGCGGCGCAGGCCTGTCTCGCGCATCCGCGCGAGGGTCTCGGCGATCCCGGTCGCGCGCCCCACGGTGATCGGCGCATGGGACATCACGTCGCCCACGCGCAGCGCGCGCGCGTCCGCCTCGCGTGCGACCACGCCCACCACGATGTCGCGGTCGGTCACGATGCCGACGGGCTCCTCGCCGCCGCCCGAGACGCGCCGTGTGACCACCAGCAGGCCGACGTGTTTCTCGCGCATCCGCTGCGCCGCGACGACCAGGTCGGTCTCCTCGGCGACGGTGACGACGGCCGGATTAGCCAGCGTGGCAATGCTCATGTTCGTAGCTCCGCTTTCCTGGATTCCATAGTCGAGCGCTCATGCCACCCATGCCCAAATCTAGCGCGTGCGCGGCGCGGGCCAATCCGGGGTTTCACTTAGGGACGGCAATTGCGGATGGCGAGCCGCGCAGCCGGCGCCGACAGTGGCGCCGCTGCACTAAGCACCACGCGACAGGAGTCATGGCCTTGAAGACGATGCTGCGCCGGGTCGCGATCCACGCCAAGGCATGCCGACGTGGCCACCGGCCCTGACCGCAGGCACGGCCTGCCGTCGCGGGCGATACGCATCCCCGCTGCGAACGCGATGCTTGACGCCGAACTGGTCGAGTCGCCCGAGGCGCTCGGCCTGGTTGCCTTCGCGCACGGCAGCGGCAGCAGCCGGCACAGCGGCCGACACGCGTGCGTGCGGTCGTGTAGCGAGGCGGTCGAGTCGACCTCGCACGCGAAATCCTCGCCAGGGTCCGCGCCCCAACGTTGTTGATCATAGGCGCCCCCGACACCGACGTCCTCGAACTGATCAGGGCTGCAGCGCGGCAGCTGCGCTACGAGCACCGTCTGGTCGCGGTACCGGGCGCCACTCACCTGTTCGAGGAGCCCGGTGCGTTGGAAGAGGTGTCGCGGCTCGCCAGCAACTGGTTCGCCGCTCACTTGGTTGCTCCAGGCACAGCCGGGTTGCCCGGTCACCCGGCCGCCTCGGAGGAGTAGCCGAACGACAGGATCGGCGCGGCGCACACAATCGCGGCGCCCGCGCGCAAAAGTTACCGGATCGACCAGTTTGCGATGAGATTGATGAAGCCTGAAAGCCGCCAACGCTTCAAGGCAGATGAATGCGTATGTCCGGCCGAGAGGAACAACTCTTCAGCGGGTGGCACGACGATCGCCATGGTCGGACAGTCGTCGTGGTGCGTCCGGAGCCTGTTGACCTTCGGGAGGATTACCTGCGGGTCGGCGGCGCCGCAGCACTGCGCCACCATTGCGCCAGACGTAGCAGCCCTTCCGCCGTGCTGATCGCCGGCTGGTAACCCAGGTCGCGGCGCGCAGCCGAGATATCGTACCAATGCGCGGTCGCGAGCTGTTCGGCGATGAAACGCGTCATCGGCGGTTCGGCTTCGATGCGCAGCACGCCATACACCGCCTCGAGCAAGGCGCCGGCTGCGAAGGCCACGGCATAAGGCACGCGCCGCGTCTCCGGTGGCAGGTCGCAGGCGCGCAGCATGCCGTTGATCATGTCGTCGAGATGGATCGGCTCGCCCTGGCTGATGAAATAAGCCCGGCCCGCGCAGGCCGCCCCGGGCGCGAGGCGGTCGAGTGCATCCACGTGTGCCTGCGCCGCATTGTCGACATACACGACGTCGATGCGCTTGCGATCGCGACCGACCAGGCGCAGGCGGCCGGCGCGTGCGCGCGCGACGATGCGCGGCAGCAATTGCGTATCACCCGGGCCCCAGATCAGGTGCGGCCGCAGGGCGACGGTCGACAACTGCGCATCGTTGGCCGCCAGCACCTGCCGTTCCGCGATCGCCTTGGTGTGCGGATAGTGCGCACGGTAGTGCTTCGCATACGGTATCGACTCGTCCACGCCTTCGAGATCGCCGCCGGCGTGCACGACGCTCGGCGTCGAGGTGTAGACCAGCCTCGGAATGCGGTTCGCTCGGCAGGCGGCGATCGCATGCTCGGTGCCAACGACATTCGTCACGTGGTAATCATCCCAGTATCCCCAGGCACCAGCCTTCGCCGCGACATGGATCACGGCATCGACCCCGCGTGCCGTGTGCACCAGTGAATCGCGATCGCTGATGTCGACCTGCGCCTGCTGCACGCCGAGGGCATCCAGCGCGGCATGGCGCGTCCGTGCGACGCTGAGCACGTCGTCGCCGCGCGCGCGCAGCAGACGGCAGATCGCGCTGCCCAGGAACCCGCCACCGCCTGTGACCAGCACCTTCATGCAGGACTTCCGGTCACCGGCGGTTGCGCAAACGGCCGATAGGTCACCCGTCGCGCCGCCCAGCGAGCCAACTGATCGCGATCGATCTTGGCGTTGTGGCGGATGTCGACCGGGAAGCCATCGTGCAGGACGAAAGCGTCGATGCCGCGGCTGATCGCGTGCAGCCCGGCCAGCTCGCGCAGCTGCGACTCGAGGCGCGGCCATTCGGCGCGGCGGCTGCGATCGCGCATCTCGATGCAGATCACCGGCATGCGATCCGCGAGCGGGCCGACGCCGACCAGCGCGCTGCGGCGCACGTCGGGGTGCGCGTTGAACACGCCCTCGACGGTCTCGGTGAACAGCGTGACCCCGCCTGCCGTCACGCGATGACTCTTGCGTCCGCAGTACCAGAGCCGGCCTGCCGCATCGAAGTAACCGACATCGCCCATCCGGTGCACGAGACGATCCGCGTCGCGGATCTTGGCCAGGCGCGTGGCCGACTCGCGACCGAAATAGCCGCGCGTCACGGTGGGGCCGGCGACCGTGATCTCGCCGATGCTGCCGGGCTCGACCAGGAGGTCCTCCGACCACGCGTCGATCGGCGCATCGTCGATGCGGATCACGCGTACGGTGTTGCGCGCCAGCGGCCGCCCGACACAGATACCGCCGCCCGCGTCGGTCAGCGCGCGCAGCGCCAGGATCTCGCGGCCTTCGATCACGGCCACCGGCAGGCACTCCGTCGCGCCATAGGGCGTCCAGACCTCGGCGTCCGCGGGCAGCATGCGAAAGGCCTGCTCGACGACTTCCGGCCGCACGGGCGCACCCGCCGACAGCACCCGCCGCAGACCGCCGAGGCGCACGCTGTTGGCCTCGGCGTGGCGGGCAAGATTCTCCAGCAGCGCCGGCGACCCGAACAGCGTGGTGCAGCAATGCTGCTCGATGGCGTCGATCAGCTTGCGCGGATCGGCGCTGGCCGGTCGCGTCGGGTCCATCTCCGGGATCACGCTGGTCATGCCGAGGCCCGGATCAAACAGCGCGAACGGCGGGAAGGTCGGCAGGTCGATCTCGCCGGGACGAATGCCGAAAGCCGCGCGGATCATCTCGACCTGCGCGATGAAGTTGGCATGGGTGTATTCGACGCCCTTCGGGATGCCTGTAGAACCGGACGTGAAGAGGATCGCCGCCAGCGCATCCGGAGCCGCGACCGGCTGTGGTCGCACCGCCTGCGCGCCGCGCGCGCGGACCTCGTCCAGCGTAGGTCCGGACCACCCCCAGCGACGCCCCACGGTCACGCGGGTACGGATGCTGTCCCTGCCCCAGCCCAGCAGCAGGCTCGCCGCCTGCGCCAGCGGGATGCCGATGAACGCCTGCGGCTGCGCCGCGCGCAGGCACTCCTTGAGCGCGGCGCGATCGATGCCCGGATCGACCAGCACAGGCACCGCGCCGGCCTTGAACAGGCCGAACATCAGCTCGAACAACGCCGCGCCGGGGCGCACCATCAGCACCGCGCGCACGCCCGCGCCGATGCCGATCTCGACGAGGCCCGCAGCGATGTCGTCACTGGCACGATCCAGCTGCGCGTAGCTCAGCGTGCGCCACGCGCTTTGCCCATCGGCACCGCGACCGGCGGGAATGCGCATCGCGACCCGGTCGGGCGCCTCGCGTGTGCGGGCGCGCAGCGCATCGGCGATGTTGGGGCTGGCCGTCATGCGCGCGTGGCTATCGCGGATGGCGGGCGATGAACTCCCGCACCAGCGGCACGATGCGTTCGTGCGCGTCCTCGAGGACATAGTGCCCGGCATCGTCGAAGGCGTGCGCTGCGGCGCGCGGAAAGCGGCGCACGAATTCGTCGTAGAACGCGCGGTCGAAAACGAAATCCCGCAGACCCCAGGCCAGCAGCATCGGCTTGCCCTCGAGCCGGTGCAGCTCCCTGCCCGTGTCCTCGACGATCGACCATGCCGGATCGCCGGGTCCGAGCGGGATGTCCTGCACGAAGCGCAACGTCGCAATCCGATGCGCCCAGCTGTCGTACGGCGCGGTATACGCGCGGCGGACCTCGGGCGACAGCCGCCGGACCGTGGCCAGCCGCGATGCACCGCCCGCGAAGGCGTTGAAGCCGCGGATCAGCAGCGTGCCGAGCGCGCTGTCTCGCCCCAGCTTGAGCGCCCACGGCAGGCGCTGCCCTTTGGGATTCGCGAAGCCTGCGGTGTTGGTGATGATCAGGCGCGCGATGCGCTCGGGATGCCGCACCGCCCACGCGAGCCCTATCATGCCGCCCCAGTCGTGCACTGCGAGCGTCAGGCCCGTGGCGGGCAAGCCGCGCTCGTCGACGAGGTGCTGATAGAACTGCTCCAAATCATCGATGCGCGAAGCCAGCGTGTAGCGATAGCGGTCGTCGCCGGGTTTATCGGACCAGCCCATGCCGATCCAGTCCGGCGCGATGCAGCGCATGCGATCAGAAAGACCGGCGACCAGATCGCGCCAGTACCAGCTCCAGCTGGGATTGCCGTGCAGCATCAGCACCGGCTCGCCGTCGCGCACGCCCTCGTCGAGATAGTTCATCGACAGGCCGTCGGCGCGGGTAAAGCGCCGCGGGGCGAACGGATATCCGAGGTAGTGGTTCATGACGGCAGCGGGTATCCGGCCCGCGATCACGAACTACCAGTGCACTTCGGCCATCGAACAGTTCAGCCCAGAGCCGATGCCGAGCAGCGCGATGCGCTTGCCCTTCGCCAACCGGCCGGTGTCCTGCAGCTTCGACAGCGCGATCGGCACGGAGGCCGGGCCGACGTTGCCGAACTCTTCATAGATCGTCAGCACTTTCTTCGGGTCGATGCCCAGCAACTCGACCAGGGCCGCCGTGTGCACCTTGCTGACCTGATGGATGACGAACTCGTCGAACTCACCGACGACCCAGCCCATGCCCGCCCGCGCCGCCTGAAAGGTCTTGCCGGCCAGTTTCAGGCCCTCGACCAGCAGCGTCCGGGTGTCGGTCACCATGCGGTCCATGTTGCCGCGGCACAGGTGCGAGAAACTGGTCGCCGCGCGGGTCACGCTGCCGACGAAACGATGCCCCTCGGGCAGCAACTCGCGGCGCCCCATCACCATTGCCGCTGCGCCCGAACCCAGCGTCAGCGAGGCGAACTCGCCGCGAAAATCATCCAGCGTCGTCGCGGGCGCCAGCAGGCGCTCGATGGTGCGCTCGGCAATCTGGTTCGACGCCTCGCCGTTGACGATCAGTGCGTACTCGATGTCGCCGCGCTCGATCATCCGCGCAGCGATGTCCATGCCGTTGAGGAAACCCAGGCAGGCGTTGCCGACATCGAAGTTCTGGCAGGTGTCGGCAAGACTCAGGTTGCCATGCACGATCGACGCAGTGCTCGGCTCCAGGAAGTCGCGGCAGACCGAGGTATTGACCAGGATGCCGATCTTTTCGGCCGGCACGCCCGAGGCCGCCAGCGCCTTCTGCGCTGCCCAGCAGGCCGCATCCGACGGCGGGGTGGAGCCGTCCCAGATGCGTCGTGCCGTGATCCCGGCCACGTCTACGAAAAGGTTGTCGCGGATGCCCAGGCGCTCCAGGGTTGGCGCCAGACGCTGCATGATCTCGTCGGAAGACAGCCGGATCGGCGCATCGACATGGGCGACGGACGCGATGGCAACATGCGTGTAGAGCATCAGTAACAGCCTTGCAACAGTGGGAAGAGTTTCGAGACGTTAGACGGTCACGCGGAGACCCGCAACCACGCCGGGGCTTCGATCTGGCAGGGGCGCGCTGGCGCCGCGGGAATGGAACCTGAGCGCGGCTTTCGCAGCCTCGACCCCCGTGGCGAAGCACGCCGTGAGCAGATAGCCACCCGTCGGCGTTTCCCAGTCGAGCATCTCGCCCGCACAGACCACTCCGGGCAAGTCTCGCAGCATCAGGCCTTCGTCCAGCGCTGAAAATCGCACACCGCCCGCGGTGCTGATCGCTTCGGCGATCGGGCGCGCGGAGTCCAGGCGCAACGGCAGCGCTTTCAGCGCCGCGGCGAGTTGCGGCGTGTCCGCGATTGCCTCTCGCGGCAGCAGTTCATGCATCAATGCCGTGCGCACGCCGTCAAGACCCAGCCGCGCCTTCAGATGCGTGGACAGGGAGCGCGAACCGCGCGGCGCAGCAAGCGCGCGTTCGATCGATTCGAGATTCCGCTGCGGCAGCAGATCCAGTGTCACCGTCGCCGGCCTTTGCCGCGAAATCGCTTCACGAATGCCGGCCGACGCTGCGTAGATCAGGCTGCCCTCGACGCCAGACTCGGTGAGCACGAACTCGCCGATCTGCGAGGCGGGTACGCCGTCTGGCTGAACCCAGTGCAAGCGCACGCCCTTCAGTGGTGTGCCAGCGAAACGCGTGCGCAGGTGTTCCGTCCAGCCGCCCGCGGCATCGAATCCGCAGTTCGCCGGCTGGAGCGGCGCGATATCAACGCCCGCCTGCTGCAGCCATGCCACCCAGGCTCCATCGGAGCCGAGTTGCGGCCAGCTGGCGCCTCCGAGCGCCAGCAGTACGGCGTTTGCGCTGACGGCGAGGTCACCCTCGGGCGTCGTGAACTTCAGCATCGGCGGGCGCCGCCGTGCGCGGCCTGCGCCTGGTTCTGCGTCTGCGTCTAGGAAGCCTGCGAATCGATGCCGGACGTGAAAATGCACGCCCATCGCGCGCAGCCGCTGCAGCCAGCGCCGCAGCAGCGGCGCCGCTTTCATCTCGCGCGGAAACACTCGGCCTGAACTACCGACGAACGTCTCGATGCCGAGGCCCTGCGCCCAGTCGCGCAGTTCGGTCGCGCCGAATCGCTGCAACATGGGCCGCAGAGCTTCCGAGGCCGCGCCGTAACGCGCCACCATGGACTCGAACGCTTCGCTGTGTGTGAGGTTCAGACCGCCCTTGCCGGCCAGCAGGAACTTGCGCCCGACGGATGGCATCGCCTCGTACAGGTCGACGCGCCGCCCATGCTGCGCAAGCACTTCAGCCGCCATCAGCCCGGCAGGCCCACCACCCACGATGGCGACGTCACAGTCGACGGTTGCTGACATTGAGCGCGAATCGGGCTTCAGGGCGCGAGCCGACGAACGGCAGGACGACCGGCGGCATCAGGCTCGACGATGGCCGACACGGCGTTCCGCTCCCGGAAGTCGCGGCGCCACTGCTCGAACTCGCCAGGCGCGATGCGCGCTTCGCGAAACAGCGAGTAGCCGCGCAGGTCGCCGGGCACAGCCCCGGGCAGCGCGTTGGCGGCACCGGGCCCGGTGCCATCGCTGACGATGCCGAAATTCGAGCGGAAGCGGCGATCCGGGGCAGGAACGAAGATGAACATGCGATAGGTGTCGACGCCGGTGCGCGGATTCGGCGTGACGCGCACACCCGTGTCGGGCCCCAGCGCGCGGACGATGGTCTGCTCGTCCTCGCGCGACTCCGTCGCCACTGCGGACATTGCGGGCAGCATGCTCAGGATCCGTACCGTACCGACATCATCGACCAGTTCGCCGCCCAGCACCGTCACCGTTTCGACACCTTCGCCGTCGCGCACCTGGCCACGACCGTAGGCCGTCGCCATCGCGCCCGGCGGGTAGAACTTGTGTTCGGTTTCACGGAAACGGGTGCCGTCGATTTCAACGTGCACGATCGACTGGTACGAACGGATCTTGTAGTCGAGGTTTGGGCCGAGATACGTACTCTCGCCGACCCACCAACCCGCGACGAGATTCCAGAACGGATAGTCCGCAAGGCTCCGGCCGGCCGAAGGCCGCGCCGGCGAAGAGCTTGACGTCGCGGTGCTGTGCGTTGGCGTCGACGACGGCAGTTCGGTCGCGTGCGCAGGGACTGCGGTGGCGACGCACAACAGGCTCGCAAGCGCGACGCGGCAGCGCTTGTGACGCGGCCATGCCGCTGGCCGCAGGACTGGCAATGCATTCTCCGGCGCCTTCATGCCTGCGAGCCCATCCGCATCCCCATCGCGTCGCAAGTGTTGTCCTCCAGCGTATCGCAGTACTGACTTGGACTCTATCATTCGATCTGCAAACAGGGCGCTAGCGTCACAGGATCCCTTCGATCATGCCAACTGCGAACCGGCCGAACTATCCGCGACTGCTGTCGCCGCTGGCGATCGGCCCCATCGAAGTGCGCAACCGCGCCGTCGTCACGGGTCACGGCGCGTTCCTGGACTTCTACAAGCCGACGGAGCCGCCCGATCGTTACATCGACTACCTGGCGCGCCGCGCCGCGGGCGGTGCCGGCCTCATCGTGCTGCAGCCGGTGCACGTGCACCCGTCGAGCCATGCGCTCGGGCATTACGTCTACGAGCCGCGGGATCTGGCGCGCAAGCTCACGCTGATGGCCAACGCGTTGCACAACCATGGCGCGAAGACGGTCATTCAGCTGTTTCACTTCGGCGCGCAGTTCACCAGCGATGCCCGTCGCTCGCTCGAGCCGCTCTGGGCCTTCTCGCCGATTGCGTCTCCCGAAGGCGAAATGGCGCACGAGATGACCGAAGAAGAGATCGAAGCAGTCATCGAAGGATTCGTCAGCACGGCGCGCATCGCCACCGAAGCCGGCATCGACGGCGTCGAGCTGCATGCAACGCACGGCTACCTGCTGCAGCAGTCCTTCAGCCCGTGGGCGAACCAGCGCACCGACCGATGGGGCGAACCGCTGGCGTTCATCACTGAGGTCATGCAACGCGTCCGCGCCGCCATCGGGCGCGACAAGGTCATGGGGCTGCGCATCTCGGCAGACGACTGGGTACGGCCGGATCGCGGCGGGCTCGGCCCGGAAGGCTGCCAGGGCGTGGCTGCAGCCTGCGTCGCCACCGGCCTGCTCGATTACCTGAATCACTCGGAAGGCGCGCGCGCCTCGCATTACGCGCGCTCCGTCGGCACCTGGCGTCGGCCCCATGGCGAGCATCTGCCGCTCACCCGCGGACTGCGCGCGGCCATCGGCGCGGCGATTCCCGTGATCGGGGTCGGCCGCATCACGTCCCCGGACGAAGCGGAGCAGGCGCTCGCCGATGGCGTCTGCGATCTGGTCGCGATGACACGCGCGCACGTGGCGGACCCCGACGTGATCGCCAAGGCGATGTCCGGCCGTGTCGTGCAGATACGCCCGTGCGTTGGCGCGAACCAGGGCTGCGTCGACCGCATGGTCGGCGGCCTGCCCATCACCTGCTTCCACAACCCCGACGTGGGCCGTGAGGCGGCCACACGCGAGCTCACCCCGGGACGCGGTGCGGTGCTCGTGGTCGGGGGCGGCCCTGCCGGCCTGAAGGCCGCGGAGATCGCGGCGCGGCGCGGCTACGACGTCACGCTCGCCGAAGCACGCGCGCGGCTCGGCGGGCGGCTGCTCGCGGTCGAGAAGCTGGGGCCGAAGCGCGAGCTGTTGCTGGCGATCGACTGGCTCGAACGCACGCTGCGCGATCTCGGTGTGGGCGTGCAGCTCAACCACCGCGTTACGCAAGCGGAGTTGGCCGCCTTCGAGCGGGTGATCATTGCGACCGGGGCCCAGAGCGACCCGGTGCGGCGCCTGAACGTGGGCGATCACTCGATTCCGATCGTGTCGACGGAGCGCGCGGTCGATGCACCCTGGACCGAACCCATGCCTGCCGTGCAGCGAGCGTTGGTGGTCGATACGCTCGGGAATCTGGAAGTGGCTTCGGTGGCGGAGCATCTCGCCGCGAGCGGTTGTGAGGTCACCATCGCGACCGCGAGCCCACAGTACGGCTTCGCTTGCGGATTCACGCATCTCAAGGAGCTGCTCGAACGCCTGCCGCGCCTGGGCGTGCGCCTCGATACCTCGACCGTGCTCGTCGGCATCGCCGGCGGGCGCGCGAAGCTGCGGCACCTGTACTCGGGCGATGAGCGGGATCTCGACGTCGACGTCGTCGTGGGCGGCGTCGCGTCGTTCGCCGATGACAGTCTTGCGCGCGCGGCACGCGCGGCGCGGATCCCGGTGCTGGTTGCTGGCGATGCCGTCGCGCCGCGAACAGCGCTGCACGCGTTCCGCGAAGGCGACGACGCCGGTCGCGCCGTCTGACACTGCACGGGTTCGCGCCGAGCGCGTGCCCGGCAGGCGTAGCACCGCGGTATTTGGTCTTCTTTATATTTGATGGTATATAACGCAACATCCCGTCCGTCGGCTTTGACCCTTCGATGTTCCCGCTCCGCCTGTCAGCTACACACAGCATCGCCGTCCTGCTCGCACTGCAGCCGATGTCCACGGCACTGGCCGACATCAGCCCCGTCGCATCGGCAGCAGCAGGCGCCGCGCAGGAGCTCGCGGAAGTCAGGGTCACCGCGCGTTGGCGCGAGGAATCCCTGCAGTCGGTGCCGGTCGCTGTCTCGGTAGTCAGCGGCGAGTTGCTGGATCGGACCCTCTCCGTCAACACGCAGCAGCTCGCGCAGTTCACACCATCGCTGTACTACAACTCGGCGAACCCGCGGAACACCGCGTACACGATCCGCGGGCTCGGTTCGAACACGCTGTCGATCAGCGCCGCCAACGACGGCATCGAACCCGGCGTCGGGTTCTACGTCGACCAGGTCTATCACGCCCGGCCGGCGACGGCCGCCTTCGACTTCACCGACATCGAGCGGGTCGAGGTGCTGCGCGGACCGCAGGGCACGTTGTTCGGCAAGAACACGACTGCCGGTGCGATCCACGTCATCAGCCGCGAACCGCAGTTCACGCCAGCTGCGAACGCCGAGGTATCGGCGGGTGGTTTCGATTTCCTCCAGCTGCGCGGCAGCGTCACTGGCGCGCTCTCCGGCGACCGGCTTGCGGGCCGGCTTGCCGCGCAGCTGACGCGTCGCGACGGGGTGCTGCGCAACGTCCGCAACGGCGCGGCGCTGAACGCGCTCGACAACACCGCGCTGCGTGGCCAGCTGCTGCTCGCGCCAACGACGACTCTGACACTGCGCCTGACCGCGGACGTTGCGGAACTGGAATCGGCGTGCTGCACCCAGAACTTCCTGCGGATCGGCACCAGCCTGCGCTCGGCGTCTCGCCAGTTCCCGGCGCTCGCGGCAGGACTGGGCTATGCGCCGCCGAGCACGGACGTGTTCGACCGCCTGACCGATATCGACTCGGCGCTGCGTATCGATACGCGGGACGGCGGCGTCTCCCTGATCGCCGACTGGACGCTCCCGCGTGGCACGCTGACGTCCATCAGCGCCTGGCGCTACTGGGACTGGGACGTCGCGAACGACCGTGACTTCACCGGAGTTCCGATCCAAACGGTGCAACGGATCCCGTCGCGGCAGGACCAGTGGAGCCAGGAGCTGCGCTTTGCGTCGAACGACGCCGAACGCACCCGCTACGTCGTCGGCCTGTTCGGCTTCGCGCAAACGATCCGCGCACGACCGACGAGCGTGTACGGCTCTGAGGCAGCCTACTGGTTGCTGAATCCGGCGAACTTCGCGGTGCCGATCCCACGCGACCTGCTCGATGGATACTCGCAGACCGGCCGCTCGCGCTTCTCGATGGACAGCTACGCGGCCTTCGGCGAGGTCGACCATCGCCTCACCGAGCAGCTGACGCTGACGCTCGGGCTGCGTTACACGCACGAGGACAAGCGCGGCGGCTTCGAGACCACTGTGCAGGGCGGCCCAGCGCTGTCCGGACTCCCGGCGGCGACCGCCGCGGAACTGACACGGGCGCGGTTGTCGATCTTCCGGCCGCAGACGTATGCGACGGTGGACCGTGGCGGCAATGCCTCAGGTCGCGTGAATCTCGCCTGGACGCCGCGCGAAGACCTGCTCGCCTACCTGTCGTACGCGGACGGCTTCAAGTCCGGCGGCCTCAACATGTCGGGCCTGCCGCTCGACGCCGTGAACCGTCCGGCACTCGCTACTGCGGTGATCGACGACGAGCGCAACCGCACGATCGAGGCGGGCTTCAAGCGCCGGGTTGCGGGCGGACGCGCGGCGCTGAACGTCGCCGCGTACCGCACGACAGTCACGGACTATCAGGCGAACATCGTGTCGAGGCTGGAGACGGCCGCGCTCCGCTCCTATCCGTCGAACATCCCTGAGGTCGGCGTCCAGGGCATCGAGATCGACGCGGCACTGCGGTTCGGCGCTCGATGGAGCGTCGCCGCCTCGGTGGCGTACGCGGACGGCGAGAACACGGACTATCCTGAAGGGCCCTGCCCGCTCGAGCGCCAGACCGCTGCGACGATTCCCTGCAACCTGAGCGGCGTGCGGCTCGCGGGCCTGTCGCGCTGGGTCGGATCGATCAGCGCGGACTATCGCAGGCCGCTGGCCGGCGGCGAGCTGATCGTGCATTTCGATGCGAACCGGCGCACGGGCTACTACGCCGACACGTCGGCGTCGCAGTTCACATGGATCGACGCCCACACGCTCGTGAACGCCAACGTCGGCTACGCGTGGCCAAATGGATGGGAGTTCATGGCCTGGGGCCGCAATGTGTTCGACGCGCGCTTCCTGACGGCGCTGACGATCCAGGCCGGCAATTCCGGACTGATCGTCGGGCAGGCCGGCGATCCGCGCCTTTTCGGCGGGACGCTACGGTTTCGTTTCTGATGACGGCGCCACCAGCATCGCTTAGATTCTCCGCACCCAATGGACGGAGGGCGTCATGCGATACACGACCGGACTCTTCATGCTGTTGCTGGCTGTCGCTGTCATCGGGTGGGCGCTGCGGCACCGCCGTCGCGTGCTGGCGCTGATCTCCGAGGACGCGCTCGCGCGTTACCGGGAAGCGCAGGCAGAGGATCCGAAGTCCATCTCGGCCTTCGGCGAAATCGTGCGTCCGATCGTGCTGTTCGCACTGGTGTGGATCGGCGTGAAGTCCGTCGCGGCCTACTTCTGGTTCGATGGCCCGAAACATCTGTCGCTGTTCGACCTGGGCGCGTTGCTCGCGCTTCTCGCCTGCTACGGCTACTGCATCACGATCCAGACGCGCTATCGCATGAGCGTCGCGCTGGCAGCGCGCGATGCAGCCGATGCCATCGAGCGGGTTGACGCACCGACTGCCGCCGTCAACGACGCGCCGTTGGGCCGGGCGGCTTGAAGGCAGTTCATCGCGACTTGAGCACTCAGGCAGGTAGGACACAGAACACCATGCGAGCACGGATCAACACTGTCTTGGCCGCGGCACTGGGCTTTTGCGCGGCTGCGCATGGTCTTCCCGCCACGCCGGACATTGCCGCCCTCGCTACCGTCTAATTACTGTCTCCACAGCAAGCGCCCTGCGACTGCGGCCCGTCCGGCGTGGCGCTGTCCCCGGACGGACGTTTCTTCGTGTTGTATGCGGAGCGCCTCGACTTGCTAGTACGTCCCCATGAAATCACGCTTGCCGAGCGGGAGCCCGTTGTGGCGCAAAATCGCGTATGCAGTCGTGACATGAAACAGGAACTGCGGCACGCCGTAGTTCGCCAGATACGTCTGCCCGGTGAGCTTCTTTTCTTTCGGCGTACCCGGACGCAGCACAATCTCGGTCGTCTCGCGACCCGCGAACTGTGACGGACTCAGGCTATCGAGGAATGCGACCGTCCGAACGAGCAGAGAATCCAGATCGGCAAAGCTCGCCTCGTTGCCCTCATTGGCAGGAACCTCGACGCCCGCAAGCCGGGCTGAAATCCCACGCGCGAAATCAGCTGCAATCTGTACCTGCTTGATCAGCGGGAACATGTCGGGATACAGCCTAGCCTGCAACAGCACCGGCGGATCGATCGAATGCGCAGCCGCATGCGACTGGGCCTGCACGAGGATGGCCCGCAGGGCCGTCAGCAACTGCTTGAAGACGGGAACGGAATGCAGATACAGCGGTGAGGTCATGATCGATCCTTGGGAGTGCGGGGATCACCATGGTACGCCGTCGGTGCGTGCCGAGGGGGTAGGCGCTACTGAGGCGGGCTGGGTACGTGACATTGCGCCGCGGGTCGAGCCGGTGTTCAGGGCCAGTAACCCGACCGGAGCGCTTGCCGGCCGCGATCGCTCCGGCTGATGCTCCTCCGGCGCCATGCGCTTGAGCTGTGCCAGAATCTTCACCATGCGATCTTCTTGTTGTGCGGCGAATACGCGCACGAGTCCTGCCAGTTGCGCATGACGACTTTCGCCTTGGCCGGGGTCCGGGCTCGCAATGGGTTGGCCGTTCTGCCTGGATTTCCCAGTTATCTGATCGCTGTGCTGGCGCTGCCATTCACTTCCCTGGCTTGCCTGGCTCAACAGCCACCTGCACCTCATGATTCGTTTCCTGGCGCGAACCGGGTGGCCGCCCACCATGTGCGACTCGAGGGGAGCGAGCGCCCGGAGTTTTATTGGTCTGTCATCAGGGAGACGCAATCCCTGTGTCGTGAGGGGTTACGCATACCAGTCGAACTCCCGCCGCC
>CAZPJE010000119.1:0-4420 GCA_964586725.1 uncultured Steroidobacteraceae bacterium | reverse complement strand
GCGCGATCGCGAGGCCGAACTGGTCGTCCGGTCGCGCGCTAAACGGCGCGGAGACGACCAGGCCCGCGCCGAGGTAATCGGCAACGGCATTGAACTTGTCCTCGGCAGCACCGATACGGACAAAACCGTCGACGCGCCGCCCGGCCACTTCGCCGATCGCGACGTCGACGAGTGCGTAAAGACCGCGGTTACCGCGCCCCCGAATCGGGCTGCCGGATACCGGATCGATCTCGTTCAACGAATCGAATCGACCCGTATATGACCAGGCCCCCACAGCCAACTTGCTGAGCCGACCACGGCTCATGCCCCATTCGCCGGCAAGCAATGCGCCTTCCTCGCCCGAGAGGTGGATCCCGCTGCGCGTGGGGTTGTCTCGATCGCCCGGCACGGCGTCGAGCGCTGCCAGCTGCCAATAGCTGTTGACCGACTCGCGGCGCAGTCGCAATGCGAGCGACGTCACCGGAAAGATGGACGGACCATTGAGTCCGCTCTGTGCGTACTCGGGACCGATCCCGTGTGAGGCATTGAGGAAAAGTCCAGCTGAGTCGATGCTGTCGAACTCACTGTTCAGGTCATACAGGCCGAATCGGACGGAGCGCGGCGCCTCCGCCGCGCCGAACTGCATCTCGGCCCACAACTCATAAACTCGCCAAGTCCCGACGCCCTCGATGTTGCTGACGCTCTGGACATCACCGACGCGGTTGGCGCTGAATTCAGCGCCGTTGTTGTACTGCACGTGACCGTGCAGACGCACGCCCGCCCAGCCCCACGTGCGTTCCGCATCGAGCGACGCGATGACGTCGAAGCCATCCAGATAAGCGTTGCCGCTTTCGATGCCGCCCGACGTGTTGCGCAACAGATCGGCGGTATACGCTGCTTCGACGCCCCAGGCGCTGCAGGCCTGGCGATCCGCATCGGCGCAGTCTTCGGCCATTGCTTGGGAGGCCATGCCCGCCATGACGATGATGCCGAGGCGCCCCAGGCCGCTGGACCAACGGGCCGCCGAAACGAAACGCATGTAGTGTCTGCTTGCCAGCTTCATGTCTCAGGCACTCGCGCTCGAACGCGACTCGCGTTCCATGACCCAGCGCAGCACGAGATCCGCCACGGCGTGCAGTGGCACCACGGCATCCACGGCACCGATCTGCACGGCAGAGCCCGGCATGCCCCAGACAACGCTGGTGTTCTCGTCCTGCGCGATGTTGCGCGCGCCGGCATCGCGCATCTCAAGCATTCCCCTCGCGCCGTCGGCGCCCATGCCGGTCAGCATCACGCCAATCGCGTTGGGACCCACGTTGCGCGCCACGGACGCGAACATCACATCGATACTCGGCCGATGATGATTGACCGGGGCGTCGTCGGTGATCCGACACCGATACCGGGCTCCATCACGGTCGACGATGAGGTGGCGGTCACCCGGCGCGATATAGGCGTGCCCCGGCATGATCAACTGCCCGTGCTCCGCCTGGTGCACGGTCATATGCGAGCAGGCGTTCATGCGTTCAGCGAACGGGCGACTGAACGCGGCCGGAATATGCTGCGAAATCACGATACCCGGCGCATCAGGGGGCATGCGCGCCAGCACCTCGCGGATTGCTTCCGTGCCACCGGTGGACGCGCCAATGGCGATGATCTGTTCCGTCGTGCGAAAGCGCAGCGGCCGGGCCGCGCCTGCGGGCGATCCCGCCGCGGCGAACGACGCGTTCGCACTGACCGCCCCGGCCGTCGGCGGCGCGAGGTCGGCGGCCAGCGGGCGCACGCGTGCCCGCGATGCAACCTTGACCTTCCCGATGATCTCGGCCGAATACTGCTCGAGCGTATGGGCCAGGTCGATCTTGGGCTTGGTCACGAAATCCACGGCGCCGAGTTCGAGGGCGGTCAGGGTAACGTCGGCCCCGCGCTCGGTCAGCGAGGAGCACATCACGACCGGCATCGGACGCAAGCGCATCAGGTTGCGCAGGAACTGCACGCCGTCCATCTTCGGCATTTCGACATCGAGCGTGACGACGTCCGGGTTCAACTGCTTGATCTTCTCGCGCGCGATGTAGGCATCCGCGGCGGTCCCGACGACTTCGAGACCCGGGTCGGACGCGAGTATCTGCGACAACAGATCGCGCACCAACGCCGAGTCATCGATGATCAGCACCCGAATTCGCGACCCCTGTGCCACGGCAGCTCCCCCGAATCCTCAGAACAACTCGACGTCGCCACTCACTGGCGCGCTTTCGATCTTGCGCGAGTAACGCCGCTCGCGCTCCACGATCTCTGCCGGGCGCGTACGGGTCAACTTCTTGACGCGCGCGGCCCCGCTCTTCGGATGAAACATGACCTTGCGCGGATGCTCGTCGCCAAGATCCTCGCCGAGCACGCGAAAGCCTTCCGCGCGCATGTATGCCCGCACGAACTCGATGTTCCGCGCCCCGATGTCGGTCATCGCGTCGAGCACGCGACCGCCGCCGACGAGCTTGAACTCGAGATTCTCACGGCGACCGCCGTGCTTGAGAATGTCGTTGATCAGCATTTCCATGGCGACGTTCCCGTAGCGCGTCGCGGCGCTCGCGGAGGTGCCCCACGGCCGCGACGCATCCGGCGAATCCTCGGGCAGCATGAAGTGATTCATGCCGCCGATTCCGAGCACCTTGTCCCTAACGCAGGCAGACACGCAGGAGCCGAGCACGGTGAATATCATCTCGTCACCCAGCGTCACGTAGTAGTCGCCGGGAAGGAGCTTCGCGACCACCTTGTTCTCGCGCGGGTCGAAGTGGCGGCCAATGTGCGAGAAGTGCGGCAAGGCCTTCTCGAACTCCACCTGTGATTTGGCTGGCTGGCTGGCTAGCATTCACCGCACCTTCCGGTGAATGGTCTGCGCGATCAGCTCGTATCGATCGCAAACGTTGAACAGCGATTCGGAGTGACCGATAAACAGATGGTCGCCGTCGCTCTGCAGCTCCGCCATGCGGTTGAAGAGCGTGCGTTGCGTCGGCTTGTCGAAGTAGATGACTACGTTGCGGCAGAAGATCACGTCGAGGGGTCCCTTCAGCGGCCACGTTTCGATCAGGTTGAGGCGCTTGAAAGTGATCAGCCGCTTCAGATCCGCCGCGGCAGACAGCTGCGACCCGTCACGGGAACGCTCGAAATAACGCTCGCGTCGCTGCGCCGGCATCTTCTCGAAGCGGTCGAGCGGATAGGAACCGGCTTGCGCAGTGGCGACCACCTTGGAATCGATATCCGTGGCGAGGATCCGTATGTCCCAGTCCCGCAGGTGCCCGAGGGTTTCGAGCACGGTCATGGCGATGGAGTAAGGTTCCTCGCCGGTCGAGCAGCCCGCGGACCAGACTCGGATCCGACGGCTGGAGGCATTGCGACGCTGCAGCATCGGCAGCACCGTGCCTGCGAGGTAGTCGAAGTGGTGGCTCTCGCGAAAGAACGCGGTCAGGTTCGTCGTGAGCGCGTTGCAGAACTCTTCGAGCTCCTGCGGGTCCGACTCGATTCGTTCCAGGTACGGACGAAAGCCCGTCAAGCGCAAGGCACGCAGGCGTCGCACCAGCCGTCCGTGCACGAGATGCTTCTTGGTGTCGCTCAGGGCAATCCCGGAGATGCGATGAACGATGCGGCGGATCTCGTGGAATTCTTCGTCCGCGAGTTCGTAATCGTGCGTACCCTGGGCTTGCGGCTGTGACATGGTCAGAACAGCTCCAGTTCGCCAGGGTTGGTTGCGCCCCGCAGGTCCATCAGGGCCTCGAGCATCTGCTCTGGTCCCGTCCCGCGCAGCAGGAAGTCGAACACGACGCGTTCCTCGACCATGCTGTAGCGCGCGCGGATCTGCGCGCAGACATCGTCAAAATGCGTCGACTTCGGCAACGGCGCAGCATCGATAAGCGTTTTCGGCAGGGCCAGCCCTTCACGGACATGGGCCAGGCGCTGGGTCAGCTTGTCATAGAACTGCATGGCGACAACGGCATCGCTGACCTCCTCGTTCATGCGCTCGATTCTGGCGGCCAGCATCGCCGGAGATGCGTGCTGAGCGAGCAGCTGAGTGATCTCGTCGAGACCCTTCCGGAGATCGACCAAGGCGTGCGACAGCCGATCGACCCTACCGTCGGCTTCCTTGACCGCGCCGTCTAGCTGCGCGAACGCAAGCTCGAGGAATGAGTGGATCTCGCGTCCAGACAGATGCCCTGCGTCGACGGCCTGAGGAAGCTGCGGAGCCACCGTGGCACTCATGCGTCACCAGTCAGGGCAAGCTCACCGGCGAGGCCCAGGGCGCGTGTCGCGCTCGTCAGCACTCCGGATGTCCCGCGCCACTCGAGCGCGAGGCCGCCGCGCGCACGGGCCTGCCGCAACGCTAGCAGCAACTGCACGCCGGCCGTGTCGACATCGGTTACGCGCTCGACGGCGACGACCAGTCCGGCCGCACCGA
>CAZPJE010000118.1:0-12278 GCA_964586725.1 uncultured Steroidobacteraceae bacterium | reverse complement strand
CGCAATGTCCAACGCATTCGGGTGGAGACACCCCGTGGCTGAGGCCCCGGCCAACCCGACACGTCTCGCCCGAAGCCGCTCGTCGGATGCCCGGGTCATCAGCATGGTCGGGGCGATTGACCAGTGCTACGATCGCGGTGCTATGCGTGCGTTGCTGACCGTCCTCCTCGCGTTCGTCGTCGTGTTCCAGTCATCCTGGGCACTCGCGGCACCGTATTGCCAGCACGAGCGCACGGTCGCCTCGGCCCATTTCGGCCACCACGAGCATCAGCACGAAGCCATCTCGGTTGCCGCGTCCGGCGACACCGTGGATGTGTCGGCCGCGCAGACGCCGGCCGGCTTGGATGTCGACTGCTCGGCCTGCCACGCGTCCAGCCCGGCGATCGTCCTGCCGATCGTTCATGCGCTGACCGATCCCCGTCAGTCGGAACGGATCAACTGTGTCCCGACGGCGTCGCCTGCAGCACGCTCCGCGTGCATCGAACGCCCCAACTGGCCCGCACTCGCCTGAACCGGCGAGGCGTGTCGGTCACCTCCGACACCTGAATTCTCCGCAGTCGAGGTCGCATCCTGCGCGACCTGTCGCGGAATGGCGCGCCTGACGCGCCCCTCGCCGGCTTTCCCCATGTGTTCCATCACTGGAGAGTCGGATGTCTGCGTTCGTTCGAGTCCGAGCATCAGCCCCCTGGCTGATCGCGGGCCTGCTTTTCCTGGTGACCGCATCGACACGGGCTCAGCCCAACGCGATGCCGTCGCTGCCTTCTGCTTCGCCTGTCGCGCAGACGCTGTCGCAAGCCTTCGAGGCGGCGTGGGCGGCCCAGCCCCCCGCCGCATCCCGCGCCTCGCGTACCGAGGCTGCTCTGGCCGCACAGCGCGCCGCCGCCACCTGGACGGCAGGGCCACCCGCCGCTGGGGGCACGGCGCGTAGCGACCGCATCGGTTCAGGCGCGGGAGCCAGCGAGTTCGACATCGGCCTGTCCGCTCCGATCTGGCTGCCCGGTGAGCGCGAGCGCTCCGGCAGGCTGGCGGACACGCAGCTGGCAGCGGTCGATGCGCGCATCGCGGCTGCCCGCCTGCGCCTAGCGGGCGTGGTCCGCGACGCTTGGTGGACGCTGCAGCGCGCGGAAGTCGAGCACGCGCTCGCCATCGATCGCCTGGCGAGTGCCCGCAACCTGAATGCGGACGTCCTGAAGCGCCTGCGCGCGGGCGAGCTGTCCCGTGCCGACCAGTTCCAGGCCGAAGGCACTGTAGCGCAGGCCGAGGTCGCGCTCGCTGAGTCCTCCGCCGCCCGAAGTACCGCACGGCAGGCACTCGCCGCGCTCGTCGGCACGGCCGCCGCGATACCGCCGAACCCGGAATCGGGAGCGGAGCCCGAGCCGCTCGACGCGCGACCGGCCGACCCGCCGAACGCCCTGCATCCGTCGCTCGCCGAACTCTCGCTCCTGATCGAACAGAGCCGCCGCGTGGCAGACCTGGCGTCGGTGCAGCGGCGCGCCAATCCGGAGGTGGGGGTCACGGCCGTGACGGAACGCGGCGCCTTCGGCGAGCGCTACGCCAACAGCGTGATGCTCAACGTCCGAATCCCCCTGGACGCAGGCCCTCGAGCCGACACCCGCATCGCAACCGCACGGGCCGAATCCGACGAACTGCAAGCCCAAATCGTCGTGGAACGCAACCGGATCGCGGCCGAGGCCGAGGCATCGCGAGCCCGGCTGGCCGCAGCACGCGAGCGGCTCGCGGCCGCCGAGCGGCGTGCCGCGCTCGCCCGCGACGTGCGCGGCTTCGTCGAGAAGTCCTTCCGGCTGGGCGAGTCCGACCTGCCCACCCGCCTGCGTATCGAGGCCGAAGCGGCCGAGGCCGATCGTCAGGCTGCACGCAGCCGCATCGAGCTCGCAGCCGCCATCTCGGCATGGCGCCAAGCGCTCGGCTTGCTGCCGCAGTGACGCACGCGGCTGCGATGAAGCTCACCAACGTCCTACCGAACACCTCTTCCGGACACTTCCCCATGAAATCCCTCCACACTCTGGCCGCGATCGGTCTCGCGATCCTCCTGCTGGCACCGCAACTTACGATAGCCGGTGACGGCCACGACCATGGCGAGTCCGTACCTGCGGCCGGCGGGTCCGCGCTACCCCGATTCGCGGCAGTGTCCGACCTGTTCGAGCTGGTCGGCGTGCTCAACGGCAAGCAGCTCACCCTGCACCTGGACCGTGTCGCCGACAACAGCCCAGTCACCGACGCGCAGATCGAACTCGAGATCGGCGGCAAAAAATTCACGGCAGTCAAACAAGCCCCAGACGAGTTCGAAGTCGTACTGGCCGATGCGCCCAAGCCGGGTGTCCTGCCGATCACGGTCACGGTGAGCGCCGGGTCCGACGCCGATCTGCTGGCTGGCGAGCTCGACATCCACGAAGCCGCACACGCTGACGGGGCGGCCCATTCTTACTCGTGGAAGGAGTACACGGGCTGGGGCGCGGGAGGGGTCGCCGTGCTGGCGATCCTGCTGACGGTCGGTCGGCGCGTGCTGTCGTCGCGCCAGACCCGTGTCGGAGGTGTCGCATGACGCGTGCTCTGACTCTTTTCAACGCGCGACGGGCCTTCGTCGCCAGCATCCTGCTGGTGCTGTTCGCCGTGCCGTCAGCCCAAGCGGGCGGGGGACATGACCACGGTGACGGCGGCGTTGCACCCAGCGCGAATGGTCCCCAGCGCCTGCCCGATGGCAGCGTCTTCCTGCCCAAGCCAGCACAGCGCCAGCTCGGTGTTCGGACCCTTGCCACGGTCGACGCCGAGCTTGCGCGCTCGGTGGAACTCGCCGGAAAGGTGCTGATGGACCCCAATGCCGGCGGTAAGGTGCAGCCCTTGAATGCAGGGCGCATCGAGCCCGGCCCACGCGGCTTACCCAACCCGGGCCAGGCGGTACGCAAGGGCGAGGTGCTGGCCTACGTGGTGAACTCAGCAGCACCCATCGAACGCTCCAACCAGTCATCCCAGCTGGCCGAGCTGCGCGCGGCGAAGTCGCTGGCCGACAAGCGTGTGGCTCGCTTGAAGGAACTGGCGGACACGGTGCCGCGCAAGGACATCGAAGCGGCGGAAAGCGAATCCGCCAGTCTGGCCGAGCGCATTGCCGCCATCGGTGGCGGCCTGGCCACGCGTGAAGCCCTGGTGGCGCCCGTGTCCGGCGTAATCGCGTCGGCCCATGTGGTGGCGGGCCAGGTGGTGGATGCACGCGAACTGCTGTTCGAGATCGTCGACCCCAGCCGCCTGCGCATCGAGGCCCTGACCTTCGATCCTGCCTTGGCGGCCAATGTGGGCAGCGCCACGCTGTCCATCGGCAACCAGCGTGTGCCGCTCGAGTTCATCGGTGCCGCCCGCAGCCTGCGTGAGCAGGCGCTGCCGCTGGGGTTCCGCGCCCAGGGTACTGCCCTCATCAGCCTGGCCGTCGGCCAGCCGGTGCGTGTTTTCGTGCAGACCAAGGAGAAGGTCAAGGGGCTGGCGGTCCCGGTCGCTTCGCTGATGAAGAACCCGGCCAATCAGACCATCGTCTGGGTCAAGACAGCACCCGAGCGCTTCGAACCCCGCACGGTCACGACCGAATCGCTGGACGGCATCAGCGTGTCGGTCACCGCCGGCCTGAAGGCTGGCGACAGGGTCGCCACCCAAGGCGCCACCTTGATCAACCAGGTGCGCTGAAATGTTCAAGTGGCTACTCGACAACAGCCTCGGCAACCGGCTGCTGGTGATCATCGCCAGCGTCGTGCTGATGGCTTACGGCGCGTTCACACTGACGCGCACGCCAGTGGATGTGTTCCCCGACCTCAACAAGCCCACGGTGACCATCATCACCGAGGCCGGCGGCATGGCCGCCGAAGAGGTTGAACAGCTCATCACCTTCCCGCTGGAAACGACCATGAACGGCCTGCCGGGTGTGGAGTCGATCCGCTCGGTTTCATCGGCCGGCTTGTCCTTCATCTATGTCACCTTCAACTGGAGCACCGACATCTTCCGTGCCCGCCAGCTCGTCAGCGAGCGGCTCGCGGCGATGGAGGGAGGCATCGCCGACGGCGTGCTGCCGCGCATGGGCCCGATCAGCTCGATCATGGGCGAGATCATGCAGATCGCGATTCCCGTGGACACCACGAAGATCAGCGCGATGGCGGTGCGCGAGTACGCCGACTGGGTGTTGCGACCTCGCCTGCTGTCTGTGCAGGGCGTGGCGCAGGTCATCCCCATCGGCGGTGAGGTGCGGCAGTTCCAGGTGCAACCCAACACCGTGCGCATGGCCGAACTCGGCATCACGTATGGGCAGCTGGAAGCGGCACTGAAGGGTTACTCCAGCAACACCTCGGGGGGCTTCCTGGAGCTGAACGGGCGCGAGTACCTCATCCGCAACCTGGGCCGGACCTCCCTGCTGGACGACCTGAAGAACCTGGCCCTGACATCGAAGGCGGGCCAACCGATCCTGATGCGCCAGATCGCCGAAGTGACCTTCGCGGCAGCCATCAAACGTGGCGACGCGGGCTACGAAGGCCAGCCGGCCGTCATCCTGGGCATCCAGAAGCAGCCTTCGGCCGACACCATCGCGCTGACGCGGAACATCGAGGAAGCCCTGGCGGGCTTGAAGACTTCCTTGCCGGCCGGCATGCAGGAGCCCAAGGTCACCTTCCGCCAGGCCAGCTTCATCGAGGCATCCATCACCACGCTGCAGGGCAAGCTGATTGGCGCTTCGGTGTTCGTCGCGGTGATTCTGTTCTTCTTCCTCGGCACGCTGCGGCCGACGATCATCGCGTTGACGGCCATTCCCGTGTCGATCTTCATCACGGCGTTGGTCTTCCGCTACTTCGGCCTGTCGATCAACACCATGACGCTGGGCGGGCTGGCCATCGCCATCGGCGGCCTGGTCGACGATGCCGTGGTGGGTGTCGAGAACGTACTGCGCCGCTTGAAGGAAGACCGCGCCAAGCACCCGCAGCACCGCATTCATCCGATCGAGGTGGTGGCGCACGCCACGATGGAGGTGCGCTCGGCGATCCTGTACGCCACGGTCATCATCGTGCTGGTATTCATCCCGCTGTTTGCGCTTCCAGGGCTGGAAGGCAAGCTGTTCGTGCCGCTGGGCATCGCCTTCATCGTCTCGACGCTGGCTTCGCTGGTTGTCTCGGTGACAGTAACGCCGGTGCTCAGCTTCTACCTGCTGCCGGGGATGAAGAACCTCGATCATGGCGACACCAAGGTACTGCGCTGGCTCAAGTCGGGCTACCGGTCGTCGCTGCAATCTGTGCTCAATGCACCGAAAGCGGCGCTTGCGGCTGCCGGCGTGGCGGTGGTGGCGGCGGCCGCCGCGGTGCCGTTCTTCCCGACCACCTTCCTGCCACCGTTCAACGAAGGCACCTTGCTGATCGGCCTGCGCCTGAACCCGGGCGTGACCCTGGCCGAGACCTCGGCCCTCGCTCGCCAGGCCGAGGTGCTGGTGAGCCAGGTGCCCGAGGTCACTCATGTCGGCCGGCGCAGCGGCCGTGCCGAGCTCGACGAACACGCTGAAGGCGTACACGTCAGCGAACTCGACGTCGGCCTGAAGCCCACCGCCGAGCTGACGCGCACGATGGACGAGATCAAGGCCGACATCCGCGCCCGCCTGATCAACCTGCCCGCCGCGCTGGAGATCGGCCAGCCGATCTCGCACCGCATCGACCACATGCTTTCGGGCGTGCGCTCGCAGATCGCTATCAAGATCTTCGGCGAAGACCTGGACGCGTTGCGCGGCCAGGCCGACGTGCTGCGGGCGAAGCTGGCAGCCATCCCGGGCATCGCCGACCTGCAGATCGAAAAGCAGGTGCTGGCGCCGCAGATCAAGGTGCGTGTGGACTATGCGGCGGCCGCCCAATACGGCGTGCCCCCACCCCAGGTGCTGACCACGCTGCAGAACCTGGTCGAAGGCGAGCGGATCACCCAGATCGTAGAAGGCAGCCGGCGATTCGCGCTGGTGGTTCGCCTGCCGGCGTCGGCGCGCTCGGTCGAGGGCCTGGGCCAGATCTTGATCGAGACCCCGAACGGACGCATCCCGCTGTCGAAGATCGCGACCATCGAAGACGGCGACGGCCCGAACCAGATCAGCCGCGACGATGGCAAGCGACGCATCGTGTTGTCGGCCAACGCATCAGGGCGGGCCTTGTCGGAGATCGTAGCGGACATCCGCGCCGTGGTGGCCGAGACGAAGCTTCCAGAGGGCTACTTCATCACCCTCGGCGGCCAGTTCCAGGCGCAAGAGGAAGCCTCGCGCCTGGTCGGTCTGCTCAGCATCGTGTCGCTGACGCTGATGTTCGTGGTGCTCTACAGCCGCTACCAGTCCAGCGTGCTGGCGGCTCTGATCATGGTCAACATTCCGTTGGCACTGGTCGGTGCGGTGCTGGGCTTGTGGCTGTCGGGTCAACCGCTGAGCGTGGCTGCGCTGGTGGGCTTTATTACTCTAGCCGGAATCTCGGTGCGCAACGGCATCCTGAAGGTCAGCCACTACATCAACCTGATGCGCTTTGAGGATGAGAACTTCGACCACAAGATGATTATGCGTGGCTCGCTGGAACGGCTGAGCCCGGTGCTGATGACGGCGCTGGTGACCGCCTTTGCACTAGCGCCTTTGCTGTTCGAGGCCGAGCAGCCCGGCACCGAGGTGCTGCATCCGGTGGCCGTGGTCATCTTCAGCGGCCTGATCAGTTCGACCCTGCTCGACACCTTTCTCACACCCGCGATGTTCTGGCTCTTCGGGCGCAAGCCGGCCGAAGCGCTGATGGATAACAAGGACGCCGAGGCACTTTGATCCACACCCCCTGGTCAGCTCAACCCAAGCCCTGAAAGGACTCACATGAAGACGCCCACCCTCCTCGCTGCCCTTGCCCTGACTCTGGCCGGCACGGCCTTCGCTGCCGGCGGACATGATCATTCGCCCAAGCACGGCGGCGTCGTAGCCGAGACAGGAGACCTCGAGCTCGAGCTCGTCGCCAAAACCGACCTCCTGACGCTGTACATACGCGACCATGGCAAGCCGCTGGACATCAAGGGCGCGAGCGGCAAGATCACCCTCCTCTCCGGTACCGACAAGGTTGAGGCGGCACTCGCGCCAATCGATGGCAACACCCTGCAGGCCAAGGGCGCATTCAAGATCGCGCCTGGAACCAAGGCTGTTGCGAGCGTGACCTTGCCCGGAAAGAAGCCGGTCACTACGCGGTTCGTGATCAAGTGAGAAAGAACGCAGACGCCGAGGGACGGGCCGACCCCACTTTTTCGCTCCCGTTCGCAATCGTCGACTGGGCCTGCGGGCTCAAGAGCGACGCGGTGACCATGTGTTCACGCTGCGGTGCCCGTCGACACCATGGCCTGCCACAGCGCGCGCACTTCAAGTCGTCGCCAATGCTCTCTGGCCGATCAATGGGTGAGGGGGTTCGACGCCATGCCGCACAGTCACATGGGAATGCTGAGCGTCTCGTCGGTGTGAAGCTGCGGCGCGTATCGCGCCCGGGAGGGCCGCAACCAAGCCGGTGCCAGGATCGGCGAGGACAAACGCCCACCGCAAAGCCTCACGCCCTCGCGTCTTGCCGCCGGAATTCTTCCGTGTGCTCGAGACGCGGGTGCCGGGGGGGCGTCAGCAATTGGCCCTTGGGCGCGACCGGCAACTCGCGTCCTTAGACAGCGAGCGCGTCGTCGGGTGCGTCGCGTCGCGTCGCGTTAGGCATTGCTTGCGCCCTGGCGGCCAGCCAGCTCGTGCCGACCGCGGAAACGATTCGGTACGGGCTCCCCGGCAAAGTCATGCCACTGCGCGGCGTGTGATTGCAACGTTGAAGGAGACGGCAAGAGCGATGAGGGAAACGTGCTGGACCTACCGATCGAACGCATGCCGACCGCCATTGAGAGTGCGTTGGCTTTGCAAAGCGAGGCTTCGTTGATACAGCCGTTACTGCCAGCATGAGGTGCTTGATGAGCAACCGCCTCTCACCGCAGACGCTCCACTTCGTAACGTCTCGGTCATCGGCCGCCGCCCGACCCTGCTCGACCGACCGTTCGCCGTGCGGATACTGGTAGTCGAAGACACGGCCCGCGTGGCCGACTACCTGAAGCGCGGGTTGAACGCGAGTGGCCATGTCGTGGACGTCGCTGACAACGGTATCGATGGCCGGCATTTGGCGCTCGAAGGTCGCTATGACCTCGTACTGCTCGATGTGACGCTGCCTGGGCTCGACGGGTTCTCGGTCCTGGCCGCCATCCGCGAGGCTTCGCGCTTACCCGTGCTGATGCTGACCGCGCGGGATGCCGTCGAGGATCGCGTCCGTGGCTTGCGCGCCGGGGCAGACGACTATCTGGTAAAGCCGTTTGCGTTCTCGGAACTGCTCGCCCGGATCGAGGCGATAGCACGACGCGGTACGTTGGCGGGCACGCTCGAGGATTCTGCGCGGCTCGCTCTCGCCGACCTGAATGTCGATCTTCTGGGGCGTCGCGCCTTGCGCGGCGGCATGCGATTGGATTTGACCGCCAAGGAGTTCATGCTGCTCACGGTACTGCTGCGCCGCCATGGCGAGGTGATGTCGCGCACGGTGTTGGCCGAGCAGGTCTGGGACATGCACTTCGACAGCAATACCAATGTGGTCGACGTCGCGATCCGACGCCTGCGCGCCAAACTCGACGATCCGTTCGAGCGCAAGCTGTTGCACACGGTGCGCGGCATGGGCTACGTGCTGGAGGATCGAGGACCGTGAGCACGCGCCGACCCGTCTCGCTCGTCTCGCGACTGTCAGCATCGTTCGCTGTCGCCGGGCTCGCAGTTCTGACGTCGGTGTGTGCCGGTGCGTTCATGGCGACTGCAGCGCTCCTCGAAAGCCGCCAGAAGGCGGAGGCTGACCGAATCGTGCGACAGGCGCTGCACCTGGTGCAGGAGGTACGGTCGCCCGGCGATGAAGCGACGCTGCTTCACAAACTCGATGACCTGATGGTCGGACACGGCGAACTGCACCTGAAGCTCGTGCGGGCCGACGGCTCAACGGTCTTTCAATCGTCTGCCTGGGCCGTTCGGGAGCGCGGCGACGAACTCGGAGTAGACGCGCACGGCGAAGCGCCGCTTTCCAAACTCGGTCGAGTCGACGTCGCAGTGCGCCTAGAGCGTGCACGGTCCAGCCGGATCCTCGACGTGCTCGCGGCTGCGCTCGCAGTCGCCGCACTGCTTGGGGCGCTGTCTCTAGCCTGGATCGGAGCACGGCTGGTCCGTCAGGGATTCGCACCCATCGACGATCTGGCGCTGCGCCTGGGCACTTGGACCGCGACCACGGCACGGGCCGATCCCGGAGAGGCGGCCAGTATCGAAGAACTTCGCCCGTTCATCGAGCGTCTCGACGCGATGCTCGACGAGGTCAGATTCGCGCACCAGCAGCTGCGCTCGTTCAACGAAGACGTTGCGCACGAGCTGCGCACGCCGCTCGCGGTCCTGATCGGTGACACCGAGGTGACACTCGCGCATTCCGAAGACGCGCCCGCGCTTGCCGATACGCTGACGCGCAACCTTGACGAGCTTCGGCGACTGGGCGACATCGTCGCCGACATGCTGTTTCTCGCGCGCGCAGATTCCTCGGGCGTTGCGTCCCGTGCAAGCGTCGCCAGCATGGCCGCGATCGTGCACGCCGTGGTCGAGTACTTCGACGCAGCGCTCGCCGAGCGCGGGCTGCAGGTCGGTGTCCACGGAGACGCGCACGGCACGTTCGACGCAGCTTTGCTCAGGCGTGCAGTATCGAATCTGCTCGCCAACGCATTGCGCTACGCCAACGCCGGGACTTCGATCGAGATACGCATCGAGCCGGATCCCGCCGAGCCGGCACGCGTTTGCGTCTCGGTCTCCAACGAGGGCCCCGGAATCGCCGCCGCCGACCTTCCGAGGATCTTCGACCGCTTCTATCGCGCCGACGCCTCCCGCGAGCGCACCGGGCGTCATTACGGGTTGGGGCTTGCGATCGTGGCCGCGATCGCGCGCATGCATGCGGGGTGCGTTCATGCGCGCTCCGCGGCAGGTGTGACCACCGTCGTCTTCTGTGTGCTGGGGTCGGCGAATCCCTCGCACCCCGGCACCAATTCGATTCACCTCGCCACAAAGGATACCGTGTCATGAGCGGTTCACACTCCCACGCATCCGGCCAATCGCACGCAATCCCAGGCACGACCAACGAGCGTGCGCTCGGCATCGCGCTCGCGCTGACCGGCACGTTTCTGGTCGCCGAGGTCGTGGCAGGGATCGTGTTCTCCAGCCTCGCGCTGCTGTCCGATGCGGCGCACATGTTCACCGACGCCGCGGCGCTCGCGATCGCGCTCGCCGCGGTACGCATCGGCAAGCGGCCCGCAGATCGCAAGCGTACCTACGGATACCACCGCTTCGAGATCCTGGCGGCCGCGTTCAACGCTCTGATGCTGTTCGCCGTCGCGATCTACATCCTCTCCGAGGCATGGCAGCGCTTCCGATCACCGGCGCCGGTCGAGTCGATGGGGATGCTCGTGGTAGCGACGCTCGGGCTCGTGGTGAACCTGGTCAGCATGCGGCTGCTGACCGCGGGCAAGGACTCGAGCCTGAACGTGAAGGGTGCGTATCTCGAGGTCTGGAGCGATCTTCTCGGCTCGATCGGCGTGATCGTCGCGGCGATCGTCATCCGCGTCACCGGCTGGGTCTGGGTCGACACGGTGGTCGCCGTCGCGATCGGTCTGTGGGTGCTGCCGCGCACCTGGATTCTGCTGCGAGAGAGCCTGAACATCCTGCTCGAAGGCGTCCCTGAAGGCATCGACCTCGATGCGGTCGAGGCGACGCTGCGCGCCGTGCCGGGCGTGACGGGCCTGCACGACCTCCATGTCTGGGCGCTGACCAGCGGGAGAACCAGCCTAAGTGCACATCTGGTTCGCGCTGGCGATGCCGATACGGACCGCATCCTGCAATCGGCAAGGGGGCTGCTCGCGCAGCACTTCAACCTGCGCCACGTGACGCTGCAGACCGAGGTCGTCGATTGCGGTCAGGATGATCGGATCGTCGATGTGCCCTCGGCGTCGGCTGCCCGAGCACATGAGCACAGGCAGGGGCACGAGGGATGACAGTCGGGTCCGGCTCGAAGGCTCGCACCGTCCGATCGGATTTGACGCTCGACCGACGCCACCGTGCCCGCCCGTGGGCAATGGGCACGGCACGGCAGGTGCGTCAGCCGCCGACGTAGACGTCACGCAGGGCCTTGCGCTCTGCCTCGGAGGTCGCAGCGATCTGCCGCTTGACCTCGTCGCGCGTGAGGGGCGTCGGCTTGTAGCCCTTCGGGGCGACGGGAAAGCCTCGCTGGTACACCGCGAGCGAGCCGTCGGCGCGGGCGGCTTCGAGTTCGGCTCGGGCATCCGCAGCCGAACGCCCCTGCCAGTGCTCGGACACCATCACTGCGCCGGGTTCGCCGCCAACCGTGTGCCAGAACGAGTTCGCGAAGGCGGCGGCCGGCGAAATGGCGGCAGCGACGAGGGCGATCTTCAGAGCGGTATGGATCGAGGACATGGCATGAACTCCTGCATCGGGGTTAGGCACCGCGGATTCTGTTTCGCGGGCGCTGCCGGGACATCCGGCATGAGTGACATCGTGCGCTTGGGCCCAAAGCGCGATCGGGTCCGAGGCATTACGGTTCGGTCATCTTCGATGTCCCTGCGCAGCTCACCCGCTCGATGGACGAGATCCGGGCCGACCTCCGCGCCCGCCTGATCAACCTGCCCGCCGCCATCGCGATCGGCCAGCCGATCTCGCACCGGATCGACCACATGCTGTCGGGCGTGCGTTCGCAGATCGCGGTCAAGCCCTTCGGCGACGACCTCGACACGCTGCGCGGCGAGGCCGAGGCACTGCGCGCGCGGCTCGCGTCGATCCCGGGGCTCGTGGACCTGGAGGTCGAGAAGCAGGTGCTCGCGCCTCAGGTGAAGATTCGCATCGACTACGACGCGGCCGCGCAGCTCGGCGTACCCGCGACCCAGATCCTCACGACGCTGCAAAGCTTCGTCGAGGGCGAACGCGTGGCGCAGATCGTCGAGGGCAACCGACGCTTCGCGCTGCTGGTCCGGCTGCCGGAGTCCGCACGCTCGCCCGAGGGCCTGGGCCGGCTGCTGATCGAGACGCCCAACGGCCGCGTGCCGCTGTCGCGCGTGGCGAGCATCGAGGACAGCGACGGCCCGAACCAGGTGAGCCGCGACGACGGCCGCCGGCGCATCGTGCTGTCGGCCAACGTCCAAGGGCGAGCGCTGTC
>CAZPJE010000117.1:0-9852 GCA_964586725.1 uncultured Steroidobacteraceae bacterium | reverse complement strand
GTTGCGATGCTGCAAGCCGGTGAGGTGCCGATCCATGAGCCGGGCCTCGATGCACTGATCGAGCGCAACGCGAAAGCGGGGCGCCTGCGCTTCACGACGGATGCGGCTGAGGGTGTTGCGCACGGCCTGTTCCAGCTGATCGCGGTGGGCACGCCGCCGGATGAAGACGGTTCGGCTGATCTGCAGTACGTGCTCGCGGTCGCGCGCACGATCGGCGAGCACATGACGGATTACCGCGTCGTCATCGACAAATCCACGGTGCCGGTTGGCACGGCGGACAAGGTTGCTGGCGAGATCGCGGCGGCGATCGAACGTCGTCGTGCCGTCGCCGAATACGATGTCGTTTCGAACCCGGAGTTCCTGAAGGAAGGCTCGGCGATCCAGGATTTCATGAAGCCGGACCGCGTCGTCGTCGGCACCAGCAATCCGCGTGTCATGGAACTGATGCGGGCGCTCTATGAGCCGTTCACGCGCAACCGCGAGCGCTTCGTGGTGATGGACATCCGCTCGGCCGAGCTGACCAAGTACGCCGCGAACGCGATGCTCGCGACGAAGATCAGCTTCATGAACGAACTGTCGCGGATCGCCGAGCAGGTCGGTGCGGATATCGAAAAAGTGCGCGTCGGCATCGGTTCGGATTCGCGCATCGGCTACAGCTTCATCTACCCGGGTGCGGGTTACGGTGGCTCGTGCTTCCCGAAGGATGTCAAAGCGCTCGTGCGCACGGCGCAGCAGGGCAGCGTGAGCACGCCGTTGCTCGAGGCGGTCGAGACGGTCAATGACGACCAGAAGCAGGTGCTGTTCCGCAAGATTTCGGCGTACTTCAAGGGCGATCTCGCGGGCAAGACGATCGCGCTGTGGGGGCTGGCCTTCAAGCCGAACACGGACGACATGCGCGAAGCCGCGAGCCGCGTGCTGATGGAAGCCCTGTGGGCGGCGGGCGCGAAGGTGCGCGCGTACGACCCGGTGGCGATGGACGAAACCCGTCGCATCTATGGCGAGCGGGCGGATCTGACGCTGGTCGAATCGGCGCAGGCTGCGGTGGAGGGCGCGGATGCGCTCGCGATCGTCACCGAGTGGAAGGAGTTCCGCAGTCCCGATTTCGACGCGCTGCGCACGAGGCTCAAGACGCCGGTCGTGTTCGACGGCCGCAATCTCTACGAACCGTCGCTGATCGAGCGCTTTGGTCTCAAGTATTACGCGATCGGTCGCGGCCTGTCCCTGAAGGGTGCCAAGTGATATTCACTGCGTTCAAAGCCTACGACGTCCGTGGTCGTATCCCGGATGAACTCAACGTCGACATGGCGCGCGATATCGGGCGCGCGTATACGGCCTTCGTGAAGCCGAAGCGGGTGGTCGTGGGGCGGGACATCCGCGCTTCGAGCGACGAGCTCTGCGCGGCGCTGACGGCAGGGCTCACGGCTTCGGGCGTCGATGTGCTGGATATCGGCCTGTGCGGGACGGAAGGCGTGTACTTCTCGACCTTCGACGAGCAGGTCGATGGCGGCATCATGGTTACGGCGAGCCACAACCCGCCGGACTACAACGGCATGAAGTTCGTCCGAGAGGGCTCGCGGCCGATCAGCGCGGACACGGGCCTGAACGCGATCCGCGACCTGATCGCGGGCGGCGCGCTGCCGCCGGCAGCCGCGACGGCTGGCAAGGTCGCGCGCATCGATGTGCGTCGCAAGTACATCAATCACCTGCTGAGCTACGTCGATCGCGCGAAGCTGCGCAAGCTCAAGGTGGTCTGCAATGCCGGCAACGGTGGTGCGGGCCTGGTGGTCGACCTGCTCGAGCCGCATCTGCCGTTCGATTTCGTCAAGCTGCACCACACGCCCGACAGTTCCTTCCCGAACGGCGTGCCGAACCCGATGCTGATCGAGAACCGCAAGTCCACCGCGGATCTCGTGCGCCGCTCGGGGGCGGATGTGGGCCTCGCCTGGGATGGCGATTTCGATCGCTGCTTCTTCTTCGACGAGACGGGCGCCTTCATCGAGGGCTACTACCTCGTCGGCCTGCTGGCCGAGTTCTTCCTGAAGCGCCAGCCGGGCGGGCGCGTCGTGCACGATCCGCGCGTCATGTGGAACACGGTCGACATCGTCAAGTCGCTGGGCGGCGAGCCGGTGCTGTGCAAGTCGGGCCATGCTTTCATCAAGCAGAAGATGCGCGAGGTCGATGCGATCTATGGCGGCGAGATGAGCGCGCATCATTACTTCCGCGACTTCGCCTATTGCGACAGCGGCATGATTCCGTGGCTGACGGTGCTGCAGATCCTCAGCGAAACCGGCAAGCCGCTTTCGGCACTGGTTGGCGAGCGCATCGCGAAGTTCCCGTCGAGCGGCGAGATCAACAACCGCGTGCCGGATGGCAAGGCGGCCATTGCCGCCGTGCAGAGTCGCTACGAGCGCGACGCGAAGAGCATCGACTTCACCGATGGCCTGTCGATCGATCTCGGCAACTGGCGTCTGAATCTGCGCGCGTCGAACACGGAGCCGCTGATTCGACTGAATGTCGAGAGCCGCGCCGATGCGAAGCTGCTCGAAGACAAGACGCATGAAGTACTCGAACTGCTGAAATCGCAGGGCGCGGTCGCTGCAGACCACTGACCGCGCAGTCTGCTTGCGCGCGCGCTGCGCGCGCATGACATAACTTCAACAACTGTTTCATGACGCACCAGTGACGGCGTTCACGCTGTCGCTGCGTGGAGACGTCTGCACTCGGCAACATCTTGCCGATGTCAAAGCAGCACGTTCCAATGATCGCGACGAAGACGGCAAACCCGCTGCAAGGCGGGGACGCAAAGCTTCCGGTCTCGCGATCACACATCCGAGATAGCGGGGTTGCCAGCGTCAGGAACTGAACAGGGTTCCTGTCGCTGTCGAACTCGAAGCTGTGGTCATTTGCCTCGTCGTCATGACGATCCTGGCCTTCTGCTTCGGAAGATCGACACATGATGAAAACCGCTGCCGTCCTGTTCCTGAGCGCGTTCATGCTCACCGGATGCTCCAATGAAGATCCGGTGTACGACCCGCCAGAAATCCAGGGCGTGCCCCCGACCGAAGCGGTGGTGGGCGAGGCGTACCTCTACCGGCCAACCGTTGTCGATTCGAACCCCAAGGATGTCGAGTTCGAAGTCGCTGGCTTGCCCACGTGGGCGAGCTTCAATCCGGACACGGGCGAGATCACCGGCACGCCGACGGTGGCAGATGAAGGCGAGACTGCGCCGATCATCCTGTTCGCGAAGGCACGACGCGGTCAGGGGAGCGTTGGTCCATTTCGAATTCGGGTAGTCCGACGCAACCTGACGCCGACCCCGGCTCCTGCGCCCGCGCCGGCCCCAGCTCCTGCACCGGCTCCTGCGCCAGCTCCTGCGCCTGCGCCGGCCCCTGCTCCAGCCCCTGCTCCAGCCCCTGCGCCCGCACCGGCCCCGCCGCCGCCGGTCAACAACCCGCCGGTGATCTCCGGGTCTCCGGCCGCAACGGCGGTCGTGAGTCAGAGCTATCGCTTCCAGCCGACGGCCTCTGATCCGGATGGCAATACGCTGTCTTATGTCGTGACGAACCTGCCGAGTTGGGCGAACTTCAGCACCTCGACGGGTGTGCTGAGCGGCATGCCGACGAGCACGGCTGTTGGCACCTACAACAACATCGTCGTCAGCGTCAGTGATGGGCAGAGCAGCGCGTCGCTGCCGGCCTTCTCGATCCAGGTGCAGCCGCCGCCGAATCGCGCCCCGACGATCTCGGGCTCGCCGACCACGACGGTCGCTGCGACGCGCGCCTATGTGTTTGCGCCGACGGCCACCGACGCGGATGGCAACACGCTGACCTGGTCGATTTCGAACCGCCCGTCCTGGGCTACGTTCAGCACGACGACCGGGCGCCTGTCGGGCACGCCGGCTGCGGGCAATGTCGGCAGCTTTGCGAACATCGTGATCTCGGTCAGTGACGGCACGGCGTCGGCCGCATTGCCCGCGTTCACGATCACGGTGACGGATGCGCCGAACACCGCGCCGACGATCAGCGGCTCACCGGCCACGACGGTGCAGGCGGGCACGGCGTACACTTTCACGCCGACCGCAAGCGATGCGGATGGCAACGCGCTGACTTTCAGCGTGGCGAACCTGCCTTCATGGGCGACGTTCAGCACGACGAATGGCCAGATCAGCGGCACGCCGGCCACGGCGAACGTCGGCACGTTCGCGAACATCGTCATCACCGTGAGCGATGGTCGCGCGAGCACGGCGCTGGCGGCGTTCTCGATCGCCGTGACGGGTGCGCCGGCGACGACGGGCAGCGCGACGCTGTCGTGGGTGTCGCCGACCGAGAACGAGGACGGCACGGCGCTGCAGAATCTCGCGGGCTACCGCATCTACTACGGCAACAGCGCCAATGCGCTGAACACCGTGATCACGGTCAACAACGCGGGCCTGACGCGCTATGTGGTCGAGAATCTCGGCCAGGGCACCTGGTACTTCGGTATCCGCGCCTTTACGTCGACGGGCACCGAGAGCGCGATGTCCGGCGTTGCGAGCAAGACGATTTGATATACGTCAGGCACTTGGGCGGAGTTTTTCAAGAATCCCGCATCGATGTCGATAGCGTGACAGCGATGCATGGCGCTGTGCGGGCGTGCGCACGCGTCGGCGGATACCGACATATTGCAGCGTCAATGGAGTCACGTTTTACTTATCCCATCCTGCAGACGTTGAGGTGATCTGGCGTGATTCGCGCGGTGCTGTTGCTGTTGAGTTCGGTGTGGCTGCTGACCGCCTGCGGCGGTGGCGAGCCCGCGACTGCGGTCGGTCTCGATCCCGTCACACCGCCGATCAGTGGCTCACCGACCCCGCCTGCGCCGCCGCCGGTGACTCCGCCGACGACGCCCACGCCGCCCACCACGCCGGTCACCGGCAACGCGACGCTGTCCTGGATTCCGCCGACCCAGAACGAAGACGGCTCAGCGCTGACGAATCTCGCGGGTTACCGGATTTTCTACGGCACCAGCGCCTCGAACCTGAACCAGCAGATCAACCTCAACAATCCGGGGCTGACGCGCTACGTGGTCGACAACCTGTCGGGCGGCACCTGGTACTTTGGAATTCGCGCCTACTCAGTCACGGGGACTGAGAGCGCCATGTCCGCGATCGCGTCCAAGACGATCAGCTAGCCGCCTGCACCGCGTCCGCGGTGCCGCCGGTCACGCCGGCGTGACCCTGACCGCCAGATCAATCCCCGCGAGCTCAAACCCGCGCCTGAAGTCGCGCACGTGCTTGCCCATCCACTCCGAGGCGAGGACGGCGTTGCCAGTCTCGAGCGCTTCGCACAGCTTCTGTTGCGCCGCGCTGATGCGTTCGCGCGCATTGGGCGAGTGGTCGATCATCAGCACGAGCGAACTCTGCAGCAGCTGCACGAGCGGTTCGTGCATCAGCGCCAGCGCGCGGTTTTCGGCGGCGGCGGCGAGGGCGCGGAAGAACTGTCCGACGGCTTCGACGGCGAGTGCGGTGCGCGATTCGGCCGGGCCGGGCAGGGTGCCGCTCGCCACGGTCGCAAAGCGCGCCGCGGCCCACTGCACGGTGGCGAGCTGCGCGGCGCTGCGGCGCTCAGCGGCGGCCGCGGCCAGCGGCGGCATCAGCACGACCAGCGCCTCGCAGATCTCCGCGACGGTGACATCCTGCAGCGCGAGCGCGCGGCTCACGCCCCGGGCAACCGCCTCGGTGGCGGGCCGCGTGACGACCATGCGCTTCGAGCCCTTGCGCCGCTCGAGCAGCCCGTTGCTCTCGAGCTCACGCAGTGCCTCGCGCAGCGTCGAGCGATTCACGCCGAGCTGCGCAGCGAGTTCGGTTTCGGTGGGCAGGGGCTCGCCGTCCTGCAGCGTGCGGCCGACGATGCGCTCGCTGATCGCGAGAGCGACGCGCCGGTAGGCGGGCTCGGTCCGCACCGGCGCAAAGCGCGGCGAGTGGTCGGTGCTGCCGGGGGAGGGCCGGGCGTCGCTGCTGCTGTTCACGCGGCGCTTCCGATCAGCTCGCGGCCGATCAGCATCCGGCGGATCTCCTGCGTGCCGGCGCCGATCTCGTACAGCTTGGCATCGCGCAGCAGGCGGCCGGCTGGGTAGTCGTTGATGTAGCCATTGCCGCCCAGGGCCTGGATGGCCTCGAGCGCGAGCTTGGTCGCGCGCTCGGCGGAATAAAGGATGCAGCCGGCGGCATCGGCGCGCGTGACACGCCCGGCATCGCAGGCGGCGGCGACGTCGTATACATACGCGCGGCAGGCCGCGAGTTCCGTGTACATGTCGGCGACCTTGGCCTGCATCAGCTCGAAGCTGCCGATCGGCACGCCGAACTGCTTGCGCTCGCGCACATACGGCAGCACGAGATCGAGCGCGGCCTGCATCAGGCCCAGCGGGCCGCCAGCGAGCACGACGCGTTCGTAGTCGAGACCGCTCATCAGCACGCGCACGCCGCCGTCGACCTGGCCGAGCACGTTTTCGGCCGGCACTTCGCAGTCCTCGAATACGAGCTCGCAGGTCGAGCTGCCGCGCATGCCGAGCTTGTCGAGCTTGGGGCTGGTGCTGAACCCCTTGAAACCACGCTCGACCAGGAAAGCGGTGATGCCCTTGGGGCCGGCGTCGGGGCGGGTCTTCGCATAGACGACGAGCACGTCGGCGTCGGGGCCGTTGGTGATCCACATCTTCGTGCCGTTCAGCACGTAGCGGTCGCCGCGTGCCTCGGCGCGCAGCTTCATCGACACCACATCCGAACCCGAACCGGCCTCTGACATCGCGAGCGCGCCGACGTGCTCGCCAGTCACGAGCTTCGGCAGGTAACGGTCGCGCTGCGTGTCGGTGCCGTTCAGGCGGATCTGGTTCACGCACAGGTTCGAATGCGCGCCGTACGAGAGGCCGACGGCGCCCGAGGCGCGCGAGATCTCCTCGACGGCGAGCACGTGGGCGAGATAGCCGAGGTCGGCGCCGCCCCAGCGCTCGGGCACGGTGATGCCGAGCAGCCCCTGTTCGCCCAGCAGTGGCCACAGGTCGCGCGGGAACTCGTTGCTGCGGTCGATCTCGGCGGCACGCGGGGCGATGCGCTCGTCGGCAAGGCGGCGTATCTGGCGCTGCAGTTCCTGCAGGTCCTCGGGGAGATGCATGTCGCGGTTCCTGTGGTTCGGGCGGGGTAGGACTGGTTTTAATTGTCGGACAATCCGATAATGGGTGCAAGTCAAGTGTTCCGCCGAGGTGAGCCGTGCCCCGACTCAAATCCCAGGTCAACCCACGCAGCGCCGAGTTCCAGGCCAACGAGGCGGCGATGCAGGCGCTGGTAGGCGATCTGCGTGCCCAGGCGGCGCGCGTGGCCCTGGGAGGCTCCCAGAAGGCCGTGGAGAAGCACCGCGCGCGGGGGCGCCTCCTGGCCCGCGAGCGGATCGACCTGCTGCTGGACCCCGGTGCGCCGTTCCTGGAGTTCTCGCAGCTGGCGGCCCACGGGTTGTATGGCGGCGAGGTGCCGGGGGCCGGCATCGTGACCGGGGTCGGGCGGGTCAGCGGTCGGGAGTGCGTGATCGTCGCCAACGACCCGACGGTCAAGGGCGGCACCTACTACCCGGTCACGGTCAAGAAGCACCTGCGGGCGCAGGAGATCGCCCGCGAGAACCGGCTGCCCTGCATCTACCTGGTCGAGAGCGGCGGCGCCTTCCTGCCGGCGCAGGACGAGGTCTTCCCGGACCGCGACCACTTCGGCCGGATCTTCTTCAACCAGGCCAATCTTTCGGCGGCCGGCATCGCGCAGGTTGCCGTCGTGCACGGCAACTGCACGGCGGGTGGCGCCTACCAGCCGGCGATGAGCGACGAGAACATCATCGTGCGCGGCGCGGGGCAGGTGTTCCTCGGTGGGCCGCCGCTGGTCAAGGCGGCCACCGGCGAACAGATCGATGCCGAATCGCTGGGCGGCGCCGACGTGCACTGCCGCGAGTCTGGTGTATGCGATCACTACGCCGAGAGCGATGCGCATGCGCTCGCGATCGCGCGGCAGATCATCGCGCGCCTGAAACCCGCGCCGGAGACGCGCCCACCGCGCGCCCCGCGCGCGCCGCACTACGATCCGTCGGAAATCTACGGCCTGGTGCCTGCGAGCCTCCGCAAGCCCTGGGATGTGCGCGAGCTGATCGCCCGCGTCGTCGATGATTCCCACTTCGAGGAGTTCAAGCAGCTGTACGGCAGCACGCTGGTCTGCGGCTTTGCGGACCTGTGCGGCTACCCGGTGGGCATCATCGCCAACAACGGCATCCTGTTCAGCGAGAGCGCGCTCAAGGGCGCGCATTTCATCGAGCTGTGCGCGCGCGAGCAGATCCCGATCGTGTTCCTGCAGAACATCACGGGCTTCATGGTGGGCCGCAAGGCCGAGGCCGGCGGCATCGCGAAGGATGGCGCGAAGATGGTCATGGCGGTGGCCTGCGCGCAGGTGCCCAAGTTCACGATGATTGTTGGGGGCAGCTATGGCGCCGGCAATTACGCGATGTGCGGCCGCGCGTACTCGCCGCGGCTGCTGTGGCAGTGGCCGAACGCGCGCACCTCGGTGATGGGCGGTGAGCAGGCGGCGAACGTGCTGCTGACGATACGGCGCGACCAGCTGGACGGTGAGGGCAAGCCTGCGCTCTCGGCGGAACAGGAAGCCGCGCTCGTGGATCCGATCCGCGCGCAGTATGAGTCGCAGGGTCATCCGTACTACGCGAGCGCCAGGCTCTGGGACGACGGCGTCGTTGATCCGGCCGATACGCGCCGCGTGCTCGCGCTCGGGCTCGCAATGTCCCGCAACGCACCGATCGCCGAGACACGCTACGGCGTGTTCCGGATGTGAGCGGGGAGGGAAGAACGATGTTTCGCACCTTGCTGATTGCGAACCGCGGCGAAATCGCCTGCCGCGTCATCCGGACCGCGCGGCGACTCGGGCTGCGCACCGTGGCGATCTATTCGGACGCCGATGCCGGTGCGCGCCACACGCGGCTAGCCGATGTCGCGGTGCGCGTGGGTTCGGCGGCCGCGCGCGACAGCTACCTGAATGTAGAGCGAATCCTCGCGGTAGCGCGCGAGCACGATGTCGATGCCGTGCATCCGGGTTACGGTTTTCTGTCTGAGAACACGGCGTTCGCCGCTGCCTGCACGGCGGCCGGCATCGCGTTTGTCGGGCCGCCCGCTGCCGCGATCGATGCGATGGGTTCCAAGCGTGCCGCGAAAGACGCGATGGCACGCGCCGGCGTGCCGGTGCTGCCCGGGTATCACGGCGACGCGCAGGAGATCGAGGCGCTCGCGCGCGAGGCTGAACGGGTCGGCCTGCCGCTGATCGTCAAGCCCTCGGGCGGTGGCGGCGGCAAGGGCATGCAGATCGTCACGGCGATGGCACAGTTGCGCCCGGCACTCGAAGCCGCGCGACGGCTCGCGGCAAGTGCGTTTGGCGATCCAACGCTGCTGCTCGAGCGCTATGTGCCGGCGCCGCGCCATGTCGAAGTGCAGGTGCTCGCCGATCAGCATGGCCATGTTCTGCACCTCGGCACGCGCGACTGCTCGGTGCAGCGGCGCCACCAGAAGCTCATCGAAGAAGCGCCCGCGCCGGGCATTGCGCCGGAGGTCCGCGAGCGCCTGCACGCCGCGGCCGTCACGGTGGCGCGCAGCATTGGCTACACGAATGCCGGCACGGTGGAGTTCCTGTACGCCGACGGCGAGTTCTGGTTCATGGAGATGAACACGCGGCTGCAGGTCGAGCACCCCGTCACCGAGGCGATTTACGGCCTCGACCTGGTCGAGTGTCAGCTGCGCATCGCAGCCGGCGAGCGGCTGCCTTTCGCGCAGGCCGCGTTGAACCCTAGC
>CAZPJE010000116.1:0-2757 GCA_964586725.1 uncultured Steroidobacteraceae bacterium | reverse complement strand
CATCCACGACGACGCGCCGATGCTGATGAAGAGCCGCTGGGCGCTGTCGTACCTGCGCGGACCGATGACGGGACCCGAGATCACGCGCGTGATGGCGCCGCGCAAGGCGGCGCGCGCCGCGGCCGCTGCCGTGACAGCCGCACCTGCCGCGGCGGCGCCGCCGGCTGCGGCCGTTGCAGCACCGCGACCGGCGCTGCCTGCCGACGTCAACGAGTACTTCCTGCCGGTGACGCGGGCCGACGGGCCAATCGAATACCGCCCGGCCGTGATGGGTCTCGCGCGGCTGCATTTCGTCGACGCGAAACTCAAGCTCGATCACTGGACGACGACTGCGACGCTGGCCCCGTTCGCCGACGACGGCAAGTCGGTCGACTGGGCCGCGGGCACGGCCTCGACCGATCTGAAATCGCGCCTGACGCGCGATCCTGCGGCTGGTGCAAGCTTCGCGGAGCTGCCGGCGGCGGCACTGCGCGCCGCCAGCTACCAGGCTTTCGGCAAGGCGCTGGCGTCCCACCTGTACGAAACCGCGCGCGCCAGCGTGCTGTCGGCCGATGCGCTGAAGCAGGTCTCGAACCCGGAAGAGAGCGAGGGCGACTTCCGCGCGCGCCTTGCGCACGTCGCGCGTGAACAGCGCGACGCCGACGCCGACGCGCTGCGCCGCAAGTACCAACCGAAGCTGACGACGCTGCAGGACCAGATCCGCCGCGCCGAGGAGCGCAAGTCGCGCGAGCAGAGCCAGGCGTCGCAACAGAAGCTGCAGACGGCGATGTCGGTCGGCGCATCCATCCTCGGCGCCTTCCTCGGCCGCAAGACGCTGTCCGCCGGCAACATCGGCCGGGTCACGAGCGCGGCGCGCTCGGCGACCCGGATCGGGCGCGAAGCCGAGGATGTCGAGCGCGCGACCGAGAACCTCGAAGTGCAGCAGCAGCGGCTGCAGGCACTCGAGGCCGAGTTCGCCGCAGAATCGGCGCGCGTCGCCGCCGCGCACGAGACCGGCAACATCGCCTTGCGTCCGGTCGCCGTGACGCCGCGCAAATCGGATCTCGCGATCGGCGAGGTCGCGCTCGTCTGGCAACCGTGGCGCCGCGGCGCCGACGGTTTTCCCACCCCGGCACACGACTGAAGCGGAGCCCGCCATGAAGGAACTGATCGATCTGCTGACGACCCAGCTCAAGGTCGACCCGAAGCAGGCCAGCGGCGGCGCGGCCATCCTGTTCAAGGCCGCGCAGGACAAGCTCGGCGCCGACCAGTTCGGCAAGCTGCTGGCCGGAGTGACCGGCGTCGACGACCTCGTGCGCCAGGCGCCCGCCGCCGGCGGCATGGGCAAGCTGCTCGGCGGTTTCGCGTCGGCGCTGGGCGGCGGCAACGCCGCCGTCATCGCGAGCGTCGTCACCGGCTTCAGCAAGCTCGGATTGACGCAGGAACATGCGCAGAAGTTCGTGCCGGTGATCCTCGAATTCCTGCGCAGCAAGGTCGGCAAGGATGTCGTCGCCACGCTCGAGAAGACGCTGCGTGCGTGAACAGACACCGCGCCGCATCTTCGTGGTCGCGCTGCTCACGGCGGCTGCGCTCGTCGGCTGTGGCCAGCGCGACGGCGCGGGCACTGACGTGACCGCCGCAACGGCGGGCGCGCCGCTCGCGACCGGCGCATGGCGCGGCGTGCTGACGCTGCCGGGCGGTGAGCTGCCGTTCGGGCTGGAGATCGAAGCGCAGGACGGCGGCGTGCGCGCAGCGCTGCTGAACGGCAGCGAGCGCACCCGCGTCGACGAAGTCAGCGTCGCGGGCAACACGCTGACGATGCGCATGCCGGGCTTCGAGAACACGCTGACCGCGACGATCGCCGGTGACTCGCTGCGCGGTGAAGTGCTGATGGTCAAGCTCGGCGCGAAGAACCAGCGCATCCCGTTCACGGCCCGCCACGGCGAGGCGTGGCGCTTCGCGCGCGCGGCCGACGCCGCGGCACCTGCCGCAGAGCCGGGGTCGGTTCCCGATTTTTCCGGCCGCTGGGCCGTGGAGTTCGGCGAGGGCGACAAGCGCACGCGTGGCGTCGGCGAGTTCACGCAGCAGGGCAGCCGCGTGACTGGCACCTTCCTGACGGCGACGGGCGACCATCGCTTCCTCGCCGGCGATGTCGTCGACGGCGAGCTGCTGCTGTCGAAGTTCGATGGCGGCCATGCGTTCCTGTATCGCGCGCGCCTCGCGGCGGATGGCAGCCTGAACGGCCGCTGGTGGTCCGGGCTCGCGTTCACCGAACCCTTCACGGCACGCCGTGACCCGAACGCCAACCTCGGCGACGCCGAAAACGTCACGCAGCTGCGCGATGCATCCTCGCCGCTCGATATCCGCTTCCCGGATCTCGACGGCAACCTGGTCTCGCTGCGCGATCCGCGCTTCGCCGGCAAGGTCATCGTCATCGCGCTTGCCGGCAGCTGGTGCCCGAACTGCCATGACGAGGCCGCCTTCCTCGCGCCGTTCCACCGCCAGAACCGCGAGCGCGGCCTCGAAGTCGTGTCGCTGATGTTCGAGCAGTTCGGCGACTTCACGCAGGCTGCCGCCGCGACCCGGCGCTTCCGCGAGCGCTACGGCATCGAATACACGACCTTGATCGCCGGCACTTCCGACAAGGACGACGCCGCGACGAAGCTGCCGCAGCTGAACGGCGTGTTCGCGTTCCCGACCACGATCTTCATCGACCGTGCCGGCAAGGTGCGCCGGATCCACACCGGCTTCTCGGGGCCCGCGACCGGCGAGCATCAC
>CAZPJE010000115.1:0-6850 GCA_964586725.1 uncultured Steroidobacteraceae bacterium | reverse complement strand
CGACGACAACGTCATCCACGACCTGCTCGTGCGCGCGTACTACGTGTCGCAGGATTCGGTCGACCGGCCCGGACACCCGGCGCTGCGCGTCAAGAGCCTGACGCGGATCGGCGGCAATCCCGCGTTCCTCGATACCGAGGTCATGCCGGGCGTCGAGGATTTCCAGGTCCAGTTCGGCGTCGATACGGGTGACTACGACAACGACGGCGTGATCGACCCCGATGCCGACCTGAACAACGACGGCATCCCGGAATCCGACGGCCGCGCGACGCGCTACGTGAATCCCGATTTTTCCGACCTCGACCGGGTGCAGGTCGTGTCGGTACGGATCTGGGTCCGGTTGCGCGCCGAGCAGCCCGAGCCGGGCTTCGTCGACAACCGCACGTATCGCTATGGCGACGTCGAGTTCACGCCGGCGGGTGCCGAGCGGTCGTTCCGCCGCGTGCTGCTGAGCCGCACCATCGCGCTGCGCAACTCGAGGATCCTGTGATGCGCGCTGCTGCCCGCAACCCTGCCCCGCTGCGACTGCGCGCGCCAGCCCACCAACGCGGCGCGGCACTCGTGATCGGCCTGATCATGCTGCTGATCCTGACCATCCTGGCGTTCACGGGCGTCAACACTGCGACCACCGAGCTCGCGATGGCCAGCAACGAGCAGTTCCGGCGCAACGCCGCCGAAGCCAGCGCCGCCGGGGTCGAGGAATCGATCGCAGCGCTCGGGTTGGTCGGCACGACGCCGGGCGCGACCGCCACGCTGCCCGAGGCGGCGCTGGGCGACGACGAGGCGACCACGTACACGACCACGACGCGCTATGTCGGCGATGAACTCGGCCTGCCGCAGTCCAGTGCGGACAAGTTCATCGGCGTGCACTACGAGATAGAAAGCACCGGCACCTCGGCCCGCAATGCCCGTGATGTGCAGACACAGGGTGTCATGGTCATCACTTCCGCGGGCGGTGGCGGCGGCGACGGTGACAACGCGCCCCGGCTGGGCGGAGGACTCGAATGAACTATCCAGTTCGGCGCACTCGTTCCCACTCGACTGTCCACGGCGCCTTGCTGCTGCTCGGTCTGCTGCAGGCGGCGACAGCATCGGCCCAGGTGCCGGCAAGCACCACCCGCAATTCATCGCCCGCCGCAGGGCTGCGCGTCGTCGAGCTCGCGGTCGAAGCCCGTGCCGGTGATCTGGCGCTGCCCCTCACCGACGCCGGCAGCGTCACGGTACGCGCCTGCACGGCGTGCAAGCCGGTCGCATTGCTGACCGGCGCGCGCGCCCGCTACTCGCTCGACGGCGAGGCCGTGACGCTGGCAGAGCTGCGCGGCGCGCTGCGCGCTGCGCCCGAGACCGCCGTCGTCGTATTCCATGCCCGCGGCGGCACCGAGATCACGCGCATCGTCGCGACGTCGCCTGCTGCTGCGAATCGCTGAGGTCACCGCCATGCGCCCTGTTCCTGGGTCACTCCGTCGCACGGGGTCATTCCGCCACCTGCCGCGCGCATCGCTGCAACCGGCACGAGCGCTGTTCGCCGGGCTAGCCGCCTGGGGGCTCGCGGCCGGCGCGGCGTTCGCCGATGACACCGAGATCTTCGTCAACCAGGGCGCGAGCGCCGGCGTGCGCCCGAACGTGCTGTTCGTCGTCGACACCTCCGGTTCGATGAACGGCCTCGTCCAGCTCGATCGCCCGCCCTACGATCCGGCCAACAGTTACTCGGGGGAGTGCAGCCGCGATCGCGTGTATTTCCAGCGCGACACCGCAACTGGCACGCCCGACTGCGATTCCGATGACGAAGTGGCTTTCGATGCCGATGACAACAGCTGCGCGGCCTCCGTGACAGCGCTCGGCGGCACCGCCGGGCGCTGGACCGGGCGCGCGCTGCAGTGGATCGAGGACGACGAGCGCTGGCGCATGTTGGGCCGCGACGATGATGGCAGCTTTGTCGAGTGCCAGGCCGATTCGGGCTTGCACGGGCGGACCGACGGCACCGAAGCGCGCTGGGCTCGCAACGGCAATGCAGACAACCCATGGTCGACGGACTCCGCTCGGGAACTGGATTGGAGCGTCGCGACTGTCTACACGTTCTTCAGCGGCAACTACCTGAACTGGCTGAACTCACCGCCGGAACCCACGTTCGTTTCACGCCTCGACGTCGTCAAGGCCGTGGGTACGGCGCTGGCCTACTCGGTCGACAACGTCAACCTAGGCCTGATGCGCTTCAGCACGCGCGGCGTCGCCGGCGACCCGGCCGAGGGTGGCATGATCGCGCATCAGATCGCGCCGATAGTCGGCGCACGCGCGACGATCACGGATCGCCTCAATTCGTTCCAGGCGCAGGGCTTCACGCCGCTCGCCGAAACCCTCTACGAGGCCGGCCAGTACTTCGCCGGTCGGAATGTCGAGTACGGCCTGAACTCCCTGATCGAGGGTGGCCGGAGCTTCCCCAGCGTGCCGGAATCGCGGGTGCCGACCAACGACAGTCGTTACCAGTCGCCGATCCAGTTCCAGTGCCAGCGCAATTTCGTCGTGCTGCTGACGGACGGTGAACCCACCGCCGACAACTCCGCCGACAGCCGCATCACCGCGCTGCCGGGCTTTGGCGACGCCGTGGGAAGCGACTGCGACGGCACCGGCCCGGGGCGCTGCCTCGACGACATGGCGCAGTATCTGTACGAAGGCGACCTGAATCCGACGCAGGCCGGTCGCCAAAATGCCGTGACCTACACGATCGGCTTTGGCAGAGACGTGGCTGGCTCGCCCTTCCTCGAAGACGTCGCGCGGCGCGGCGGTGGCCGCGCCTACGCGGCCGACAACGTCGAGAACCTGACGTCGGTGCTGCAGAGCATCTTTGCCGAGGTGCTGCAGGGCGGCAACACGTTCACGTCGCCTTCCGTGTCGGTCAACGCGTTCAACCGGACGCAGACCACCAACGAGATCTACGTGTCTCTGTTCCAGCCGAGCGAGAACCTGCGCTGGGCTGGCAACGTCAAGAAGTACGGCATCCGCAATGGTCGCATCGTCGATGCGACCGGCGGCGACGCGGTCGATGCGGGCACGGGCTTCCTGCGCAGCGGTGCGCGCAGCTTCTGGACGCCGAGTGGCGAGGCGGATGGGAACCTCGTCGCAGCGGGTGGCGCAGCCAGCCGGTTGCCGGCACCCGGCAGCCGCAATGTCTATACGTTCCTCGGCAACCCCGCAGACGCGAGTCAGCGCCGCCTCGACAACGACATCAACGCGTTCACGACGGCGAATCCGGCTCTCGATGCTGCCCGGCTCAATACGGCGAGCGCCGATGTCGAGCCGGAGGAGCTGATCAACTGGGTTCGCGGCGTTGACGTGCTGGACCAGGACGGCGATGGCGACCGCACCGAGATCTCGCGACAGATGGGTGACCCGCTGCATGCGCGACCCGCCCTCGTCACGTATGGCGGCTCCACTGGCAGTCCGGATGCCCAAGACAGTGTCGTGTTCGTGCCGACCAACGACGGCATGCTGCACGCGATCAACGCCCGCACGGGCGTCGAGCTGTGGTCCTTCATTCCGCCGCAGCTGCTGGGCCGGCTCGTCGATCTCTACCGCAACCCGGTCTCGCCAACCCGCAGCTATGGCCTCGATGGCGACGTCCGGGTGCTGAAGTTCGACGTCAACCAGGATGGCATCGTCGATCGTGCCGCCGGCGATCGCGTCTGGCTGTTCTTCGGCATGCGGCGCGGCGGCAACCACTATTACTCGCTCGATGTGACCACGCGCACCGAGCCTGTGCTGCGCTGGATGATCGGCCCGGGCGAGTTGCCCGGCGTCGGCGAAACCTGGTCGACACCGACGCTCGCGCGCGTGCGGGTCGGGGGCGCGACGCAGAACGGCGAGAACTTCGTGCTGATCTTCGGCGGCGGCTACGACGACGCCCAGCAGAACTACCAGTACACGACCGACAACTCCGGCCATCGCATCTTCATGGTCGATGCCCAGAGCGGCAATCTGCTGTGGTATGCGGGCGGCCCCGGTGGCACGGGCACACCGGATCTCGGGCTCGACGAGATGACGCATTCGATCCCCGGGCGCGTCGTCGCGCTCGACATCGATGGGGACGCGTACGCGGACCGCATGTACGCGGCCGACATGGGCGGCCGCGTCTGGCGCTTCGACATCTGGAATGGCCGTGCCCGCAACGCCGGACTGGTCACCGGCGGCATGCTTGCGACGCTGGGCGGCGGCAGCACGGGCGATACCAGCATCGAGAACAACCGGCGCTTCTACTACGCGCCGGATGTCGCGCTGATCCAGCGCCGCGGCGCGGAGCCCTACTACAACCTCGCGATCGGTTCGGGCTACCGCGGCCATCCGCTGCACACCGAGACCCGCGATCGCTTTTACTCGATCCGTGACCGCAGTCCGTTCACGAAGCTGACGCAAGCCCAGTACGACAATGCCACGCCGCTGCGTGACAGCGACCTGGTTGGCATCACCCCCACGCCGGAGCAGACCGCCGTGCCATCGAATGCACCGGGCTGGAAGCTGGAGCTGACGCTGAACGGCGGCTGGAGCGGCGAGAAGGTGCTGGCCGAGGCGCTGACAGTCCAAGGCACGATTTTTTTCACGAGCTACCAGCCTGTCGCGGCGAGCGCGCTCGACCCCTGCGCGCCGTCGAACGGCACGAATCGTGCCTATGCACTGGGCGTCGACAACGGCCGGCCCGCGATCGACTTCAACGACACCGGTGTGATCGACGCCGCCGACCTGTCGACCCAGCTCGCGCAGACGGGCATTGCCGGGTCAGTCAGTCTCTTTTTCGAGAACCTCACCGCCAGCGGTGGCACTGGCGATGGGGCAGCGGTGCCGGGTGCCGATCCACTCGGCCGGCGCGCCTTCTGCGCTGTCGGTTTCGATCGGCTCCCTTGCGTAGTAGAGGACGCGGTCGTCCGCAGTTACTGGCGCCGCATCGCCGACGAAGGCGGCGGGGACTGATGCAGTTCCGGCGGCGGCGGGTCGCTGGCGTCACGCTGGTCGAGCTGCTGACCGTCATCGTCGTGCTGGCGATCCTCGCGGCGATGGCCGTGCCGACGTATCGCGGCCAGATCCTGCGCACGCAGCGCACGGAAGCAACCACGGCCCTGCTACGCATCGCAGCGGCGCAGGAGGCGCACTTCCTGCAGCACAGCCGCTATGCCGGCGCGCTGGCGGGTGCCGCACCGGCAGGGCTCGGTGTCGCGCCCGTCACCGAGCGGGGGCTCTACGCGCTGACGCTCGCGACGACGGATGCCGCCGGCAGCGGCTACGTGGCCCGGGCAACGCCGCAAACCACGGGCCGGCAGCGCGACGACTCACTGTGCCAGGAGTTCTCGCTGGATCATCGCAGCACCCGGGCAGCGCGGAGCGGCTCCGGCGCGGATACCACTGCCGACTGCTGGCGCTGACTCAGCCCGCTTCCTGGCGACGCCGCAGCGCGCGCGGCATCGAGAACACCACGTGCTCCTCGCGGCCGGCGAGCTCGCCGATCGTCTCGCCACCCCAGGCGCGCAGTTGCGCGACCACGCCCTGCACGAGTTGCTCGGGCGCAGACGCGCCCGCAGTCACGCCCACGGCGCTGCAGCCATCGAACCACTCGTGCCGCAGCCCGCTGGCGTCGTCGACGAGATACGCCGGCTTGCCCAGCCGCTCGCCGAGTTCGACCAGGCGGTTCGAGTTCGAGCTGGCTTTCGAACCGACCACGATGATGATGTCGGCGTGGGTGGCGAGATCCTTGACGGCATCCTGGCGGTTCTGCGTCGCGTAGCAGATGTCCTCGCGGCGCGGCGTCCGCAGGTCGGGAAAGCGCTTGCGCAGCACATCGACGATCTCGGCCGTGTCATCGACCGACAGGGTGGTCTGGGTGACGAAGGCCAGGTTGGCCGGGTCGCGCACCTCGAGCTCGCGCGCGGCTTCGATGTTCTCGATCAGCCGGATGCTGCCACCGGTCGACGTGTCGAACCGCCCCATCGTGCCCTCTACCTCCGGGTGCCCCTCGTGGCCGATCAGAAGCACATCGCGCCCTTCGCGCGAATAGCGCTGCACCTCCATGTGCACCTTCGTCACCAGCGGGCAGGTCGCATCGAACACGTTCAAGCCGCGCCGCGCGGCCTCCTGCTCGACCGCCGATGACACGCCATGCGCCGAGAAGATCACGGTGGCGCCATCGGGCACTTCGTCGAGCTCCTCGACGAACACGGCGCCGAGTTCACGCAGCCGGTCGACGACGTGCTTGTTGTGCACGACCTCGTGGCGAACATGGATGGGCGCGCCGAACAGCTCGATCGCGCGTTCGACGATGTCGATCGCGCGGTCGACGCCGGCACAGAAGCCGCGGGGATTGGCGAGCAGTATCTTCATCGGCTACTCCGGGCAGCGGCGCGCTCGCGCTGCCATTCGTTCCAGGCGTCGAGCAGCAACAGGCCGGCGCCGACGGTGATCGCGGCATCGGCCACGTTGAACGCCGGGAAATAGGCGGCACCCCAGTGCACATGCACGAAGTCGATCACGAAGCCGTGCTGCAGCCGGTCGATGACGTTGCCGATCGCGCCGCCCATGATCAGCGCGAGTCCGGACGACAGAGCGAGCTGCTGCCGCGGATCGATGCGGCGCAGCCACCAGACGATGCCGATGCTGACGACGAGCGCGAGACCGGTGAAGAACCAGCGCTGCCAGCCGCCCGCGTCGGCGAGAAAACTGAACGCAGCGTCCGGGTTGTGCAGCCGCGTGATGTCGAGCACCGGCAGCACCGCGATCGATTCATACAGTTCGAAGCTCGACTCGATCCAGGCCTTGGTGACCTGGTCGAGCGCGATGATCGCGATCGACAACGGCAGCCAACGCCAGCCAC
>CAZPJE010000114.1:0-2010 GCA_964586725.1 uncultured Steroidobacteraceae bacterium | reverse complement strand
TGAGAAGGGCTTCGAGGTCTGCCCGATATACCAAGAGATCTTCGAGCGTGAGCTTGCGGCGCAGGGCGCGAGCAGTAAGGACAGCCTTGTCGCGTAGCTGGTCCCAGAGACCAAGGCCTGGCCGGATCTCCTCTCCAAACTCCGCGAGGGCAGCGAGATCGCGCCGCATGAGGCTCACGACCTCCCGCAGTCGCCGGACACGGTCCTCGGCCTCACGCACAGCCTCGGCAGCCCGTGCCACCTCTTCGGATCGGCAGTAGAGTGGCGAGAGGTCGAAGCCGAAAGCCACGCGCTCTTCGTCATGCTTGCGGACATACCGCTTCCCATTGGGACTATCGCGGCGCATGAGCAACCCAGCGTCAACCAGACGGGCAATGTGCCTGCGCATCGTGGAGCAGGCCATGCCGTTCAGCCGCTCGCAGATCGCCTTGTTGGACGGGAAGACGACCATTTCTGCGTTTCCGCCAAGCGCATCATCAGGAAAGAAGCTGAGAAGCCCCTGCAGAACGGTCAGATCGCGCTCGGAAACCCCAAAGGCGGACTGCGCCTTGGACAGCTCGCGAAGGAGCTCCCACTTGTTGACGGGCTTGCCCGGAACAGACGCCTCAGGCCGCTCGACCACGCGCAGATGGGCGTGCGAGATCGGCCGCATAAACGGCGAAATCGGTATGTACTCCATGATGTCATTCACGAAGGCATAGAAAAGCTGTTCCGCGAATCACATATGACTTGCGGTTTGCGCGCTGGCCCACTACCTTGAAAGTGCTAAGATCAAAGTTGGGGTCTCGTGGAGCGCAAGCTTTGCGGGACCTTTTCTTTAGCCTGTACCGTGCCTCCTTTTTGTTGCTGCTCTGCCTCTCTTCATGTCTCGCCTTTCCAGCGATCGTGAAGCTCTTCGAGGACGTCCTGCGCGCGGGCATCAAGCCACTCCGCAAAGGCATCATCCACATCCGTCAGGTCCAGACGAAGCGCCCGGCCAGATCTCTTGATCGCGCCACGGGCGCACCATCAATCACAAGGGCAGTGGTCTTCGATCTCGGCTTCTTGCCGAGCGTCGAGCTCACACTCTTTTTTACGAGCCGCGCAACGGCCTCAAAAGCCGCCACCGAAGGATCAACCTGCTGATCCTCATCCGCCTGTTCGTTCACGGCCGCCTTGGCGCGAACATCAAGAGCAAATCGGGAAAGATCGTCGATCTCTATCCGACTGTCGCCAAGCTCTTTTGCCAAAGCTTCCCATCTGGGACGTCCGACGCCATGCGCCGGTCCGATTGCATGGGCCAGTCCAGTTCCGATCGCCTTGGCAACAGAGATCGACATCGATACCGCCGAACGGGTCACGTTGAGCACTTCGGCAATCTGTGCCTGCGAGCCAAAGCCACTATCGAGCAGCTCCTGAGCAAAGAGGGCGCGCTCGATGTAACTCAGGTCACGCCTACCAGTGTTCTCTGAAACCTGAGCGCGCAGTGCCGCCGTATCGTCCAGGTTAGCGATGAGGGCGCGAACCTTGCTCACTTTGTCGGAAGCACGAATAGCCTCAAGACGGCGGCGTCCATAGACGAGGAGATACCGGTTGGGGTCGGTCGGGTGCCGCCGAACAAGGATGGGCACGGTCTGCCCGTTTTGTTCAATTGACGCGCGAAGATCGTGCACATCCTTTGGGTCGAGGCGATCCGAGTAACGCTCGTCTTGGATATCGGCTGGATCGAGCTCCCAAACATGGTGAGCATCGACAGCATCACGCGCCGAACGCAGGGCCCGATTACTTGACATCATGCTACCAGGGGCAGGGGGCGTCCCCGCCACTGCCAGACTATCCAGCATGGACATGCGCTTTTTTTTGCTGTCGGTCATCAGCGCCCCCAAGTCTTCTGAATGAGCTGGGCAATCTCGTCGTTGACCGCATTCAGGCTTTCAATGGCCCGGTCATAGGTCGTCCGGGTGAAGGCGCTGCGTTCGACCTCGTAAAGGGTCTGCTTGGTCAAACCGGCATCCGAGATGGCCGTCGACT
>CAZPJE010000113.1:0-1523 GCA_964586725.1 uncultured Steroidobacteraceae bacterium | reverse complement strand
TCTGCCCGCCCAACCTGAGGGTGCGATTGCGGCCCGAGGTCAGAAACACCTGCCGCACGGGCACCTGCGTGGTCAGGCCCATCGCGTTCGCAGCGGCTGCGCCATGGCTGGCCACGATCTCGCCCCGCTCACTCGCCCAGTGCCGAACCACTCGGGATGCCTCCGGCGCACGCGTACCGAACGAGCTCTTCACCGGGAGCACATAGACGCCTCGCTCGACGCGCAGCAGCTCACCGCGGCGCGTGAGGCGCGACAGCGCCTGATCGACCGCCGCGCGACTGCCCAGATGCAGCAGCGCCCGGGCGGTCACGGTGCCGCCCTCTGGGAGGGTGGCGGCATGCATCAGGACTTGGCGGGCAAGCGTCGACACGGCAGGCTCCTTCGAATGGCAGAAATAGTATCTACTTATCTGACAGTGCGCAACGGAGGGGGCACGCTGGCCTCTTCGGCGCCCAGGATGGGTCGACCGGTGGCTGGTCCTGTCGCAACCCAAGGGGGTATTTGCCGCCCGCCTGTGGGCGGTCCGTACCGGGTTCGCGGATCAGAACCAGCGGGGTGATATAGTGCAACCTCCATTGTTGCAAAATGCAATGTCATCATGAGCAACGCTGTTCGGATCTCTGAGGCCGAGATGGCCGAGCTTCGGCGTGCGGCCGAACTCAACAACCGCTCCGTCTCCGGCCAGGCGGAGTACTGGATGCGGCTCGGACGAGCGGCCGAGCGGAACCCGACGATGACCATGTCGCGGATCGAGGCCGCCCTGCGTGGCCTGCAGCCGGTCGATCCGGGTGATCTGGACGACGACGAACACGACGAGTTCCTGCTCGGGCTGGCCAAGGCGCCGCTCACGCTGCAAGGCGAGGCCGTCTACGAGAAGCTGGCCGCCGACGGCCTGGGCGTTGGCATCGCCGATGACGGCACCGTGGTGTACGGACCGACCGAGCCGGTGTGAAGCGCCCGACGATGTTCGTCATTGCCGGCCCGAACGGAGCCGGCAAGTCGACGTTCTACGAGGCAGTCCTCAAGCCGTCGGTCGCTGCCCCGTTCATCAATGCCGACATCATCCAGCGCGACGAGCTGAAGGACTCGGCGTTGTCGGCAGCCTATTCGGCAGCCCGCATTGCCGATGCCCGTCGTGACGCCGCGCTGCGCGAACAGCGCAGCTTCATCACCGAGACGACGTTCTCGCATCCGTCGAAGCTGGAGCTGATCGGTTCGGCGAAGGCCGCCGGGTTTCGTGTCGCGACCTACCACATCAATGTGCGCAGCCCCGAGCTGTCGGTGATGCGGGTCGCGACGCGTGTCCGACGTGGCGGACACGATGTCCCGGAAGACAAGATCCGCGAGCGCTACGAGCGCAACCAGGTGCTGATCAAGCAGGCGGTGCTTCGGTCGGATCTGGCCTTCGTGTACGACAACTCGTCATTGAATCGGCGCGCGTCGCTGGCGATCACCTTCAGGTCCGGCACGGTCATCGAGATCGGGGGCCAGGTGCCCGCTTGGGCGCGCACGCTGTACGAGCA
>CAZPJE010000112.1:0-53728 GCA_964586725.1 uncultured Steroidobacteraceae bacterium | reverse complement strand
CCTTCTTCCCGGGCTCTATCCTCGCCCAGCGGAGCAGCCTATCCACCTTACGCCGTGTTCAGAATTGCGCGGCCGGCTCGCCGTGCTCTGGCGCCGTTATTGAAGCCATGCGCCGGTGCGCCGCTCAGGCGCTGGCGTCGTGCTTCCTCGCGGCCTTCGCTGCGGTCGAGAGCACCCACAGGTGCAGATACTTCTGGCGGACATAGTTGGCATCGACGATCGACCAGACGAGGCCGCGCCAACCGTCCAGGAAGCCAAGCCGAAACAGATAGCCACGCAGGAAACGGCACGGCGGGTTGAACAGCAGTTTGCGCAGACTGCCGCGCTTGCCGTGAGCATGCATCTGCTCGCCCATCAGGCGCGCGTAGGTGGCGGCCTTGGAAAGCTGGTGTTCGAGGTTGCGATACGAGTCGTGGAGGATGTGTCCCGCGAGCCGTCCGGGTGCGCCGTCGTACTCGATTCGTTCGTGTATTTCGTAGCCGCCGAAACGACAGCGCCGACGGTCGAAGAACCGCACGTGGCTTTCGCGCGCGGTGTCGCCAAAGCGCAGCTTCCGGCCCAGATAGATCGAGCGGAACGGAATCCGGTAGGCGGCCTGCGCCGCGCCTGCGTCGCGCAAGCGTTGAATGTCCTGCGCAAGCTGCTCGCTGGCTTCCTCGTCCGCATCGAGGAACAGGATCCAGTCATGCGTGGCTGCGTCCACCGCAAACTGCTTCTGGCTGCGGTACCCGGTCCACTCGCGGCGCAACACCCGGGCGCCGGCCGCTTCGGCAAGCTCGCGGGTCGCATCCACAGAACCCGAGTCGACCACCAGCAATTCATCGCAGCAGGCGGCGAGCGAGCGCAGGCAGCCCGCGATCTTCGCCTGCTCGTTGAAGGTGATCACGCAGCCGCTGATTTTCTCGACGGGAGTATTCACGTGCGCGGCTGCTGCTGCGAAGTCAAGCGCGTCAGTCTAGCACCGATGACCTGCGCGCCGCACTCGCACCGCCGGTGCTTGGCCTGCGTATAATGCGCCGTCGTGAACGATCCACTGAACATCCGCGGCATCTGCCGCATCGCCGTCGTTCGCTCCAATCACCGTCTCGGCAACAACGTGCTGCTGCTGCCGCTGCTCGCGGTCATCGAAGACGTGTTCCCTGGCGCCGAAGTCGACGTGATCACGGGTGGGCATGCGCCCGCACTGTTGTTCCGCGAGTATCGGCAGGTCACGGTGATCCACTCGTTCCCGGCGCGCAGCTACACCAGTCCGGCGCGCGTACTGCGCCTGCTGAACCAGATTCGCAGCGAGCGCTTCGATCTCGCGATCGATCCGACGCCGAAGTCCCGCAGTGGCCGCTTCCTGCTCGAATCGGTGCAGGCGACCTGCAAGCTCGGGTACCGCTGGCCCGGCGACCGGCGCGGCGCGGACCTGACGCATGCCGTCAGCACCGAAGGCATGCCCGCGCACATGGCGCAGATGGGCGTGCATCTGCTGCAGCAGGCGCTGCCCGGCGCGACCGGCCTGCCCGATGCGCCTCCGCCGATGGACCTGCGCCTGACGCCGGCGGAGCTCGAGCGCGGCCGGGTGCAGCTCGCGCGCCTGCTGCGCCTCGCAACGCCGGGCGACGGGCCCGCGGTCGCGCTGTATGGCACGGCTTCGGGCCGCAAGACCTACTCGCGCGAATGGTGGGGTGCGTTCCTGCAGCGCTTCCGCGCGCTCGAGCCGGCCGCGCGGCTCGTCGAGTTCGTGCCGCATGACGGCCGCGCGCGCTTCGGCGGCGAGTTTCCGGCGTACTTTTCGTCGCAGCCGCGTGAAATGGCGGCGGTCTGCCGCGCCCTGTCGATGTTCGTGACGGCTGATTGCGGCGTCATGCATCTGGCGAGTGCCGCGCGCGCGCGCGTGCTCGGGCTGTTCAAGGTCACGGATGCGGCGATGTACGCGCCCTATGGCAACGGCAGCACGTCGATCCAGGCCGAGGACGACGCGCCGGCGGCCGCCGCCGAGCGTGCCAGCGCGCTGCTGCGCGCCGGCTGACCCGCGTCGCCGCTACTGCCACTGCCAGCGGCTGCGGCCTTCGATGTAGTTCGTCAGGCCGGCGCGCTCGAGCACCCGCGCCAGCGCTGCCTGCGCCCCGCGGATCACGGCGGGGCGATCGAAGGCGCGGTGCACGCCATCGCGGACGATGTGCTCGCCATCCACATAGACATCGCGCACGGCCCACGGGTCGTTCGAGTAGACGAGATTCGACACCAGGGTCTGCGACGGCGCGAGCGAGACGCGCTCCGTGTCGATGACGACGAAATCGGCGCGCTTGCCGGCCTCCAGCGAACCGATCTCCTGCTCCAGGTGCAGCGCCGCTGCGCCGCCGCGGGTCATCAGCTCGAGCGCGAGTTCCGCGGAACCGAAGCCCGGCTGCTCGCGGAACTGCTTCTGGAACAGCATCGCCATTTTCATCGTTTCCCAGACGTTCTGGCCGTTGTTGGTCGAGGCGCCGTCGACGCCGAGTCCAACCCGCGCGCCGGCGGCGAGCAGTTCCGGCAGTCGCGCCACGCCAGAGGCGTAGTAGGCATTCGAGACCGGGTTGTGCGACAGGCCCGTGCCGCGCTCCGCGAGCAGGCGAATCTCCGCGTCATCGAGCCAGATCGCGTGCGCGAGCAGCGTGCGCGGACCGAGCACGCCGAGCTTCTCGAGTTGCGTGATGCTGCCGTGGCCGAAGCGCTTGCGGCTCGCGTCGCGCTCGTCCTGCGAGCTCGCGGCGTGCATCGTGAACAGGCACTGGTGCTCGACCGACACGGCGTGCATGGCCTGCACCATCTCGGGCGTGCAGCGCAGCACCCCGATCGCTTCGGGCGTCACGGTCACGCGATCCGAATCGTAGCGGCGCTTCAGGCGGCGCACTTCGTCGGCGGCGAACTGCGGCGTGTCGCGATAGCCGGCGCGGATGAACTGCGACGGACTGGATTCATCGGCGCTGTCCATCGCGATGCGCGACACCAGCGCGCGGATGCCGGAGCGCTCGACGCTGTTCAGCACGCCGTCCAGCAGATCAGGGTTCGGCGCGCCGATCTCGCCGGTGGCCGTCGTCGTCACGCCCATCGACATCAGTTCGAGCAGTGACAGCGCGGCCGCGGGTTCGCCGTTGCGGCCGTTGAGCCCATCGAGTACTGGCCACATGCCTTTGCTGAACCAGACCTCGAGCGGCATCTCGTCGTAGAGGCCGCGCAACACCCCGTTCGACAAATGGGTATGGCAGTTGATGAGGCCGGGCATCAGCAGCCTGCCGTTGAGCGCGCGGCGCGGTGTGCCGCGCGGCACGGCGCCGAGTTCGCGCATCGATCCGACACGATGGATGCGGCCATCCCTCAGCCACAGGAATCCGGCGCGGAACGCGCGCCGCGTGTCGTCCATGGTCAGCACGACGGCGTCCGTCAGCAGCAGCTCGGTGCCTTTCGCGGTGACGCGCGGTGCCGCGCGCGCCGCCGGGGCGAGCGCCAGCAGTCCGGCGGCGCCCGCGCCGCGCAGGAAATCCTTGCGTGTCAGCATCACGATACCTCCCGGTTGCGTATCCAGCGCCAGATCGCGTACACCGGCAGGCCGAGCGCCGTGATCAGCAGGTTGATGCCGGTGATCAGCGGCGATTCGAACAACGCGTTGCCGATGATCAGCAGCGCCGCGCCGCACCAGATGCTGGCGAGCAGGGGTGCGAGCGGCGCGCGGTACGGCCGCGGCGTCTGCGGTTGCGTGTGGCGCAGGCGCCAGACCGCGAGCGCGGCGAGCGTGTAGAACGGCACGATGCCGAGCACGAAGGTTGCGGCCAGCTGGTCGAAGGTGCGCGCCGATGCGTAGATGCAGGCGAGCAGGCCATGCAAGATGATGGCATTCGCCGGTGTCAGGAAGCGCGGCTGCACGGCGCCGATGCGGCGGAAGAACAGGCCGTCGCGAGCCGCGGCAAAGAACACGCGAGGGTCCGACAGCACGCACCCGGCAAGCGAACTCAGCGTTGCGATGACGACCAGGCCCGCGACGATCAGCGCGGCCAAGGGCCCGGTCACGAACTCGACCGCCAGCGACAGCGCGAGTGGCGTCGCCGCGATCCGGTCGACCGGCAGCGCGTACAGCAGCGCGGCATTGACCAGCAGGTACAGCACCGTCACCGCCGACACGCCGATCAGCAGCGCGCGCGGCAGGTTGCGCTGCGGCTCGCGGATCTCGCCTGCCAGCGCGCAGAAGCCGGCGAAGCCATCGAAGGCCCACATCACCGCGATCAGCGCCAGCAGCCAGGCCGAGAACGACGGCGCCGTGAAACCCTCCTGCGCGGCGATCGCAAACGCGCCGCCGCCGCCGTCGGCGTAGCCGAACACCAGCCCGACCAGCACCAGCAGCATGACGAACTTCGCGCCGGTGCTGACGTTCTGCGCCGCCGCCCCCCAGCGCGTCGAGACGACGTTGATCGTGCACAGCACGATGATGATCGCCATCGCCACCAGCCTTTGCGCTGGCTCGTCGAGCGGCACGAAGTAGCCGGTGAATTCCGCGCAGGCCATCGCGATCGTGGCCCAGGCGGCCGGGTTCACCAGCAGGTATGTCCAGCCATAGACGAACGCGACGAGGTCGCCGAACGCTTCGCGCAGGAACACATACATGCCGCCGGCCTGCGGGAACATCGCAGCCAGTTCCGACAGCAGCAGCGCCAGGCACAGCGCGAGCGTGCCGCCGACGACCCACAGCGCAAGGATCGCCCACGGCTCGCCGACCAGCGCCGCGATGCTCGTCGGCACGCGAAAGACGCCGCTGCCGATCATGATGCCGATCACGGCACCGATCGCCGTCAGCAAGGTCAGCGCGCGCGGCAGCGTCACCGGTTCGGCGGCGCCGCTGGGTCCGGTCGCGGTTGGCCCTGTCACGGTCGGCGCCACACGCGCGTCAGGTTGTTGGCCGGCATGGCGATCTCGGCGACGAGCCGCAGGCCGCCGGTGGCGGCCAGCGCATCGACCGCCGCGACGTCGCGCAGGCCCATGTGCGGCGCGCGAGCGCGCAGCATCGCGTCGAATTCGGCGTTGCTGTCAGAGCTCGGTCGGCCGTCGCGGTTGAACGGGCCGTAGATCGCGAGCACGGCGTTGTCCGCGAGTGCGGCGCCTAGTCGCGCGAACAGCTGCTGCACTTCTTCCCAGGACATGATGTGCAGCGTATTGGCCGAGAATGCAGCGTCCCAGCGTCGCGTCGGCCATTCGCCGCCGACATCCAGTTCGAAGGGCGGCGGTGCATTCGGCAGCGGCGGCTCGGCGAGCCAGGCGCGGATGCCGGGCAGATGCGCGGCGACGTCGGAACTGTGCCAGGCCAGGTGCGGCAGGTGGCGCGCGAACCAGGCCGCGTGCTGGCCCGTGCCGCTGCCGATCTCGAGCACCTCGCGCCGGTCGGCGAAGTGCTCGCGCAGCACGCCAAGGATGGGATCGCGATTGCGCTCGCAGGCTGGGGAGTATGGTTTCTCCACAGCCTGCACGGCGCCGCTCAGGCGAGTTCGCGCGCAGCGGCGATCAGGCCGTTGCGATCGGCCCAGACCCAGTCACCCGGTGCGATGACGATGCCCGCGACCTGCGCGACGACATCGCGCGCGCCTGCGCCGAGCTTGTGCGGCCGGCGCGGCGAAACGCCCAGCGCCAGCACGCCGACTGCGATCTGGTCGAGCTCCTCGACATCGCGGATGGCGCCGTGCACGACGATGCCCGCCCAGCCGTTCTTCGCGGCCTTTGCGCCGAGCTTGCCGCCGACCAGCGCCCGGTGCAGCGAGCCGCCGCCGTCGACGACCAGCACGCGTCCGGTGCCTGGTTCATCGAGCACGCTCGCCAGCAGCGCGTTGTCCTCATGACACTGCACGGTGGTGGCGCGCCCGCCGAACGCGGCGTGCCCGCCATAGCTGTGCAGCACTGCCGCGGCGATGCGCACGTCGTCCGGGTGGTCGTCACACAGGTCGCAGATGCTGCGTTGTCCGGCCATGGGTCCCCTCTTGCGATTTTTCGGTTGCGGCGCGCGCTGCGCTCGGCAACCCAGTCTGTGTATGGTATCCAGACGGCCGCTGCCTGAACACAGAACTTCGGGAGACTGACCATGATCTTGATTACGGGTGCGACGGGACGGAGCGGCTTGGTCGCGGCGCGCGAGCTCGCGCAACGGGGGCTGCCGGTGCGGGCGCTGGTCCGCAATCCCGACAAGGCTGCCGCGCTGGCTGCAGCGGGCGTGCAGCTCGCCACCGGCGATGCGGCCGATCCGGCGGCGGTGCGCGCGGCCTGTGCGGGCGTCGATCGAATCGCGATCATCCTGCCGAACGGCGAGAGCCAGCTCGCCAACGAGAAGCACCTGACGGATGTCGCCGTCGCGAGCGGCGTGCGGCACGTGCTGAAGGTTTCTTCGGTCGAGTCGCACGCGGGTGCGCCGAATCCGGTCCATCGCACCCACTGGGAGTCCGAGCAGCACGTGCGCCGCGTCGCGCCGGCCTGGACCATCGTCCGCCCGAGCTTCTACCTGCAGAATTTCCTCGGCAACGCCGCGACCATCAAGGCCGAGGGCAAGTTCTATTACCCGTTCGGCGAGCAGGGCGCCGCCGTGTTCATGGATGCGCGCGATGTCGGCCAGTTCATCGCGCACGTGTTCAGCACGCCGGGTCACGAGAACAAGAGCTATGACATCACGAGCCCGGATCGCATGAGCTTCCATGACGTCGCGGCCATCTTCACTCGCGTGCTCGGTCGGCCCGTGCAGTACGTGCCGCAGGATCCGGCTGCGTATCGGGCCTTCCTCGGTCAGTTCCTGAAGAGCCAGTGGCACCTCGATGCGGTCTGCAACATCTTCGCCGAGATTGCGAAGGGCTATGTGTCGGTGCCGACCACGACCTTTCGTGACGTGACGGGGCGCGAGCCGATGACGGTCGAGGGATTCATCCGCGAGCACCGCGCCGCATTCCAGCCGGCCTGACCCGGCGGCGGGCCCGCGCCGCGCGCTCAGCGATCGCTGCTGCGCCGGCCGCGGGTGCCACGGCGGTCCTGGCCCGGGTATGCCCGCACCAGTTCCGAGGCATAGGGATTGCGCTGCGGACCGACGCGGCGGTCGTCATGCTTGCGGAAGCGGCAGGTGCACTCTGCCTTGCGATCACAGATGCCGAGCGGTAGCACGGGCGCGCGGTGGGCGAGGAAGCGCGTGCCCTAGATCTCGCGCGCCGAGTCGCAGGCCTTCAAGCAAGGGACGATCTCGACCGCCTGGTAGGTATTGACCCGCGGCAACTCGCGCTTCACGGCGTGCGAGCCCGTGCGGGCGGCATCGGACGGGCGCGCCGCTTTTGGCTCGGGCTCGGCCGCATTGCGCTGCAGCAGGCGATCGAAGAACCGCTTCATGCAGCCAAGCTGCTCCAGCACCGGGCTGCCGGGAAGCCGGCGGCGTCACATCCGGCCTGCCATGGCGACTTGCTATGGTGCCAGCGCCCCTTATTGACGGAGACCGCCCGTTGGCCGGAAGCAGCTTGCTCGCACTGATCGATCACATCGCGTCCATCCTGGACGACGTCGCCGCGTTGACCAAGGTCGCCACCAAGAAAACAGCGGGCGTGCTCTGCGACGACCTGGCGCTGAACGCGCAGCAGGTTTCAGGCGTGCGCGCCGATCGGGAACTGCCGGTCGTGAGGGGCGTCGCCAAAGGGTCGGTGGTCAACAAGCTGATCCTCGTGCCAGCTGCGCTCGCGATCAGCGCGCTCGCGCCCTGGGCGGTGACGCCGCTGCTGATGATCGGCGGCGCCTTTCTGTGCTACGACGGCTTCGAAAAGGTCGTCGAGAAGCGGTTCCACCAGCCCGACAGTGCCACGCACCGCACCGCACCGCGCCGCGCTGCACGCCGCCGTGGTCGACGAGAGCGTCGATCTCGTCGCGCTCGATAAGGACGAGATCAAGGGCGCGATCCGCACGGATTTCATCCTGTCGGCGGAGATCATCGTGATCGCGCTCGGCACCGCCAGCGACAAGCCGTTCATGACGTAGCTGTCCGTGCTGACCACGATCGCCGCGTTGATGACGGTGGGCGTCTGCGGCCTGGTCGCCGGCATCGTCAAGCTCGACGATCTCGGCCTGCACCTGACGCGCAGCGCTAGGGCGGTGCTGCGCTCGATCGGTCGCGGCATCCTGATCGCGGCGCCCAAGTTCATGAAGGCGCTGGCGATCGCCGGCACCGTGGCGATGTTCCTGGTCGGCGGCAGCATCCTGCTGCACGGCCTGCCGTTTCTTCAGCACGCCGTCGAGGCGGCCACCGCCGGCATGGCGGGCGCCGCGGCGATGCTGGTGTCGCTGCTGGCCGATGCGTTGACGGGCGTGATCGCGGGCGGGCTCGTCGTGGGCACGCTCGCAGTGATCAGCCGGATACGAGGCACGGGCGGCGGCGTCGCCGCGGGCGGCTGATCAGATTCGCGCCCCGGCGCGCGGGTCTGGCCTGCCTCAGACGCCGGGCAACGCCGGACGCTCGCCGCGCTCGTAGACCACGTTGGCGCGCCCGACCAGCAGCGGATCGATCGCACCGATCGCCGCTTCGTCCTTGTTGGCGTAGGGCAGGCTGTGCAGCACGTAGCGCATCGCGTTCAGCCGCGCGCGCTTCTTGCAGTCCGACTTGATGACCGTCCACGGTGCATCGGCCGTGTCGGTGTGGAAGAACATCGCTTCCTTGGCGCGCGTGTAATCGCCCCATTTGTCGAGCGAGGCGAGGTCAACCGGACTCAGTTTCCACTGCTTGAGCGGGTGCGAGCGGCGTTCCTTGAAGCGCCGGCGCTGTTCGGGCTGGCTGACCGAGAACCAGAACTTGAACAGGTGCAGGCCGCTGCGCACGAGGTGCCGCTCGAATTCGGGCGTCTCGCGCACGAACTGCGCGTACTCGGCGTCGCTGCAGAAGCCCATGACGCGTTCGACGCCGGCACGGTTGTACCACGAGCGATCGAACATCGTGATCTCGCCGCGCGTCGGCAGGTGCTGCACATAGCGCTGGAAGTACCACTGGCCGCGCTCGACCTCGCTCGGCTTCTCGAGCGCGACCACACGCGCGCCGCGCGGGTTCAGGTGCTCCATGAAGCGCTTGATGGCGCCGCCCTTGCCGGCGGCGTCGCGGCCCTCGAACAGGATGACGATGCGCCCGCCCGATTCCTTGACCCAGGCCTGCAGCTTCAGCAGTTCGACCTGCAGTCGGTACTTCTGCTGTTCGTAGCGGTCGCGGGACATCAGGTGGCGATACGGATAGCCGCCGCTGCGCCAGTCGGGGGCCAGCTCGGCGTCGTCGAGTTCGCGCCGGGCGGTGCGCGCATCGCGGCTGCGACGACGCAGCAGGTGGCGCAGGGCCACGAGTTCATCGGGCGAGGCGCCGCTGATGACGGCTTCGACGTCCGTGGCGCCAGCGCCGTTCGCTGCGCCATGGTTGCGATGCGCGATGTCGGCCAGTGCCTGTGCCGTGGCCGTATTGGCCGCCATGGCGGCTTCGCTCGCGCTATGGCGGGCGAGGGCTGCGGGGGCGAGCTGCGGCGCGATATCGCCCGACGCGACGGCCCGGGGCCGCGCCCTGGACCTCAAGGTGTTGCGTGTCGTCACTGCGGGGCTCCGTCAGCAGCAGCCGGGATGTGAATCCCCAGCCTAGGCCCGGCCGGCGCCCGCAGGCATGCGCAGTTTCCGAAGGCCGGCCGGGGCTTGCGCCCCGACCGGTTGCTATTCGTCGACGAGGAAGCTGCGCAGCTGTTCGCTGCGGCTCGGGTGGCGCAGCTTGCGCAGCGCCTTGGCTTCGATCTGGCGGATGCGCTCGCGCGTGACGTCGAACTGCTTGCCGACTTCTTCGAGCGTGTGGTCGGTGTTCATGTCGATGCCGAAGCGCATGCGCAGCACCTTGGCTTCGCGCGGCGTCAGCTGCGCCAGCACCGAATGCGTCGTCTCGCGCAGCGATTCCATCGTCGCCTGGTCGATCGGCGAGGCGACCGAGGTGTCTTCGATGAAGTCGCCGAGGTGCGAATCCTCGTCGTCGCCGATCGGCGTTTCCATCGAGATCGGTTCCTTGGCGATCTTGAGCACCTTGCGGACCTTGTCCTCGGGCATCTCCATGCGCACGGCCAGCTCTTCCGGCGTCGGCTCGCGGCCCATCTCCTGCAGCATCTGCCGCGAAATGCGGTTCAGCTTGTTGATGGTTTCGATCATGTGCACCGGGATGCGGATCGTGCGCGCCTGGTCGGCGATCGAACGCGTGATGGCCTGGCGGATCCACCAGGTCGCGTAGGTCGAGAACTTGTAGCCGCGGCGATATTCGAACTTGTCCACGGCCTTCATCAGGCCGATGTTGCCTTCCTGGATCAGGTCGAGGAACTGCAGGCCGCGGTTCGTGTACTTCTTCGCGATCGAAATCACGAGGCGCAGGTTCGCCTCGACCATTTCCTTCTTCGCGCGGCGTGCCTTGGCTTCGCCGATCGACACTTCGCGGTTGATGTCCTTGATGTCGCCGATCGACAGGTGGCGCAGTTGCTCGATCTCGAGCAGGCGCTGCTGGCGCTTCTCGATGTCGTCCTTGAACTTCGCCAGGCCGGCGGAGTACTTCTTGCCGGCCTTCATGTGCTTCTGCAGCCAGCGGTTGCTGGTCTCGTTCTTCGGGAACGTCGTGATGAATTCCTTGCGCGGCATGCCGGCATCGCGCACCGCGTAAGTCATGATCTCGCGCTCGAGCAGCCGCACTTCGTTGACGTGCAGGCGCAGGTTGGCGATCAGCGCCTCGAACATGCGCGGCGACAGCTTGAGCTCCATGAACTCGTCGGCGAGCTTGCGGCGCAGCTTGACGGTCTTCGGATCCTCGGCGCCCGCCTTCTCGAGCGAGCCCAGTACCTGCGCATGCAGCTTCTGGATCGACGAGAAGCGGCGCGCCGCTTCTTCCGGATCCGGGCCGGTGTCGACGGCTTCTTCCTCGCTGTCGCCGTCCTCGCTCTCGTCTTCCGATTCGGCTTCGGCCGCCGCGTCCGCGACCTCGACCTTGGTCGGGTTCTGCGGCTGCGCGATCACGTCGGGCGCGTTCGGGTCGATGAAGCCCACGATGATGTCGACCAGGCGCGCCTGGCCAGCCTTGACGGGCTCGTAGGCGCGCAGGATGTACTCGTGCGTCGCCGGATACATGGCCAGCTGCGCGCGGACGGCGTCGAGGCCTTCCTCGATGCGCTTGGCGATGCGGATCTCGCCCTCGCGCGTCAGCAGCTCGACCGTGCCCATCTCGCGCATGTACATGCGCACCGGGTCGGTGGTGCGGCCGAGTTCGGCATCGAGCGCCGCGAGTGCCGCAGCGGCTTCTTCGATCGCCTCTTCATCGGACGGGGCCGACGGCTCGGCGGCCAGCAGCGACTCGCTGTCCGGCGCCTTCTCGTACACCGGGATGCCCATGTCGTTGATCGTGTTGACGATCTCTTCGATCTGCTCCGGATCGACGATCTCGCTGGGCAGGTAGTCGTTGACCTGCGAGTAGGTCAGGTAGCTCTGTTCCTTGCCGAGCGCGATCAGCTGCTTGAGCTGCGACTGGCGGTCTTCCGGGATGGCCGGCAGGCGCGGCAGCGGCACGGACGCAGCGGCCGCCTTGCGGCTCTCTGTGTCCTTGCCCCGCGGCGTGGCGGGCGCCGCGGCCGGCGTGGCCGCGACGGCAGCCTTGGCAGGTGCCGCAGCCGCCGGCTTGTCCTTGCCCGGCTTGGCGGGTTCGGGCGCCTTCACGGGCGCCGCCTTGGCGGCGGGCGGTGCCGGCAGCTTGCCGACCACCGCTTTCGCCGGCGCAGGCTTGGCCGGCACCGGCTTCGCGGCGACCTTCACCGGCGCGGCCTTCTTTGGCGCAGCCTTGACGGCGACGGGTTTCGCAGCGGCCTTGGCGGGCTTTTCAGCGCGGACAGGCTTGCGGGCGGGAGTCGAGGGCTTGGCTTTGCGTGTCATGTTCTGGAGCTGATCCGTGCGGACAGAGGTGGCGGCCGCGACCACCGGTCGCGTGGCCGGCGGCTTTCGTGTAGTGAACCGCTAATAATACTGAGACCTTGAACGCGCCGCCAGATTCCGTGGGGTCGCGACGCTGGGATCAGCGGCCGGGGCCCGGCTCGCGGGGGCGACCGGCGCGCGGCGGCGGCGAGCTGCCCGCGGGGGTGCCGCGATTTGTCATAAGCTTTTGAAATTCAAGCTTTTCTGGCTCGGACCAGCCGCGGCTGCGGTCGATCTCGAGCAGCTCATCGATGCGCGTGCGCTGGCCTTCGTCCGCCAGACGACCGAGCAGCTGCTGCAGTTCGAGGCTGGCGGCGGGCACGTCGGCCAGCAGCATCGGCACCTGCGCAAGCTTGGCGAGCTGGGCCAGCTCGGCGCGCTCGCGCCAGCGTTCCAGCAATTGCCCCGTCGATTCGCACGGCTCTTCGCGCTGCTGCGCGAGCAATTCGCGCAGCAGCGGCATGCCGGGCTGGCCGAGCGACTCGAGCGCATCGATGACGCCGGCTGCGACGCCGCGGGCGGCTGCCGGAAAGTGGACCAGCAGCGTGACGGCCTGGCGCACGAGGCTCCCGCGCCCGGCGGCACCTCCCGCAGCTCCGCTGCGACGCGGCGGCAGGTCCCCGCGACCGCCGCCAGTGCTGGCCGGTTCGCCGCGGCCCGCCTCGGGTGGGCGTGCGCCTGCGGCGCCGCTCCACAACGCACCCAGGCGCTCCGCCGACAACCCGATCGACTCGGCCAGTCGCCCCAGCAACAGCTCGCGGAACACGCCGTCGGGCACCTTGGCGTGCAGTGGCTGCGCCGCCGCCGCGAAGCGGGCACGGCCGTCGGCATGCGCGAGGTCGAACTGCTCGCCGAGTTCGCGCACCAGGTATTCCGACAGCGGCAGCGCGGTCGCGAAGCGCGCCTCGAAGGCCGCGCGGCCTTCCTTGCCGACCAGGCTGTCCGGGTCTTCGCCCTCGGGCAGGAACAGGAAGCGGATCTCGCGGCCCTCGCGCGCTTCGGGCAGCGCGTTGCCGAGCGCGCGCCACGCAGCCGCGCGGCCGGCGCGATCGCCGTCGAAGCAGAACACGACCTCGCTGACGAGCCGGAACATGCGCTTGAGGTGTTCGGGCGTGGTCGCCGTGCCGAGCGTCGCGACGGCATAGTTCACGCCGGCCTGGTGCAGCCGCACGACATCCATGTAGCCCTCGACCACGAGCAGCCGCGTCAGCTTCGTGCGCGCCTGGCCACTCTCGCCGCGGCGCGTCTCGAACAGGCCGTACAGTTCGCGGCCCTTGTGGAACAGCGCCGTCTCGGGCGAGTTCAGGTACTTGGGTTCACCCTGGTCGATGATGCGGCCGCCGAACGCGATCACGCGGCCGCGCGCATCGCGGATCGGGAACATCAGCCGGTCGCGGAAGCGGTCGTAGTACTTGTCGCTGCCCTGCACCGAACTCGCATCGCGTTCGATCACGAGGCCGCAGTCCGCGAGCGCGCGCCGCTCGCGCTCGCCGCCGCCGAAGCGCCGCAGCACCTCGTTCCAGCTGTTCGGCGCGTAGCCGATCTGCCAGTGCTTGAGCGTCGCGGGCTCGAGGCCGCGGCGCTGCGCATAGTCGCGCGCCTTGGGGTCGCGGCCGAGCTGCTCGGCGTAGAACGCGGCGACGCGCGCGTTCAGTTCATACAGCGGTTCGGACGGCGCGCGCTCGTCCTCGCGACGTGCCTCGCGCGGGATCTCGACGCCGGCGCGCTCGGCCAGTTCCTCGACCGCCTCGGGAAAGGTCATGCGGTCGTAATTCATCAGGAAACCGAGCGACGTGCCGTGCGCCCCGCAGCCGAAGCAGTGATAGAACTGCTTGTCCGGGCTGACCCAGAACGACGGCGTCTTCTCGTTGTGGAACGGGCAGCAGGCGCGGTACTCGCGGCCGGCTTTCTTCAGCGGCACGCGGCTGCCGATCAGCTCGACGATGTCGGTGCGCGCGACGAGCTCGTCGATGAAGGATTGTGGGATCAGCCCCGCCATGTGCGCAGCTTACCCGCTGCGGGACGCCGCGCAGCGGCGCCGGCGCGGCGGCTCAGCCGCCGAGGCGGGCCTTGATGCGGGCGCCGACGGCGCCCATGTCGGCGCGGCCGGCGGCCTGCGACTTCACGACACCCATGACCTTGCCCATGTCCTTGATGGTCGCCGCCCCGGTCTGTGCGATTGCGGCGGCGATCAGGGCATCGAGCTCGGCCTCGGACAACTGCACCGGCATGTAGGCCTGCAGCACGGCGATCTCGGCCGATTCCTTGGCAGCGAGGTCGGCGCGGCCGCCTGACTCGTACTGCGCGATCGATTCGCGGCGCTGCTTCAGCATCTTCTCGAGCACCGCGAGGACCTGGGCGTCGTCGAGGGTGATGCGTTCGTCGACTTCGCGCTGCTTGATGGCGGCCTGCAGCATGCGAATGACCCCGAGGCGCTCCTTTTCACCGGAACGCATCGCGGTCTTCATGTCTTCGGTGATGCGCTCCTTGAGCGTCACGGCGGGCGCGGGCCTCAGCGCGCGGCAGGCGCGCCGCGCGTATTGCGCTTCAGGTGCCGCTTCACGGCGGCAGCCTTCTTGCGCTTGCGCTCCTGCGTCGGCTTTTCATAGAACTCGCGGCGACGCAGCTCCGTCAGCACGCCAGCCTTCTCACACGCGCGCTTGAACCGGCGCAGGGCGGCGTCGAAATACTCGTTTTCGCGGACACGGACGCTGGGCATCGAAACCTCAACTCTTTGAAAAGCCTGACTTTTTTCTAAGCAGCTGTCGACACAGGGGCGCGCATTCTAATGATGCCGGCGGATGCGCGCAAGAGACCGCGCGCGAGCCGCTATCATGCTGCGATGCGGGTCCTGGCGATCGAATCTTCCTGCGACGAAACGGCGGTGGCGGTGCTGGATGCCGACAGGGGCCTGCTAGCGCACGAGGTATTCAGCCAGATCGACCTGCACCAGGCCTACGGCGGCGTCGTGCCGGAGCTGGCCTCCCGCGACCACGTCGCCCGGTTGCTGCCGATGCTCGGCCGCGTGCTGGCTGCCGCCGGTCCGCGGCCGGTCGCCGACGGCTCGCCGGGTGCCGCGACCGCGGTGGCGCCGGTCGATGGCGTCGCGTTCACGGCCGGTCCTGGCCTGATAGGCGCGTTGCTGACCGGCGCGGCGCTCGGTCGCTCGCTGGCGTTCGCCTGGGGCGTGCCAGCTATAGGCGTGCACCACCTCGAAGGCCATCTGCTGGCGCCGACCCTGGAACCGGAGCCGCCGCCGCTGCCGCACCTCGCGCTGCTGGTATCGGGCGGCCACACGATGCTGATCGAAGTCGAGGGCGTCGGCCGTTACCGCCTGCTCGGCGAGACCCGCGACGATGCCGCCGGCGAGGCCTTCGACAAGAGCGCGAAGCTGCTCGGGCTGCCCTATCCGGGTGGGCCGCAACTCGCCCGGCTGGCCGAAGCGGGCCGCCCCGACGCGCTGGCGCTGCCCAGGCCGATGCTCGATCGGCCCGGCCTCGAGTTCAGCTTCTCGGGCCTGAAGACCGCGGTGCGGCTCGCCGTGCAGGCCGACTCGCCGCTGCCGCCGGCCGACATCGCAGCCTCGGTGCAGGCGGCCATCGTCGACACCCTGGTCGGCAAGGCCTTGCGCGCGCTGGACGAGACTGGCCATACCACGCTCGTCGTCACCGGCGGCGTCAGCGCCAACCGCCGGCTGCGCGCGGCGCTCGATGCCGGCGCGAGTCGTCGCGGCGTGCGCGTGTATTATCCGCGCCTCGAATTCTGTACCGACAACGCGGCCATGATCGCGGTGGCGGGGCTCGCGCGGCTCGTGGCCGGGGAACACGAACCGCTCGCGATCCGCGCCCGCGCGCAGTGGCCGCTCGCGAGCCTGTTACCCACATGACGAATACCCAGCACGGCGACCGCATCTTCCTGCGCGGCCTCGAGGTCGAATGCCTGATCGGCTTCATCGACTGGGAGCGGCGCATCCGGCAGAAGGTCGTCATCGACTTCGAACTGCCGGTCGACTGCCGGCGCGCCGCCGAACGCGACGATGTCGCCGACACCCTCGACTACAAGAAAGTCTCGAAGCGGATCATCGCTTATGTCGGCGCGTCCGAGTTCCAGCTGGTCGAGACACTCGCGCACCGCGTCGCGCTGCTCGTGCTCGAGGAGTTCGGCGTCGAGTGGATCCGGCTGTCGATCAACAAGCCGGGCGCGATCCGCGGCTCGCGCGACGTCGGCGTGGCGATCGAGCGCACGCGCGCGGACCTCGCGCGCTGAGGCGCGCGGCGATCCCCATGACGCGGGTGTTCGTCGCGGCGGGCAGCAATGTCGATGCGGAACTGAACCTGCGCCGCGCCTGCGCGGAGCTCGAGCGCTGCTTTCCTCCGGTCGTGTTCTCGGCCGCATGGCAGAACCGCGCCGTCGGCTTCGACGGCCCCGACTTCATCAACCTCGTCGTGGGATTCGACACGGCGCTCGACGTCGACGCCGTGATCGCCGAGCTGCAACGCGTCGAGGGCCTTTGTGGCCGCGAGCGCGACGCGCCGAAGTGGGCTCCGCGCAGCATAGACCTCGACATCCTGCTGTTCGGCGACCTGGTATGCGCGCGGCCCGGCCTGACTCTGCCGCGGCCGGACCTGCTGCGCCGGCCCTACATGCTGGGGCCGATGGCGGAGATCGCGCCGGATGTGCGCCACCCGACCGAGGGCGCGACGATGGCCGAGCTGTGGGCGCGCTTCCCGCGCGACCACGCGATGCAGCGCGTCGAGCTGTGAGCGGCGCGCTACCAGCCGACGCTGCGGCCGCCATCGACGGCCAGGATCTGCCCGGTCACGAACGGCGCTTCGGTCGCGAAGAACACGGCCGCGCGCGCGATGTCAGCCGCCGAACCCGAGCGCTTCAGTGCCGTGCGGCCGACGATCTTGCGCTGCAGGTCGCTGTCGGCCGTGCCGTCCTCGGGCCACATCACCGGACCCGGCGCGATGCCGTTGACGCGCACCTGCGGCCCCATCTCGCGCGCCAGCGACTTCGTCAGCATGATCAGCCCGGCCTTCGCGGCGCTGTACACCGGGTAGCGGCGCAGCGGCCGCATGCCGTGGATGTCGACGATGTTGATGACCAGGCCGCGCGCGAGCTTCAGCGGCGTCAGTGCCGCCTGCGCCATGAACAGCGGTGCCTTCAGGTTCGAGCCCATCAGGTCATCCCACTGCGCTTCGGTGATCTCGCCGAACGGCGTCGGGTAGAACGTCGAGGCATTGTTGACCAGGATGTCGAGCTGGCCGTAGTGCGCGAGCGTCGCTTCGATCAGATGCGACGGCGTGCCGCGGGCGAGCAGGTCGGCCTGCAGCACGAGCGCGCTGCCGGCGCGCAGCGCGTCGAGTTCGGCGGCGAGCGCGTCCGCCTCGCCGCGCGAGCGGTTGCAGTGGATCACGACGTTCGCGCCGCAGCGCTGCAGCGCGCGCGCGATCTCCGCGCCGACGCGGCGCGCGGCGCCGGTGATCAGCGCCACCTTGCCCGCGAGCGGTGGTTGGGGCGCGACGGCGCCGGGCGGATGCGACTGGGTCGGATTCTGGAGCGTCATGGTGGTCGCACTCTATGACGAGGGGCGCACCCGTCACAACGCTGCCTGCGCTGACGCCCGCTGCCGCGGACCATGTCGCGGCCTTGCGCGCGACGCTGCGTGCGCGACTCGATGCGGCGGGCGGCTGGATCGCGTTCGATGACTACATGGACGCCGTGCTGTACGCACCTGGCCAGGGCTACTACAGCGCCGGCGCCGCGAAGTTCGGCGCGGCCGGCGACTTCGTCACTGCGCCGGAGATCTCGGATCTGTTCGCGCGCGCGCTGGCCCGCCAGTTCGCGGACGTGCTCGCGGTCACCGGGGGCGACGTGCTCGAGGTCGGCGCGGGCTCGGGCCGGTTCGCGCGCGTCGCGCTCGCGGAGCTCACGCGCCTCGGGGCGCTCCCCGCGCATTACGCGATCCTCGAGGTCAGCGCCGACCTGCGGGCGCGCCAGCGCGCGGAGCTCGCGCGCGCCGGGGACGCCATCGCGGCGCGCGCGACCTGGCTCGACGGCTTCCCCGAGCACCATGTCGGCGTGGTGTTCGCCAATGAGTTGCTCGATGCGCTGCCTTGCGATCGCTTCGTCCTGCAGGGTGGACGGCCGCAGCGGCTCGGCGTCGCGCTGCGCGGCGGCGAGTTCGTCTGGGCGCCGCGCGCCGCCGATCGCGCCGACCCGAGGGATGCCGCCTGGCTCGACGAGGTCGAGCGCACGCTGGGCGGGCTGCGTGCCGCGCTGCCCGAGGGCTATTGCGGCGAGATCGCGCCCCGCGTCGACGCCTGGGTGCAGAGCCTGGCCGAGCACCTCGAGCGGGGAGTTGTGATCCTGGTCGACTATGGCCTGCCGCGCCCGCATTACTATCACCCGCAGCGCAGCGACGGCACGCTCCGCTGCCATTTCCGGCAGCATGCGCACCACGATCCGTTCCTGCATCCGGGGCTCAGCGACATCACGGCTTGGGTGGATTTCACGCGGGTCGCCGAAGCGGCCGATGCCGCAGGCCTGACGGTGGCGGGGTTTGCGACCCAGGCGGCTTGGTTGCTCGCGCTCGGCGTCGAGTCGCTGGCCGCGGAGACGCTGCCGGAGGCCGTCGACGGCGGCGAGGACGGCGGCGTGGGCGCGGTGCCGGTGCAGCATCTGGCCGCGATGCAGGGCCTGAAGCGGCTGCTGCTGCCGGGCGAAATGGGCGAGGCGGTCAAGGTGATGGTGCTGACCCGCGACTTCGATCTGCCGCTGCGCGGTGTGCGGCTGCAGGACCTGCGCGGTTCCTTGTGAAGAGGCGACGACAGCGATGGACATGACGTGGTGGCAGGCGGCGATCCTCGCGATCATCCAGGGACTCGCGGAGTTCCTGCCGATCTCGAGCTCGGGGCATCTGGTGCTGGTGCCTGCGCTGCTGGGCTGGCAGGACCAGGGCCTTGCGTTCGACGTCGCCGTGCACGTCGGCACGCTGATCGCCGTGCTGGCCTACTTCCGCGCCGATCTCGTGCCGCTGGTCACCGGCTTCTTCCGCTACATCGGCGGGAACCGCAGCGACGCGGTGGGGCGCATGGCCTTCAACCTGGCCGTCGGCACGATCCCGGTGGGCCTCGCCGGCCTGACCTTCGCCGATTTCATCGAGGAACAGCTGCGCAGCCCGTTCGTCGTCGCGTTCCAGCTCGCGGTGTTCGGCATCGTGCTGTACCTCGTCGACCGCTACGGCAAGCGCAACCGGCGCGAGACCGACCTGTCCGTCGGCGAAGCGCTGCTGATCGGCTGCGGCCAGGCGCTGGCGCTGGTGCCGGGCACGTCGCGTTCGGGCATCACGATGACAGTCGCGCTGTCGCTCGGCCTGACGCGCGAGGCCGCGGCGCGCTTCGCGTTCCTGCTGTCGGTGCCGGGCATCGCGCTCGCGGGTGGTTACGAGGGCTTCAAGCTCGTCAGCGGCGAAGCCACCGTGACGCCGCCGCTGGCGTCGATCCTGACCGGCGTCGTGGTCTCGGCCGTGGTCGGCTATTTCTGTATCGCCTTCTTCCTGAAGTTCATCGCGAGGATCGGCTTCCTGCCGTTCACGATCTACCGGTTGCTGCTGGCCGGCTTCATCGTCGGCGTGTTCATCTGACCGTGCGCAGCGCCGCGATCGCGTCGAGGCGTCGGCGCCGCAGCGCCTCGCCGTAAGCCGGACCGCGCAACCGCGCGCGCTCGGCCTCCGTCAGTTGGGCCGCTGCTGCCGCGGCGTGCATCTGCTCGAGCAGCGCGCGCTGCGGGTAGTCGCGGTCCTCGAGGCCCGCGCGGCCGCGCGCGTCGCATTCGCAGGCCTCGAGCAGCTGCGCGAAGCGCTCCGGCCGGCGGAATGCGTCGGCATGCTCGAGCAGCTCGAGCACCGTGGTGGCGCGCAGTTCCAGCGCGCGATGCACATGAGTGTGGAAGCGCGTCGCGAGCAGCGCCAGTTCGCGGAACGCGACCGGCACGCGCAGCCGCTCGCAGAGCTGCTCGACCCGCGGCAGCCCGGCGTTCTCATGGCCCGGGTGGCTGGGCAAATGCGCGGCCGGCGTCAGCGCCTTGCCGGCGTCGTGCAGCAGCAGCGCAAAGCACACCGCTGCGCCGGCACCGCGCGCCGCCGCGACGCGCAGCGTCATCAGCAGGTGCACGCCGGTGTCGATCTCCGGATGCCAGCGCTCCGGCTGCGGCACGCCGAACTGCGCCTCGACTTCCGGCATCAGCCGCGCCAGCGCGCCGCAGCTGCGCAACACCTCGATGAAAGCGTCGGGGCGCGGTTCGCCGAGCGCCTTCTCGGTCTCTTTCCAGACGCGCTCCGGCACCAGGGCATCGACCTCGCCGCTGTCGACCATGCCGCGCATCAGCGCCGTGGTCTCGGGCGCGACCGTGAAGCCGAGCGGCGCGAAGCGCGCGGCGAAGCGCGCGAGCCTGAGGATGCGCACCGGGTCTTCTGCGAAGGCCGGCGACACGTGCCGCAGCACGCGCGCGGCGAGATCGCGCTGGCCGCCATGCGGGTCGATCAGCGTGCCGTCGTCGGCGCGCGCGATCGCGTTGATCGTCAGGTCGCGGCGCTTGAGGTCGTCCTCGAGCGTGACCGTCGGCGAGAACTCGGCGACGAAACCGCGGTAGCCCGGTGCGACCTTGCGCTCCAGGCGCGCGAGCGCGTACTCCTCGTGCGTCGTCGGGTGCAGGAACACCGGGAACTCGCGGCCGACAGCGCGAAAGCCCTGGGCCTCGAGCTCCGCCGGCGTAGCGCCCACGACGACCCAGTCGCGCTCGCCGACGGCGCGACCGACCAGCTCGTCCCGCACCGCGCCGCCGACCAGATAGACTTTCATGCATGCATGGTAAGCGCGCGCATCGCAGGTGGCGAGCCGGGGCCCGGCGGGGCGCGCGACTCGGTGCGATGCTGCTGCTCGCCGCGATGCTGAGTGGTTGCGGCGCGGGCTACCTGCTGCAGGCCGCGCGGGGTCACTCCGAGCTCATGGCGCGCGCCGAACCGCTCGACCGAGCGATCGAGCGACATGCCGCGTTGCGCGAGCAGCTGCAGCAGCTGCGCGAGGCGCGCGAGTTCGCGAGTCGCGAACTGGGCTTGCCCGACAACGCGAGCTATCGCAAGTGGGCCGACATCGGCCGGCCGTTCGTCGTGTTCAGCGTGGTGGCGGTGCCGGAGTTCTCGGTGCAGCCGCGCGAGTGGTGTTTCCCGGTGGCCGGCTGCGTCGCGTATCGCGGTTACTTCGACGAGCGCGCGGCGCGGACCACCGCGGCCCGGCTCGCGCGGCGCGGCGACGACGTCACCGTGGGCGGCGTCGCCGCGTACTCGACGCTCGGACGGTTTTCGGATCCCATCGTCAGCTCGATGCTGCGCGGTGGCACCGAGGATGCGATCGGCACGCTGTTCCATGAGCTCGCGCACCAGGTCGTGTACGTGCCTGGCGATACCGCGTTCAACGAGGCCTTCGCCGTGACGGTCGAGCACGCGGGACTTGCGCGCTGGGTCGCGCGGGCGCGTTCGCCCGGTGCCGCGGACGAAGCCGCGGCCGTCGCGGCGCGCCGCGCCCGGCTGGAGCTGCAGCAGCGTTTCGTTGCGGCGATCACGCGCGCCCGGGCCGACCTTGCCGTGCTGTACGCGCGGCCCCTCGCGCCGGAACCGATGCGGGTCGCGAAGCAGGAGCGCCTGCTCGCACTCGGCGTGCAGCTGCGCGAGATCGAGGCGGCTGCCGGTCGACGCGCCGGGTTCTCGCGCTGGGTCGAACTCGGCCTCAACAACGCCCACCTCGCGTCGGTCGCAACCTACTGGCAGTGCGTGGCTGGCTTCGAACGCGAGCTCGCCGCGGTCGGCGGCGACCTGCCGCGCTTCTATCAGCGCGTGCGGGAGCTGGCGCGCAAGCCGCCCGCGGAGCGGCGCACGTTGCTCTGCGAGGAATCAGCGAGGTAGGTCGGCACGATCGCCGCCAGCGACGCCGGCTGGATGCCCAGCTTCGCGAGCCCGCAATCGCTGCAGACGCTGTCGAGCAGCAGCGAGCGGTAGTTGTCGGTCGAGAACGGCTTGCCCGGCAGGAAGTCCATCACGAGCGCCTGCACGCGCGCGATCGCATCCGGCAGCGGCAGCACCTTCGCGGGCACGCCGATCGCGTCGCCGGTGCGGCGCACGAGCTCCGCCAGCGTCAGGATCTCGGGGCCGCACAGCTCGTAGCTCGCGCCATCGGACGCGGCGCCATGGCTGGCGTCGGGCAGGCAGCGCAGGAAGGCATCGACGACGTCGCCGACATAGACCGGCGCGAAGCGCGTGCTGGCGCGCGCCAGCGGCATGAAGCCCGCCGACAGCCGCAGCAGGCCGGCGAAGCGGTTCAGCAGCGAATCGCCGGGCCCGAAGATCACGGACGGCCGGAAGATCGTCCAGCGGAGCGTGGCCGGCGCGGCGCGCACGTGCTGCTCGGCAATGCCCTTCGAGCGCAGGTAGTGGCTCGGGCCGCCCGCCGCATCGGCGCCGAGCGAACTCATCTGCAGCAGTTTCTGCAGGCCGCGCGCGGCCGCCGCGGCCACCACCTCGCGCGTCAGGTCCGCATGCGCCGTGATGAAGCCGGCGCCGGAGCGGCCCGGCTCGTTCAGGATGCCGACAAGGTTGATTGCGACGTCCGCGCCGGCGAACTCGCGGCGCAGCACCAGCGGGTCGTGGACGTTCCCAACGCCGATGCTGATGCTGGGCAGTACCGCGAGATGCCGCGCGCGGTCGAAGTGCCGGGTCAGCACCCGCACGTCATGGCCGGCGGCGCCGAGCCGCGCGACCAGCGCGCTGCCCACGAAGCCCGTGCCGCCCAGGATAACGATTCGCATGTCGATGGCTCCCGTCAGCGCAGCAGGATCACGACGGTCGCCTCGCCGCGCCGCACGCTCAGCACCAGCGAACCGCCCGTCTTCGCGACGTCACGCAGCGAAGCCGTGTTCGTGATCCGCACGCGGTTCGCGCCGACGATGACGTCGTTGCTGCGCAGGCCCGCCGCCGCGGCACGGCTGTTCGGCGCGACTGCCCGCACCTGGACGCCGGCCGCAGCCGGCGCGTCGGCCAGCGTCGCGCCCTCGAGGCCAGGGTGCGGCGGCTTCGCAGGTTCTGCCGGCGTGGCCGGCGTCGCGGCGCTGGCCTCGCCGGCCGGCGCTTCGATCAATGCGGTGACCTTGCGTGGCTGGGCATCGCGCAGCAGCGCGATCTCGACGCGCTCACCGACGCGCAGCAGGCCGATCGCGTTGCGCAGTTCGGTGTGCGATTTGACCGCGCGTCCATTGACGGCCGTGATGACGTCGCCGGCGCGGATGCCGGCCTTGGCGGCGGCAGAAGCGTCGACGACCTGCGTGACGAGCGCGCCGTTCGCGTTCGGCAGGCCCAGTGCCTGCGCGACGTCCGGCGTGACCGGCGCGATGTTGACGCCGAGCAGCCCGCGCTTGACGCTGCCGAAGCGCAGGATCTGGTCGACGATGCTGCGTGCCATGTTCGACGGGATCGCGAAGCCGATGCCGATGTTGCCGCCGCTGCGCGAATAGATCGCGCTGTTGATGCCGATCAGCTCGCCGCGCAGGTTGACGAGCGCGCCGCCGGAGTTGCCCGGGTTGATCGACGCGTCGGTCTGGATGAAGTCCTCGAAGCCGTCGCTGTTGATGCCGGTGCGGCCGAGCGCGCTGACGATGCCCGAGGTGACGGTGTGCTGCAGGCCGAACGGGTTGCCGATCGCGACGACGAAGTCGCCGACTTCCATGCGATCCGAGTCACCGAGCGCGATGTCGGTCAGCCGTTCGGGCTTGACCTTGATCAGCGCGACATCCGACGGCGTATCGGCGCCGACCACTTCGGCGGCGAGGTCGCGCCCATCCTGCAGCGTGACCGTGATCTCCTTGGCGTTCTCGACCACGTGGGCGTTCGTGATGATGTGCCCGGCCCGCGCGTCGATGATGACGCCGGAGCCCGCGCTCTGGAACGGCCGCTCGCGCTGGCCGCCGTCGGGCGGCACGTCGAAGAAGCGGCGGAAGAACGGATCCTCCAGCAGCGGGTTGCGCTGCGCGCGCTCGCGCACCGTGCCGCGGATCGCGATGTTGACGACTGCGGGCGACACGCGGCGGATCATCGGCGCCAGCGTGGGGGTGCTGGGCGTGGTCGCCACCGGGACCGGGTCAGCCGGTTTCGGGGCGGGCTCCTGCGCCGACAGCGTCGTCGCACACAGGCACGCCGTCAGCGCAAAGGTCGCAGCAGTCATCCTTTTCATCGACTTATGTCTCCTGAGGGCAGGCGCGCGGCTCCGGGGGCGGGCGCGCGGCATTGTACGAGCCAGACCGGGAACTGGCGTCGCCACCGGCTCATTTCAACGCTTCGACCGTCGGCCTGTGGGTAAGTTGTGGATCGGGTGTGCGGTGGCGGTGCACACAAGATGTTGCGACGCATCCAGCTGCCGCGGGACCGCCAGCCGCCCTGCTTATTGACAAGTGCGGCGTGCGAGGGAATTTTGTAACCCTCTGAAACGATGAGAATTTCATGAAAGTGAAATTTCGTTTCCTGACCCTTGACGGTCTTCGGGGGTCGAACTAGTCTCTTCGCGACCGACACTACATCTTGTGTTGCACAGCAGGTCGCGGTGCAACGCACGCGGGAGGGGTGTCGGAGGGGCCAAAGGCGGTCGTCTGACAGCGATCGCAAGCAAACCGATACACGGCGGGATGCCGCGCTGCCTTCGAAGGGAGGGCGGGCTTTGGTTTTCTTTGGCGGCAGTTGCGAGAAGAATTCGGGGAGCTCCAGTCGGCATGAACAGCGTGGTCAAAATCGAGACCCAAGACGTCAGCTCTATTCCGTTCCAGGATGCCTCGCTCGACATCTGGGACAAGAAATACCGTCTGGTCTCCAAGTCCGGACAGCCCATCGACAAGTCCATGGACGACACCTACAAGCGGGTCGCCCGGGCGCTGGCCGATGTCGAGAAGGAAGACGTGCGCGAGCACTGGTACGAGCGCTTCCTCTGGACGATGCGCCACGGCGCGATCCCGGCCGGTCGCGTGACGTCGAACGCCGGCGCGCAGGAACACAAGCCAGCCACCTCGACGATCAACTGCACCGTGTCCGGCACGATCCGCGACTCGATGGACGACATCCTCGGCAAGGTGCACGAGGCGGGCCTGACGCTGAAGGCCGGCTGCGGCATCGGCTACGAGTTCTCGACGCTGCGGCCGCGCGGCGCCTATGTCTCGGGCGCCGGCGCCTACACGTCCGGGCCGCTGTCGTTCATGGATATCTACGACAAGATGTGCTTCACCGTGTCGTCGGCCGGCGGCCGTCGCGGCGCGCAGATGGGCACCTTCGACATCGGCCATCCCGACGTGCTCGAGTTCATCCGCGCCAAGCGCGAGAACGGCCGACTGCGCCAGTTCAACCTGTCGCTGCTGATCACCGACGAGTTCATGCAGGCGGTGCGCGCCGATGCCGACTGGCAGCTCGCGTTCCCGATCACGCAGAAGGAATTCGACGCGGCGACGATGAACCTCGACGACGCCGCGCAGTTCACCTGGCGCGAGTGGCCCATCACCGAGGGCTACGTCACGAACGGCGAAGGCCTCGTCGCCTGCAAGATCTACAAGACGATCAAGGCGCGGCGCGTGTGGGACGTCATCATGTCGTCCACCTACGATTTCGCCGAGCCGGGCTTCATCCTGATCGACCGCGTCAACGAGATGAACAACAACTGGTGGTGCGAGAACATCCGCGCCACCAACCCCTGCGGCGAGCAGCCGCTGCCGCCCTACGGCTCCTGCCTGCTGGGCTCCGTGAACCTGACGCGCTTCGTCCGCAACGCGTTCACCGAATTCGCCGAGTTCGACTGGGCCGAGTACCGCGAGGTCGTCAAGGTCTTCACGCGCATGCTCGACAACGTCGTCGAGATCAACGGTCTGCCGCTCGAGCAGCAGCGCAACGAGATCATGCGCAAGCGCCGCCATGGCATGGGCTTCCTGGGGCTCGGCAGCACGATGACGCTGCTCGGCATGAAGTACGGTTCGACCGAGTCGATCCGCTTCACCGAAGACGTGTCGCGCGAGATGGCGGTGGCCGGCTGGGAAGCGGCGCTCGAGCTGTCGCGCGAGAAGGGGCCCGCGCCGATCATGAACGAGGAGTTCATGGTCACGGGCGAGATGCTGCGCAAGCGCCCCGAAATGGTCCGCGACGGCTGGAAGGTCGGGGCGCGTATCCCGGGCCGCTTGCTGCACGCGCGCTACAGCCGCTACATGCAGCGCGTCGCCGAGGTGGCGCCGCAGCTGGTCGACCAGCTCGCGCAGGTCGGCGCGCGCTTCACGCACCACACGTCGATCGCGCCGACCGGCACGATCTCGCTGTCGCTCGCCAACAATGCGAGCAACGGCATCGAGCCGTCGTTCGCGCATCACTATTTCCGCAACGTGATCCGCGAGGGCAAGAAGTCGAAGGAAAAGGTCGACGTGTTCTCGTTCGAGCTGCTCGCCTATCGGGAGCTGATCAACCCGCAGGCGATGCCGAATTCGACCAATGCGGCGGAGAAGCTGCCGGATTACTTCACGACGGCGGACGACATCACGCCGACCGCGCATGTCGACATCCAGGCCGCGTCGCAGAAGTGGATCGACTCGTCTATCTCGAAGACCGCCAACGTGCCGACCGACTTCAAGTACGACGCGTTCAAGGACATCTACCTCTACGCGCACGAGCAGGGCCTGAAGGGCTGCACGACCTTCCGCTTCAATCCCGAGGCGTTCCAGGGCGTGCTGGTCAAGGAAGAAGACCTCAAGAACACGACCTACGTGTTCACGCTCGAGGACGGCACCGAGATTTCGTGCAAGGGCGATGAAGAGATCGAGTACGACGGCGAGATGCACACCGCCGCCAACCTGTTCGATGCCCTCAAAGAGGGCTATTACGGCAAGTTCTGACCCCGGGAATACCGCACATGTCCGCCATCAAGATCGATCGCAAGATCGCCAAGTTCCGCGTCCAGAAGCCGACGGACCAGCCCGCTGTCGACGTCGACGCGAAGGCCGTCGAGACGAAGGTGCGCAACACCAAGGGCAAGGTCATCCGGCTGACCGAGGAAGTCCAGCGCCCCGAGGTGCTGATCGGCTCCACGTACAAGATCAAGACGCCGGTGTCCGACCACGCGATGTACGTGACCATCAACGACATCATCCTGAACGAGGGCAGCGAGCACGAGCAGCGCCGCCCGTTCGAGGTCTTCATCAACTCGAAGAACCTCGATCACTACCAGTGGATCGTCGCGCTGACGCGCATCATCTCGGCGGTGTTCCGCAAGGGTGGCGACGTCACGTTCCTGGTCGATGAGCTGAAGGCCGTGTTCGATCCACGCGGCGGCTATTGGCAGCCGGGCGGGAAGTTCATGCCGTCGATCATCGCCGAGCTCGGCCACGTCATCGAGAAGCACCTGCAGACGATCGGCCTGATCCGCAAGGTCGAACTCGACGAGCACCAGAAGAAGCTCGTCGACGAGAAGCGCGCCGAGTTCGAGGCGCGCAGCAAGCAGGCCGATGCATTCTCGAAGTCGCACTTCCCGGAAGGCGCGCAGCTGTGCAGCAAGTGCAGCACGGCCGCGGTCGTCATGATGGATGGCTGCATGACCTGCCTGAACTGCGGTGATTCCAAGTGCGGGTGAAGCGCTGACGCATCGCTGGCAGATCCGTTTTTCGCGCCTCGCCGGGCTCCCCGCCTGGCTCCCACCCTGACGGGATCGGCGCGACCTTCCAAGGCGGCCGCAAGGCCGCCTTGTTTTTCTTCCCGAGTGCCGCCATCGCCACAAAAAAACAGCCCCGCTTTCGCGGGGCTATGGTCGCTTGCTTGTTGTGGAGGAGTGTTCGCTTCTTGTTCTTGTGGCCTGTACAGGAGCAACGCTCATGCCACGCGATTCTGGTCAGCGGGGGTTCGACATAACGGTGAACTTTCCGATTCGAAGCGTGACGAAATCGTGATAAATCAGTGACCTGGAGGGCTAGGCTGATTAAGTCAGATGCCTGCCTTCATTGCCGTAGTGTCAAGCCAGCCGACGCCAGCGCGTCGCGCGGCGGGGCCTGCCTGAATACCGGGTCTGAAAAGACCATATCCATCAAAGAGTTAGTAGTTGAAGGGTCTGTGTAAATGATGCCGACAGGATCGCGACTCGCTTACGTCAAATCCAGGCTCGGACAGACCCTCGGGGTCGTCGCGGCAGTCGCGGCGGGATACATGACACTGGTCGCCGCGGCAGCGGCAGCGCCGGCGACGCGCGCCAGTGCCCAGCTGGCTGGCGCGCAGCCGCTGACCTCGCCGGTCGCGACCGCGCCGGGCGATACGCGCATTCCGCGGCCGGCCGCGCTCGAGCGCGACGTGCAGTTCTGGATCCGCGTCTACTCCGAGATTCCGACCAGCGCCGGTTTCATGCACGACGACCGCAACCTCGCGATCGTCTATGAAACGCTGCGCTTCGCGCCCAACCTGACGCCGCAGCAGCGCAAGCCGACCGTCGATGAGGCGCGCGAGCGTTATCAGCAGCTGCTGCGCCGGCTCGCCGCGGCGCTGTCGAGCGATGCGCCGGCGGCGGGTCCGATCGGTGAAGTCGTCGATCCTGCGCGCGCGTCGAACGCCGCGTCGGCCACGCCCGCCGTGCTGGCTGGCCTCAGCGACGAAGAGCGCCGCGTGCTGGCACTGTGGGGACCCGGCGTCACGCCGGCACGACTGCTCGAAGCCAGTCGCAGCGTGCGCTTCCAACTCGGCCAGGCGGACCGCTTCCGCGAAGGCCTGGTGCGTTCGGGGCGCTGGGAGACGCACATCGCGCAGTCGCTCGCGAACCTCGGCCTGCCGCCGGAACTCGCCGCGCTGCCGCACGTCGAGTCGTCGTTCGATCCGACTGCGTATTCGAAGGTCGGCGCCGCGGGGCTCTGGCAGTTCATGCGCGAGACCGGGCGCCGCTACATGCGCATCGACGACGAAGTCGTCGACGAACGCCTCGATCCGTTCCGCGCCACCGAAGCTGCGGCGCAGCTGCTGGCCTACAACTATCGCGTGCTCGGCACCTGGCCGCTCGCGCTGACCGCCTACAACCATGGCGCCGCCGGCATGCGTCGCGCGGTCGACCAGACCGGCACTACCGATTTCGTCACCATCGCGCGCAACTACCAGAGCCGCACTTTCGGCTTCGCGTCGCGCAATTTCTATCCGTCGTTCCTCGCGGCGCTGACCATCGACCAGAACCCCGAAAAGTATTTCGGCGCGATCCAGCGCGCGCCGGAGCTGCGCTTCCACGAGATCGAGATGCCGGCCTACGCGCAGATCGAAGCACTCGCGAAGGCGCTCGGCACGACGCGCGAAGCGCTGCGCGAGTACAACCCCGCGCTGCGCGAGCCCGTCTGGCGCGGCGCGCGCTTCGTGCCGCGCGGCTACCGTTTGCGACTCGGTGCGGAAGCGCGCAGCTGGACCTCGGAGCGGCTCGCCGCGGCGCTCGGTCCGGGCGAGTTGTACTCGGCGCAGATCCGATCCGGGACGCACCGGGTGGCGGCGGGCGAAACGCTATCCCGCATTGCGCGCCGCTATGGCATTTCGGAACGCACGCTCGCACAGGCCAACGGCCTCTCCACCGGTGCGACGCTGCGCCGCGGCACGCGGCTGCGGCTGCCGGAGATCAAGCCGCCGACGCTGGCTGAATCCGAACTCGCGGCGGTGGCGGCACGGGTCGCGAGCGCATCCGCGGGCGCGGCAGCGTCCGAGTCCGCCAGCTCCGGCGCGACGTCCGCGACGGTCGTGACGACCGCGACGAGTGCCGCAGCGCCGACCGCCGTGGCGGGCGGCGCCGCGCCCGCCGCTGGCACGACGCGGCCCCAGACCTATCGCGTGCGTGCCGGCGACACGCTCTACGAGATTGCGCAGCGCTTCGGCCTGAAGCCGGCCGAACTGATGCGGATGAACAACATCCGCGACGCCAACTACCTGTTCGAGGGGCAGCGGCTGCGGATCGGCGAGGCGCGCAGCGCCTCGCTCGCGGCCGGCGCGCCCGGCAGTGCGACGGCCGCCACGGAATCGATGGCGGTCGACACCGATTCGGCCGCTACGCCGGCTGCGGCCGAGCCGGCAGGCGTGGCTGCGGCCGGCGAAGAACGTGGCCCGTCGTCGCGTCCGCGCGTCGCGTCACGCGGCCCGGCATCGATCGACGGCGCGGCACCGCCAGCAACGGCGCCCGAAACCACCGCGCCGGAATTCGTCGCGAGTGCGACGGCAACGTCCGCGACGACCGACAGCGCCGTCGAACCGCAGACGCCGTCGGTCGGCCCGGGAGCCGGCAGTGCGGCCGCCGCGGAGTTCACCGACATCGCGGTGGCGCGCGACGACACGATCCGCGTGATCTCCGAGGAGACGCTCGGCCATTACGCCGAGTGGCTGGGTCTGCCGGCGTCGCGCCTGCGCACGCTGAACCGGCTCCGATCCGGGCAACCGGTGATGCTCGGTCGGCGCCTGAAGCTCGATTTCAGCCGCGTGTCGCGCGCCGACTTCGAGCAGAAGCGACGCGATTTCCACGGCGCGCTGCAGGCGCGCTACTTCGAAACCCAGCGCATCGTCGCCACCGAGATCTACATCGTGCGGCGTGGTGACTCTGCTTGGGCGGTGACGCAGCGCTATGAAGGCCTGCCGACCTGGTTGCTGCAGCAGTACAACCCCGACGTCGACCTCGGCGATCTGCGTGCCGGCTCGCAACTGATCGTCCCCAAGGTGCAGGGCGCGCCCTGAGCACGCGGCGCGCGCCGGGCACGCTCAGCGCGAGCGCGCGTGGTACTCCTCGTTCGGCATCATGTCGGTGCCGGTCGCGAGCCGGTTGGTCATGTTGAAGAAGCCGATCACGGCGCACAGATCCCAGATCGCGCGGTCGTTGAAGCCGGCGCGGCGCAGCGCGCGCCGCTCGGCGTCGCCGGCTTCGGCGGGCGTGACCGTCAGCTTGTGCGCGAACTCGAGCATCGCGCGCTGCTTCTTCGTAACCTTCGCGGCGCGCCAGTTCATGACCAGCAGTTCGCCCAGCGCCGGATCGCCCGACATCTCGCGCACGGCCTGGCCGTGCGCCGTCAGGCAGTAGTAGCAGCGATTGGCAGCCGAGACGACCACCGCGATCATCTCGCGCTCGAGCTTGCTCAGGGCGGAGTCGCCGAGCATCAGGTCGTTGTACATGCCGATGAACGCGCGCAGCTTGGCTTCGTCGAAACTGTAGGCGGCGAGCACGTTCGGCAGGAAGCCGATCTTCTCGTCGCAGATGTCGAAGTACTTGCGCAGGTCGGGAGCGAGGCGCGAGCGCGGCGGGATGCGCAGCTTCAGCGCTGTCAGGTGGCGCGGCTGCGATGCGGAACGCTTGGGCATGGTGACAGTGACCTCGGGGCAGGGAGCAGCGCGGCTGGCGCTTCAGTGTTCATCGACCTGAGCCACGTCCGCCTGGCCGGACAGGCGGCGACGGATGTGCGACCAGGACAGGCCCATCGACAGGATGGCAGCGATCACGACCAGCGCCACCCAGGTCAGCGCGCCCGTGTCGTCTAACGACAGCCAGCCATACCAGACGACCGACCAGATCAGCACGCCGAAGAACGCGAGCGCCAGCAGCACGCCGCCCGCGCCCAGCGAGCGCATCGTCGCGCGCAGGAATACGACCCAGCCTATCAGCAGCGCGATCCCGAGCAGTACGGTGGGCGGGGTCACGTCCGGCAGCGCGTCGCGCAGCCAGTGGAAATACGAGAAGCCGCTGGGGTTGAAGGTCAGCAGCACGAGCGCGAGTGCAGCGACGAAGCGCAGCCCGAAGCCAGTGAAACCGATGCCGTCCTGAGCCATGGTCGAATGCCTGTGTGACGCAGTGCGCGCCTGCCGCGCGGATGATCCGCGATCGTCGTGCCGGCCACAACGGTTCTGTGACCGGTCGCGCAGGGGTTGCGATGGCCCGGGGGCCACCGCTCTCGTATAGTCGCAATCCGATGTCGACGACGCAGCATCTTGCGAACCTGAACAACCAGCAGCGCCGGGCGGTGACCATCGGCCAGCCGCTGGTCGATGCCGCCGTGCCCAAAGCCAAGGGCTGGCGCTGCGGCCCGGTGCTGGTCGTGGCCGGCGCGGGCACGGGCAAGACGGCGACGATCGCGCATCGCGTCGCGCACCTGCTGCTGCACGGCGTCGATCCGGCCCGCATCCTGCTGCTGACCTTCACGCGTCGCGCCGCGCAGGACATGCGCCGCCGCGCGCGCGACATCATCAAGGAGGCCCTCGGCGAAACCCTGGGCGGCAGCAGCCAGACGCTGGCGCAGCGGTTGCAGTGGGCCGGCACGTTTCATTCGGTCGGCAATCGCCTGCTGCGCCACTATGCCCGGCACCTGAATCTCGACCCGGCGTTCTCGGTGCTCGATCGCGGCGACTCCGCCGATCTGCTCGACAGCCTGCGCGAGCAGCTGGGCCTCGCCGAGAAGTCGCAGCGTTTCCCGCGCAAGGATGTCTGCCTCGCGATCTACTCGCATCGGGTCAACAGCCAGTGTCCGCTCAAGGACACGCTCGAGAACCACTTTCCGTGGTGCCAGCAATGGGCCGAGGACCTGACCCGGCTGTTCCGCGCCTACGTCGAGCGCAAGCAGCAGCTGGCGGCGCTCGACTTCGACGACCTGCTGCTGTTCTGGCATGGCATGATGCAGGATCCGCGCTTCGCGCAGCACGTCGGCCGGCACTTCGATCACGTGCTCGTCGACGAGTATCAGGACACCAACCGGCTGCAGGCCGAGATCCTGCGCCTGATGAAGTCGGACGGCGACGGTCTGTTCGTCGTCGGCGACGATGCGCAGTCGATCTACTCCTTCCGCGCCTCGTCGGTCGAGAACATCCTCGAGTTTCCGGCGCAGTTCGAGCCGCGCGCTGAAATCGTCACGCTGTCGCAGAACTACCGCTCGACGCAGCCGGTGCTGGATGCCAGCAACGCGCTGATGGTCGAGGCGCCGAAGCAGTTCCGCAAACAGCTGATCTCGGCGCGCGGCGCCGGCGCGATGCCGCTGTACGTGACGACCGACGACCTGCAGTCGCAGGCCGAGTACATCTGTGCGCAGGTGCTGAAGAAGCGCGAGGCCAACGTGCCGCTGCGCAAGCAGGCCGTGCTGTTCCGCACCGGCAGCCACAGCGACCTGCTCGAGATCGAGCTGACGCGCCGCAAGATCCCTTTCGTGAAATATGGTGGCCTGCGCTTCCTCGAAGGCGGCCACATCAAGGACCTGCTCGCGGCACTGCGCTGGGCCGACAATCCGCGCAACGACCTCGCCGGCTTTCGCGTCGTGCAGTTGCTGCCGGGCTTCGGCCCGGTCAATGCGCGCAAGGTCGTCGACCAGGTCAAGGCCGCGGGTTACTCATTCGCAACGCTGGCGGAGTTCCAGCCGCCGCCCGAGTCGCGCACGGCCTGGCCGAAGTTCGTCGAGCTGTATCGGGCGCTGTCCGAGCCGCAGCGACCCTGGCCGGGCCAGATTCGCCTCGTGCGCGACTGGTACAAGCCGCACTTCGAGCGGATCTACGAGCATTTCCACACGCGCCTCGGCGATCTCGACCAGCTCGAGCTGCTGTCGGCGCAGTATCCGTCGCGCGAGCGGTTCCTGTCCGAGCTGACGCTGGATCCGTCGCAGTCGACCAGCGACCTGGCCGGGCAGCCGCATCTCGACGAGGACTACCTCGTGCTGTCCACCGTGCATTCCGCGAAGGGCATGGAGTGGGACAGCGTGCACCTGCTCAATGTCGTCGATGGCAGCTTCCCGTCGGAGTTCTCGACCCGCAGCGCCGCGCTGATCGAAGAGGAGCGCCGCCTGCTCTATGTGGCGATGACTCGGGCGCGCAACGAGCTGGCGCTGATCCAGCCGCTGCGCTTCGCGGTCACCAGCCAGAGTCCGAAGAGCGATGCGCATGTGTACGGCGGTCGCAGCCGTTTCATGACGGATCGGGTCCGCAAGGCATTCACCGAAACGGTGTTCCACGGTTCGACGATGGTCGACAGTGGCCTCGAGGATGACGCCGCCCCGGCGACCGTCGACGTGCTGCAGCGATCGCGACAGATGTGGTGAGCGTTGCCGCCGGGCGCGGCAACGCGTGTCACCAGGAAAAGAGCCACTGAAACCCCGCCTCGGGCGGAGTCGGGAAGAAACGAGTCGATGCCCGGGCCTCGCGGCCCGGGACGCCGATCAGCGGCGGAAACCGCCGCCGCCGCCGGGCGGACGCGGCCCGCGCGGTGCGCGCTCCTGCGCTTCATTGACGCGCAATGGGCGACCGTTCATCGAGTAACCGTTGAGCCCGGCGATCGCCGCCTGGGCATCCGACGGTGGCATGTCCACGAAGGCGAAGCCGCGGGGCTTGCCCGTCTCGCGATCGTTGATGATCTTCACCGAGTCGACCTTGCCGTGCCGTTCGAACAACACACGGATGTCAGCATCGGTCGCCGAGAAGGGCAGGTTGCCCACATAAATCGTCGTCATCCAGATGTCTCTCACACAAGCGGACAGCGGCGAGCGGTTGTTTGGGCTCGCATGTCCCGCATAACCTCGATCCACAGGATTGGAAAATCCTGTCCCCCGTTCGTTTTTTCACGAACTTGCCTGATGCTACTACCGGCCCCGCGAGGAAGTAAACGACCCCGGAACGCGACGCAACCCGCTGTAAGCACTGCAAAACAAAGGGCCGCCGGCATCGCTGCCGACGGCCCCGGTTTCGCGGTCTGACCTGGCTTACTTCTTGGGCGCAGGGTCGCCGGGGACTTTCTTGCGGAAGTAGGTCCAGCTGGTCTCGTTCTCGCGCGCGTCGTCGCCCGGCGGCGGATTGCGATACTCCGGATAGACGGCGTCGATTTCCTTGAGCATCACGGCGGGCAGTTGGTCGAAGCGCTCGAGCTTACGGCCGGCCGCGTGGATATAGATCATGCCGGCGCGATCGCCCATCTCCATCCAGGGCAGCCAGTTGGCGAGCCGCACCCAGCCCACCTCGACCGCGGGGTTCGCGATCTTCGGGTTCGTCATCTCATCGACATTGCCGAAGAAGTTGAACATCTCGGTCGCGTGGTACATGCCGCCGACGTACTTCTGGTAGTCGCCGCCGAGCGGATTGCGATAGAACAACGGCACGGTGATCGTGTTCCACCAGGTCTTGCCGCTGATCGTGCCGCGCCATACCGCCGTCGGCTTGCCGTCGGCGCCATAGGCGAACACCGGGCGCTGGTTGACCGGGTCGTTCGCGGTCTGCAGCACGTTGACGGTCTGGCCGGTCCACGGGTTCTTCCAGGTGCGCAGCAGCTCGCCGGTCGCCGGATCCGTGTACAGCAGCAGTTCGCGCGAGACGAGGCGCCAGCCCTTGCCGCGCTGCGGGTCCTCGACCGTCACGCAGGTGCGCACGTTCATGCCTTCGACATCGAACAGCTTGCGGTCGCGCTCGCCAGGCACGCGCGCGAAGCCCTCGCCGTGGAACCAGTAGACGGTGGGTTCGCCATCCTTGTCGGAGCACTGCGTGCGGCGTGCCGCGGCGTTGGCGCCTTCGGGCGTGTTGAGATCGATGCGCTTGCTGGCGGCAGTGACGGGGCTGACGAGCGGGACGCAGAGCAAGGCCGCGGCCAGGGCCGCGTACGGAATGCGGATCATGCGGATCTCCTTGTTGCCCGGCCGCGCTGCTGCGGTCCGGTACGAGATCATTATGCCACTATGATGACTTCTTGCCCGGCGCGGGTTCCGCCTGTTTGAGTTCGGCATGCGTGCGCAGGAACTCGCGCACGCGCGGATCGATCGTCGAGACCGGCTGGCGATCGCGCGCCAGTTCGCTGAGCACCCGGTTCGTGTAGCGGGCCAGATCGTCGGCGCGCGCCTGTTGCTGCGCCGGCGTGCCTTCGTGCTGCTCGACCGCGCCGGCCGGCAGCACGCGACGGCTCTCGAGCTCGGCCTCGAGTGCCGCGAGGCGTTCGCGCAGCATCCAGACCTCGGCAGTCAGCGCGACGATGGCGCCGACGGCGTTGTCCATCGGCAAGGCGCCGAGAAAATCCGGTTCTGCGCCGACGATCGGTCCGGGCAGCGCGGCGTTGCGGGGCGTGTCGCTCATGCGCGGCTCACTTCTCGAAGACGTACAGGTTCCAGAAATTGACGTTGATGGGCTTGCGCCCCGGCCGCTGCACCGAACGGTTCAGCCGCTCGAACGGCCGCTGCGTCGTGCGTGAGAAGCCCGCGTCGCGCGCCACGGCTTCGATCGGCGTTTCGTACCACGGCGTCGAATAAGTCTCGTTGTTGGTCAGCGCATGGCTGCGCTGCAGCACGTTCTGGAACAGGTCGCCGGGCCGCAGGTGGAACTCATGGCCGGCGAACAGGCCGCCGGGCTTCAGCACGCGACAGGCTTCGCGCAGCAACGCCGGCGTGTGCGCGGGCGGCAGCTCGTGCAGCATGAAGTTGAAGAAGATCAGGTCGAAGTGGTTGTCCGGGTAGTCCAGGTGCTCGAGATCCTGCTGCGACAGGAACAGGCGCTGGCCGCGCTCGCGCGCGCGCAGGTTCGCCAGCTTCAGGCAGGGCGCCGACAGATCGACGCCATGGCACTCCGACTCGGGGTGCAGCTCCTGCCAGGTGATCAGCGCCGCGCCGTGACCCGTGCCCCAGTCGAGCACGCGCGCAAAGTCCCGGCCTGGCGCGTGCTGCGCAATCGCGTCGAACAGCAGCCGGTAGATGCCGTTGGGGTCCGCGTGCGACGGCACCGTCGTGCGGCGGCCGATCTCGTAGCTGATGCCGTCGAGCGGATCATGCGTGACGCCGCCCGTGTGCTGGTGGAAGGGCACGTAGCGGAAATAGGCCGGCACTTCGAGAGTCGGGTTCAGGCGCAACTGCGCCGCGGGCGTGGCCGCAGCGGCGTCGTCGAGCGCGCGCTCGAGCCGCTCGCGCTGCGCGCCCACGAGCGAGAAGATGCCGACGTCCGGACGGTGATACTTGAAGCGCTGCAAGTTGCGGTAGTACCACCAGTACAGCTGGAACGAGGTCTGCGCATCGAGTTGCGCCTCGAGTGCGCGCCAGTCGCCGGCCGGCGGCAGCTGGCGGGCCTCGTGCTCGTCGTGGATCTGCACGACCAGCGTGCCTTCGGCGTAGTTTCGGGCCGCGCGCAGGAAGGCGTGATAGCTGCGAAAATCGCGGCTCTCGCGCACTTCGAGCGGCGGTGGCGTCGGGATCGATTCGAGCGCGGCGTTCATGGCGTCACTGTGCCACGGGACGGGGGTTGAGCCAACCCGTGGGGCGACGTACCTTGGCCGCAAGCAACGAATGCCTGGAGCCTGCACATGAACGACATCGAAACCCCGGTCCGGCCCGCCGCGCCCGACCTGCTGCGCCGCGACCAGAGCGCCGCCAAGAGCCTGTTCGTCGGCGAGATCCTCGAGGAGAACCTGTTCCCGTTCCCGAAGATCCGCGCCCGCGATCGCGAGGTGCTGGGCACCGTCGTCGAGGCCATCGACGGCTTTCTCGACGGCCGCGACGCCGACTTCAAGCAGTGGGATCGCGACGCGCACCAGCCCGAGGAGTTCATCCAGGGCCTGCGCGACATGGGCCTGTTCGGCGTCATCATCCCCGAGGAGCACGGCGGCCTCGAGCTGTCGAACGGCGGCTATGCGCGCGTGCTGATGCAGACCAGCAGCCACGATGCCTCGGTATCGCTGACCATCGGCGCGCACAGTTCGATCGGCATGAAGGGCATCCTGCTGTTCGGCACGCCCGAGCAGCAGGCGCGCTACCTGCCGAAGCTCGCGACCGGCGAGTACATCGCCGCTTTCTGCCTGACCGAGTCGGGCGCGGGTTCCGATGCGGCGTCGATCCGCACCAGCGCGAAGCAGAACGCGGATGGCAGCTGGACGCTGAACGGCGAGAAGATCTGGATAACGAACGGCGGCATCGCCCAGGTCTACACCGTGTTCGCGCGCACCGAGGGCACGGACGGCAAGATCACGGCCTTCATCGTCGAGGCAGGCTGGCCTGGCGTCAGCCACGGCGCGCATGAAGACAAGATGGGCATCCGCGCGTCATCGACCACGGTCGTCAGCTTCAGCGACGTGCGCATCCCGGCCGGGAACGTGCTGGGCGATGCGGGCAAGGGCTTCAAGGTCGCGATGGCGATCCTGAACAACGGGCGCACTGGCCTGGGTGGTGGCGCGGTCGGCACGATGAAGCGTCTGATCCGCCTGGCGACGCGCCAGGCGTCGGAGCGGCGCCAGTTCGGCCAGCCGATCGCGAACTACGGCCTCGTGCGCGAGAAGCTCGCGCAGATGATGATCGACTGCTTCGCCGCCGAGAGCACCGTCTGGATGCTCGCGCATTACATCGATTCCGGCTGCGAGGATTACTCGACGGAAGCGGCGATCAGCAAGATCTTCGCGAGCGACGCGGTGCAGCGCTGCGGCCACGAGGCGCTGCAGATCGCGGCGGGCAATGGCTTCATGCGCGAATACCCGTATGAGCAGATCGTGCGCGACAGCCGCATCCTGTCGATTTTCGAAGGCACGAACGAGATCCTGCGGCTGTTCGTCGCTCTGTCGGGCCTCAAGGATGCGGGGCGGGCGCTGTCCGAACTCAAGGTCGCCGTCGACGACATCTTCAACAATCCGATCAAGGGTTTCGGCGTGCTGTCCGGCTATGCGGGCCAGCGCCTGTCGCAGGCGACCGGCGTGGGCCGAGATCGCATCGCCAGTCGTCTGCCGCCGGAACTCGCCGACGCGCGCGCGACGCTCGAGAAGTACGCTTCCGAACTCGCGCAGGCCTCCGACTACGTGCTGCGCAAGTTCGGCAAGGGCGTCGTCGACCGGCAGTATGAGCTCAAGCGCGTCGGCGACATCGCCATCGATCTGTTCGTCGGCCTGTGCACGCTGTCGCGCGCCGCGACGCTGGCCGCCGAGAAGGACCCCGCCGCCGCCCAGGCCATGCAGATCGCGAACGTGTTCGTGCAGCAGGCCAAGCGCCGCATGGCCGGCAGCATCCGCCGGCTGACGAAGCACGAGGACAAGGAGATCGACGCGATCGCCGGCTTCGCGCTGGAGCGGGGCGGGTATCCGTGGGATGTGATTTGAGTTTCTCGGCATGAAGAGCGGAACGGTCGTTCACCCTGCCGCGACGGCCTTCGGCCCCGCCGGGGGACGCCGTGAATCCGGCGCCGCGCTGCCGTCAGCGTCGCGTTCCGCGGCTCGCGGTCCGCGCAGTCGATCAACGGGCGCGGCGGGCGAGCCGGGCTCGTGCGCGACATCCTGTCGCGCAACGCCCCCGGCAGAGCCGAAGGCCGTCGCGGCTGCGTGGTCGGCAGCGTTTTGGTCTTCACCGCGCGTTGGTGAAAGGGCAGATGACCACGTGGTCTTCGGTCGTGCCAGCATCTGATTGCACCGGTGCAGAATGCCTTGCGTCTACAAAGTCACCTACCCCAACGGCAAGATCTACGTCGGCCAGGATCTGACCGACAGCGCCAATTACTTTGGTAGCGCGTCGTCAAAGCTCATCGCAGCAGATTTCACGCCTGATGAGCTCCGCGATTTCACGATCCGGCGCGAGATCCTCTGGCAATCTGCTACCGCGTCGAAGTCCGAGGTCACCGCGGTCGAGAAGGGCTACATCCTGCGGCTCAGATCCAACGACCCTTCCATCGGCTACAACCGCTGGCCGAAGTTCTCCGAAACCAGCGATCCCTGAACCCCGAGCACTCCCTCGATTCATGAAACTCAAGTACCACCTCGTCAACGTCTTCACCCGCGGCGGCCGGCTGACCGGCAATCCGCTGTGCGTGTTCGAGGACGGCAGCAGTCTCGACACCGAATCGATGCAGGCGCTGGCGCGGCAGTTCAACCTGTCCGAGACCACCTTCATCCTGCCGTCGTCGCGGGCGACGGCGCGGGTGCGCATCTTCACGCCGGATTTCGAGATGCCGTTCGCCGGCCATCCGACGCTGGGCACGGCGCATGTCGTGCGCGCGCTGCAGTCGAAGCCGACCGATGCGATCACGCTCGAGATGCAGGCGGGCCTGATTCCGGTGCAGGCGCGCGGCGATCTGTGGACGCTGACGGCGAATGCGGCGGCGCATCGCGACATGGAGGTCACGGTCGCGGAGCTCGCTGTCGCATTGGGCCTGCGCGCAGCGGACATCGTCGTGGAGCCGGGCGGCCGTCGGCCGCTGTGGGTCAACGCAGGTTCGGACCAGCTGGTCGTGCCCCTCGTCGATGCGGCCGCGGTCAACCGCGTCGCGCCCGATGCGACCCGGCTTGCACGACTGCGCAGCGCCCAGGGTCGCCAGCTCGCCTACGTGTTCGCCGAGGCCGGTGATGGCGACGTGCTCGCGCGCTTCCTGTTCGAGGCGGGCGGCGCGTTCCGCGAAGACCCGGCGACGGGCTCGGCCTGCGCCAACCTCGGTGGCTGGTACCTCGCGACCGGGACCACGGTGCCGCTGGTGCGTCGCGTGTACCAGGGCGAGCGCGTGCACCGGCCGTCGGAACTGCTGCTGTCGATCGATGCGACGCGCACGGTGCGGGTCGGTGGCCAGGTGGTCGCGCTGGGCACGGGCGAGCTGTCGCCGTGAGCGCGGCAGCCGGGCACATCGTCGCGCCCCAGGGCAGCCCGCTCGCGTTCGCGGTCATCAGCTGCGAGCGTCTCGAGAGTTCGCTCGATTTCTACTGCGACCGCATCGGCCTCGAGGCGGGGCGCGTGTTCGACTGGCGCGGCGCGGCGTTCGAGCGCCTGTGGTCGCTGCCGCCGGGCGCTCGCGCTCGCGCCTGCATGCTCGGCGTGGGTGCCGGCGCGGTCGGGCGCATCCTGCTGCTCGACTTCGATGCCGCCTCCCTGCCACCGGGCCTCGCGCGCGAACCGATCCAGCGCGACGCGCATTCGCGCGTGATCGGCCTTGCGAACCTGAACTTCTACGCGCGCGACCTGCGCGCCGCGGTGCAGGACTTCGCGGCGCAGGGTCATGCGGTGTGGTCGGCCCCGACGCAGCACAGCCTCGATGAGCGCGTCGGCAACCCGATCGAAGTCATCTTCGATGGTCCGGACCATGTCGCGATCAACCTGGTCGAGCTCACGAGCCGCGATCCGGCGACGCGTATCGGCCAGATGCGCGAATACGTGGAGCAGCACGGCTATACGAAGCAGGGGTTCACGCCGGTCGTCACGACCTCGCACGTGGTCCGCTCGCCCGATGCGGCGCGGGTCTTCTACGAGCGCGTGCTGCGAATGGGCGTGCTGATCGACGACGAGCTGCGCGCGCCGCGCGTGAATGCCTTCCTGCGTCTGCCGGCGGATGGCGTCACGCACATCCAGTTCATGCAGGGTGCGCACATGTTCGGCAAGATCGCGCTGTCCGGGCCGCGCAACTATCTCGAGCAGTGTGAAGACCTGCGGTCGCGCGCGCGGGCGACTAACATCGGCTACCTCGCGCAAGCCTTCGAGGTCGATGACCTCGACGCTGCGGCGCATGAGTGCGCGGCGCTCGGCGTCGAGCTTGCGGGCGAGCGGAGCATCATCGACGTGCCGAGCCTCGGCTTGCGCGCACAGCTTCTGGTGCGCAATCCCGGCAGCGGCGCGCTGCAGTGGCTGCTCGCGCGCGCCTGACGCGCGACCGCCTGAGGCCTGCCCGCCACCGCGCTACTCGAGATACGCGTAGCCGTTGAGTTCGCCTTCGTAGAACCGCTTGATCGCCTGACTCTCGGCAACCGTCATCCGGCCATCGCGGATCGCGCGCTCGCAATCGCGCGCCAGCGCCGGGTAGAGCTCTTCGACGTCGTACTCCATGTACTCGAGCACCTTGTTGGCGGTGTCGCCCTTGACGATCTCGCCGATGGACCAGTGGCCGTCGTCCTCGAGTCGGATGTGCACGACATGCGTGTCGCCGAACAGGTTGTGCAGGTCGCCGAGAGTCTCCTGGTAGGCACCGACCAGGAAGGCGGCGAGGTAGTACTCGTCGCCGGCCGAGATGTCGTGCAGTTCGAGCGTGCGCTTGACTTCGCGATGGCTGACGAAGTGGTCGATCTTGCCGTCCGAGTCGCAGGTGATGTCGGCGAGCACGCCGCGCCGGGTCGGCGCTTCGTCGAGCCGGTGGATCGGCATGATCGGGAACAGCTGGTCGATGGCCCAGCTGTCGGGCAGCGACTGGAACACCGAGACGTTGCAGAAATAGATGTCCGACAGGATGGCTTCGAGGCCATCGAGTTCCTCGGGAACCTCGTCGAGCTTGCGACAGTAGTCGCGTATCCTGGCGCAGGTGGCCCAGAACAGCCGTTCCGCGAGGCCGCGGAACTCGAGCGACATCAGCCCGAGGTTGAACATCTGCAGTGTCTGTTCGCGCGCCGTCATCGCGTCGTGGTAGCACTCGACCAGCCGCCGCTCGGTGACGGCGCGGTAGGCGTCGAACAGGTCGCGCACCGGCTGCGGGATCGGCGCCGAGCCGCGGTAGTCCTCGTCCTCACGCCCGGTGACGCGGAACTTGTCGAGTGCCGACGTGCCCAGCGTGTTGAAGATCAGCACGCTGTGGTGCGCGGCCGTGGCGCGGCCGGACTCACTGACGATGCGCGGGTGCGCGATGCCGCGCGCATTGCAGACGCTCGCGACGCGATAGACGACGTCGTTGGCGTATTCGGCCAGCGTGTAGTTCATCGACGACTGGTAGTTCGTGCCCGAGCCGTCGTAATCGACGCCGAGTCCGCCACCGACGTCGATGTACTCGAGCCCCGCGCCCAGCAGCTTGACCTCCGCATAGACATGCGCGAGCTCGTTGATCGCGTCCTTGACGCGCCGGATGTCCTGCAGCTGGCTGCCCGGGTGGCAGTGCACGAGCTTCAGGCAGTCGAGCATGTCGTGCTGCTTCAGCACCTCGACCGCTTCGAGGATCTCGGTGATGAACAGGCCGAACTTGGATTTCTCGCCGGCGGAATCGCGCCACCGGCCCGAGCCCTCGCTCGCGAGCTTGACGCGGATGCCGATGCGCGGCCGCACGTCGTGGCGCTTCGCGTGCTTGATGATCAGGCCCAGCTCCGAGAAATTCTCGACTACCGGGATGATGGTGCGGCCGAGCTTGGTTGCGAGGATCACGGCCTCGATGTAGCTGTCGTCCTTGAAGCCGTTGCAGACGATCAGCCGGTCCGATGAGTTTTCCGTCATCGCCATCACGGCCAGCAGCTCCGGCTTGCTGCCGACTTCGAGCCCGAAGCCGAACTCGCGGCCATAGCGGTAGACTTCCTCGACGACGAGGCGCTGCTGGTTGACCTTGATCGGGAACACGGCGGTGTAGCCGTTGCGATAGTCGTTCTCGGCGATGGCCTGCGCGAACGCCTCGTGCAGGTGGCGCAGGCGGTGCGCCAGGATGCCGGAGAACCGCACCACGACCGGCGTCGTCAGGTCGCGCGCCTTGAGGCCCTGCACGACGTCGAACAGGTCGATTTCCTCGCCCGTGCGCTGGTTCGGGCGCACGACGACATGCCCCGCATCGTTGATCGAGAAGTAGCCCTGGCCCCAGGCCTCGACGTGATACAGATCGCGCGAGTCGTCGATCTTCCAAGGCGCTACGGCGCGCTTCGCGCCTTGGGGGGCGACGGTGCTCGGTTCGGCAGACATGCGTAAGACCTCAGGCGGGCCCGGTGGCGACCGGGCGGGATGAATCGCGAATCCACTCGCTCCACGAACCGGCGTACAGGCGCGAGCCCGCGAGACCGGCATGCTCGAGTGCGAGTAGATTGTGACAGGCGCTGACGCCCGAGCCGCACATCGCGATGTGCTGGCGCGGCTCGCGGCCCGCGAGGGTGGCGAGCCAGCGCTGGCGCAGTTCGTCGGCGGGCAGGAAGCGGCCGCTGGCGTCGAGGTTGCGCATGAACGGGTGGTTCACGGCACCCGGCACGTGGCCGGCGACCGGGTCGATGGTTTCGTTCTGGCCGGCGAAGCGGTCGGCGCCGCGCGCATCGCTGACTTGCGCTGCGCCTGCGGCGAGCGCGCCCTGCATCGCGGCGGCATCGACGATCCGCGTCATGTCCGGCTGCGCCTCGAACTGCGTCGCCGCTGCCGTGACGGCAGCAGTGCTGACGGGCAGGTCGGCGGCGGTCCAGGCCGCGAAACCGCCATCCAGCAGCGCGACGCGCGCATGCCCGAGCCAGCGCAGCAGCCACCACGCGCGCGCGGCGTACATACCGTTGCCCTGGTCGTGGACGACCACCTGCGTGTCGGAGCTGATGCCCCAGCTGCGCACGCGGGCGGCGAAATCCGCCGGTGCAGGCAGCGGATGCCGCCCGGTCGCCGGGCCGACCGGCCCGGACAAGTCGCGGTCGAGGTGTGCGTAGCGGGCGCCTGGCAGGTGCCCCGCGGCGTACTGCGACGCGCCCCAGGCGGGGCGCGCGAGGTCGAAGCGGCAGTCGAGCACGACCCAGTCGGGCCGACCCAGGTGCGCGGCCAGCGCGGCGGTGTCGATCAGGGTGGTCCAGTGCGTCATGGGCGCGAATTCTCCGCGTGATGCGTTACCGATACAATCGCCGAATGACGATCGACGTCTATTGGGGCAGCGGCAGCCCGTATTCGTGGCGGGTGCTGCTGGCGCTCGAGCACAAGCGGCTGCCGTATCGCAGCCACCAGCTGCAGTTCTCGAAGCAGGAACACCAGTCGCCGCAGATGCTGGCGATGAACCCGCGCGGGCGCCTGCCGGTGCTGAAGGACGGCGACTACGTCGTGTTCGAGTCGATCGCGGTGCTGTACTACCTCGACCAGAAGTATCCCGAGCCGCCGCTGTTCGGCCGCTCGCCCGAAGAGGGCGGCGTGATCATGCGGGTCATCGAGGAATTCCAGGCCTATACCGAAGAGCAGCTGATGAAGATCTGCCGCGGCCTGCTGACCGGATCCGCCGATCCGCGCTCCGACGCGATCACCGAGGCCATGCACGTCGTCGCGCGCGAGGCCCGCACGATCGAGATGCGCCTGTCGAAGGGCGACTGGATCGTCGGCGACAGCTATTCGGCGATCGACATGGTGATTTTCCCGGCCATCCAGCTGCTGCGGCGCGCGCTCGGCCGGCCGGGTGCCGCGGATCTCGCGCGGCGCTTCCTGCCGCTGGAAGCCAACTACCCGGCGCTGGCGCGCTGGCTCGCGCGGATCGAGACCCTGCCGGGCTACGAGCGCACTTTCCCGCCGCACTGGCGCGACGCCGCCTGACACCGCCGCCGCCGGACTGTGTCGCCGCCCGCGCACGGTGGCGACCGCGGCGCGTGGTTGCTAATCTTTCGGCCGCCGCAATCCGCCGGCAGGCACGATTCAGAGGGTACGAGAACGATCATGACCGATCACAAGGCTCACGTGGACTTCCCGGGACGCATTCTGATGGTGGGCTTCGGCAGCATCGGCCAAGGCATCCTGCCGCTGATCCTGCGCCACATCGGCATTCCCCGGGAACGCATCAGCATCATCGCGGCCGACGACCAAGGGCGCGCCTGCGCCGATCATTTCGGCGTCAAGTTCGTGTGCGAAGCACTGACCCGCGACAACTTCCGCCGCCTGCTCGATCCGATGCTGGGCCGCGGCGACTTCCTGCTGAACCTGTCCGTTGACGTCTCCTCGATCGCGCTGATCAAGTACTGCTGGGAAAAGGGCGCGATGTACCTCGATACCTGCATCGAGCCCTGGCCGGGCGGCTATACCGACCCGGGCATGCCCGCTGCCCGCCGCACCAACTACGCGCTGCGCGAGGAAGCACTGGCGCTGCGCAGCGGCAATGCGAAGGCGCCGACCGCCGTGTTGACGCATGGCGCGAACCCCGGCCTGGTCTCGCACTTCGTCAAGCGGGCAATGCTGAACATCGCCGCGGATACCGGGCATGCGCTCGAGCGCGAACCGGCCAGCCGCGAGGAGTGGGGCCAGCTCGCGCGCGCACTCGGCATCAAGGTGATCCACGTTGCCGAGCGCGACACCCAGGTCTCGACGGTGCGCAAGAAGGCCAACGAGTTCGTCAACACCTGGTCCGTCGATGGCTTCGTCAGCGAGGGTTCACAGCCCTCCGAGATGGGCTGGGGCACGCACGAGCGCAATTTCCCGCGCGACGGGCGGCGCCACGAGACCGGCTCGCAGGCCGCGATCTACCTGACGCAGCCGGGCTGCGCGACGCGCGTGCGCACGTGGACCCCGAAGGCCGGCCACATCTACGGCTGGGCGATCACGCACGGCGAATCGATCTCGATCGCCGACTACCTGAGCGTCACCGAGCAGTCGCAGGTCGTGTACCGGCCGACGGTGCACTACGCCTACCATCCCTGCGACGATGCGGTGCTGTCGCTGCACGAGTTCTGCGGCCGCAACTACGTGCTGCAGGATGCCAAGCGCATCATGCTCGATGAGATCTCGCCGGGCGGCATCGACGAGCTCGGCGTGCTGCTCGCGGGTCATCGCAAGAACGCCTACTGGTATGGCTCGCAGCTCGGCATCGAGGAAGCCCGCCAGCTCGCGCCGTTCAACAGCGCGACCAGCCTGCAGGTGACGATCGCGGCGCTGTCGGGCGTGATCTGGGCCATGGAGAACCCGAACCGCGGCCTGACCGAGCCCGATGAAATGGACTGGAAGCGCTGCCTCGAGATCTGCATGCCGTACTTGGGTCCCGTGGTCGGCGCGTACACCGACTGGACGCCGCTGACCGATCGCGAGCGCTTGTTCCCCGAGGACATCGACAAGAGCGACCCGTGGCAGTTCAAGAACGTGCGCGTCTTCTGACGTCGCGCACAGCGATGCCACCGGAGACGGCCGCGTTCAGCGGCCGTTTTCGTATTCGATCGCCGTGATCACGTAGCGACGCGCGCCGCCCGGCAGCGCGACCTCGATTTCGTCATCGAGTGCGCGGCGCAGCAAGGCCCGGGCGAGCGGCGCATCCATGCTGATGTAGTCGGCGTGCAGGTCGAACTCGTCTGGCCCGACGATGCGGCGGCGCTGCTCGGCGCCGGATTCATCCTCGAGCGTGACCCAGGCGCCGAAGAACACCCGGCCCCGGTCGGCGGGCGGCTGGTCGACGACGACCATGCCGTCGAGGCGCTGGCGCAGGAAGCGCACCCGCCGGTCGATCTCGCGCAGGCGCCGCTTGCCGTAGGTGTACTCGGCATTCTCCGAGCGATCGCCCTGGGCGGCTGCTTCCGAGACGGCCTGCGTGACCCGCGGTCGCTCGACCCGCCACAGCTCGTCGAGCTCGGCGCGCAGCCGTGCGGCCCCGGCCGGGGTGATGAACTGCGAACCGGGTCGCGTCGGGGCTCTGTAGCGCGTCATTTGTCTTAATTATGCCGTCGCCAGCCGCGCGAATTGTGGCGGCGAACACAGTCGGGGAGGGCGCTTGCCACTAGCCTTTGCCCCATGACGACCAAGTACTTCACCCACTTCGTGACCGCGGCGGAAGAAGCGCGTCAGAGCAGCGAGTGGAGCGGCGTGGTCGAGCTGAACCTGCCGATCGAGGGCCGCACCGGTGCGCAGCGCGAGCTGCGGCGCCTGCTGGCCGAGAACTTCGAGGTCGACTACGACGAGATCCGCATCCTGCACTGGGCCAGGCTGCACTGAACCCCCGATTTCCCCCCATCCCCTAGCGGACTTCCTTCCCTTCATCGAAAGTCCGCTCTTCCAACCCCGGTCCGCAAGGTCCGGGGTTTTTTTTCGCCCCCATCGCCCCCATGATGCCCTTTACCGTGGCCGTCCCCGCAGAGGGCCGCCACCCCGATGGAGGAATTCCGATGCGCATTCGCCTGCTTGCCGCCGTTCTGGTCGCTTCGCTCGGCCTGACCGGCTGTGGATACAACACGCTGCAGACCCAGGATGAGGCCGTGAAGGCCAGCTGGTCCGAGGTCGTCAACCAGTACCAGCGCCGTGCCGACCTGATCCCGAACCTGGTCAACACCGTCAAGGGCTACGCGGCGCAGGAAGAGCGCGTGCTGGTCGGCGTCACCGAGGCGCGCGCCCGCGCGACGTCCATCCAGGTGACGCCCGAGCTGCTGAACGACCCCGCCGCGCTGCAGAAATTCCAGGCGGCCCAGGGCGAACTGACGGCGGCGCTGAAGAGCCTGCTCGCGATCACGGAGAACTACCCGGATCTCAAGTCCGACCAGAACTTCCGCGACCTGCAGGCGCAGCTCGAAGGCACGGAAAACCGGATCGCCGTGGCGCGCAACCGCTACATCGAATCGGTGCAGGCCTACAACGGCACGGTGCGCCAGTTCCCGACCAACCTGACGGCGATGCTGTTCAAACACGAGGTCAAGCCGAACTTCACGGTCGAGAACGAAGCGGCGATCGCGGCGCCGCCGGCCGTCGATTTCGGCGCGCCGGCCACGCCGTGAGACTCGGGCGCGAGCGATGACCGCACGCGCTGCCGCGCTCCGGCCCGGGCGCATGGTCGCCGTGGCGCTGCTGCTCGCGGCGGGCGGCATCGGCGCCGCGTGGAGCCAGGCGCTGCAGCCCGTGCCTGCGCTCGAGTCGCGCGTCACCGACCTGACCGGCACGCTGACGGCGGCGGACCAGGCCGCGCTGGAGCAGAAGCTCGCCGAGTTCGAAGCGCGCAAGGGCGCGCAGATCGCCGTGCTGCTGGTGGCGACGACGCAGCCGGAGGACATCGCGCAATACTCGATCCGCGTCGTCGACGCCTGGAAGCTCGGCCGCAGCGCGCCCGATGACGGCGCGCTGCTGCTGGTCGCCAAGGACGACCGCCAGCTGCGCATCGAAGTCGGTCGCGGCCTCGAGGGTGCGCTGACCGACCTCGTCTCGAGCCGCATCATCAACGACGTCATCACGCCGCAGTTCCGCCGTGGCGATTTCGCCGGCGGTGTTGCTGCCGGCGTCGACCAGATGATCCGCGTGATCGACGGCGAGCCGCTGCCCGAGCCTGATCCGGGCTGGGAGGGTCGCGGCGCGCAGTTCGAACAGCTGCTGCCGCTGCTGTTCTTCGCCGTGATCTTCGGCGGCACCGTGCTGCGCGGCATCTTCGGGCGCGCGCTCGGTTCGCTGGCCACCGGCGGGATCGCCGGCTTCATCGCCTGGGCCGTCACCAGCCTGGTTTGGGTGGCGGGCATCGCCGGCGTTGCCGCGCTCGTGCTGTCGCTGCTGATCGGCTTCGGCGGCGGCGGCAAGTGGTCCAGCCGCGCGCATCGCGGTGGCTGGGGCGGCGGCGGTTTCGGCAGTGGTGGTTTCGGCGGCGGCCTGGGCGGTGGCGGGTTCCGTGGCGGCGGCGGCAGCTTCGGTGGCGGCGGCGCATCGGGTCGCTGGTGAGGTGCGTGCGATGAGTATCGGACGCTGGCCAAGACACCTGTTCGCGACGCGCTGGATGACGCGGCGACGCTTCAGCGCGCAGGTGCTTTCGAACATCGAACAGGCGATCAGCGACGTCGAGCGGCGCCACGCCGGCGAACTGCGGGTCGCGATCGAAACCGCCTACGACTTGCCTGATCTCTGGGCGGGCCTCGCGCCGCGCCAGCGTGCCCTCGAAGTGTTCGGCCAGCTCGGGGTATGGGACACCGCCGCCAACAATGGCGTGCTGATCTACGTGTGCATGGCGGATCGCGACGTCGAGGTCATCGCCGATCGCGGCATCGCGGCGCGCGTCACGCAGGCCGAGTGGGATGCCGTCTGTCGCGACATGGAAGACCGGTTTCGCGCCGGCGCGTTCGAGGCCGGCGCGCTGGCGGGCGTCGCCGGCGTCGCGCGCCTGCTCGCACTGCACTTCCCGGCCCACGACGGCGATCGCAACGAGCAGCCGAATCAGCCCATCCTGCTCTAGGGCCTGTCGGCGCTACGGCGTCGCACTGTCGCCAGGTGGCAACAGTGCAGCGGGCGATGGCTGCGAGCGCGCATTCCCGGTGCCATAATCCCCGCATGATGCCGCGCCGCACTCCGATCGCGCCCGTCGCGATCCTGCCGCTCCTGCTGACCCTGGCAGGCTGTTCACTCGTGAACGGGCCGTGGGCGCCGAAGCCGCCACCGGCGCCGCCCGCGCCGGTCGTGCCGCAGGATCCGCCGCCACAGGCGATGCACCGCTTCGAGATCGATCACGAGCAGGACGACCTGATCGGCATCGTGCAGGTCACGAAGGCCAGCAAGGAAGACACGCTGTCGGACATCGCGCGCCGCTTCAATGTCGGCTACGAGGAAATCGTCCGCGCCAACCCGAAGATCGATCCGTGGCTGCCGGGCGAGGGCCGCGAGATCATCGTGCCGACGCAGCAGCTGCTGCCGAATGCGCCGCGCGAGGGCGTGGTCATCAACGTGGCGGCGATGCGGCTCTACTACTTCCCGAAGCGCCAGCCGGGCGCGAAGCAGGTGGTCTACACGCACCCGATCGGCATCGGCAAGGTCGGCTGGGCGACGCCGGAAGGCACTACGCGGGTCGTGCGCAAGGCCAAGGATCCGACCTGGCGGCCCGGCCCCGGCGTTCGCGCCGAGCACAAGAAGAACGGCGAGATCCTGCCGGCCGTCGTGCCGCCGGGCCCCGACAATCCGCTCGGCACGCGCGCGATGTACCTCGGCTGGCCGCAGTACCTGATCCACGGCACCAACAAGCCGTACGGCGTCGGCCTGCGCTCGAGCCATGGCTGCATCCGGATGTATCCGGAAGACGTCGAGATGATCTACGAATACGTGCAGACCGGCGAGAAGGTCACTGTCGTCAACCAGCCGTTCGTGTTCGGCTGGCACGCAGGCCAGCTCTACATGCAGGCCTTCGATGTACTCGAAGACGATCCGCGCAACTGGCAGAAGGCTCAGAAGAGCCTGCTGTCGCGCTCGCTCGCGAAGCGCATCCAGAGGGAACTGAAGGTGCGCAACGAGACGGTCAACTGGGAACTGATCTCGAAGTTCACGCACGATCCGCGCGGCATCCCGGTGTCGGTGTCGCGCGCCGACGCGAGCATCGAGGCCATCGTCGCCGCGGCGCCGCGCGTGCAGAACCGCGTCCCCGACGACGCGACCTGGGACGGCAAGTCGAACCTGCCGGCGGACGACGCGACGATGCGGCAGATGTTCTCCGACGAGGAACGCGCGCCGGCTGCGGCGCCGACGGCGGCGCGCTGAGTCCGTGCGCGGGGGCCTGCGCTCGCGCGCCGCGCTGCTCGGGCTGCTGGGTATCGCGGCAATGGCGGCGCTACCGGCCGTCGCCGTCGAACACTCGTTCGCGAATACCACCGAGATGCAGGTGCGGCACGTCGAGCTCGCGCTCGACGTCGATTTCTCCGCGCGTCGCCTGTCGGGCACGGTCGACCTCGACGTCGAACGCCAGGACGCCGCGGCGACCCGCCTCGTGCTCGACACGCGCGACCTCGTCGTCCGCGAAGCCTGGCTCGTCGAACCTTCCGGCGCGCTGACGCCGGCCGCGTTCACGCTCGGCGCGACGCTGCGCACGCTGGGCGAGCCACTGACGGTGACGGTGCCGGCCGGCCCGGTCGGTAGCCGGGTCCGCGTGCGCATCTCCTACCAGACCCGCCCCGGCGCGTCGGGGCTGCAGTGGCTCGAGCCGGCGCAGACCGCGGGCAAGACCGATCCTTTCCTGTTCACGCAGTCGCAGGCGATCCACGCGCGGTCATGGATTCCGCTGCAGGACACGCCGGCATTGCGCGTGACCTACACCGCGCGCATCCACGCGCCGCCCGGCCTGCGCGCGGTCATGAGTGCGGACAACACGCCCGCCATGCCGGCCGATGGCTGGTTCACGTTCCGGATGCCGCAGCCGATCCCGTCGTACCTGATCGCGCTCGCGGTCGGCCGGCTCGAGCACCGCGAGCTCGGGCCGCGCACGGCGATCTACGCGGAACCGCCGCTGGTGGCCGCCGCGGCGCGCGAGTTCGCCGATACCGAGGCCATGCTCGAAGCCTGCGAGCGGCTGTTCGGGCCCTATCGCTGGGAGCGCTACGACATGCTGGTGCTGCCGCCGGCGTTTCCGCACGGCGGCATGGAGAATCCGCGCCTGACCTTCCTGACGCCCACCATCATCGCCGGCGACCGCAGCCTCGTCGCGCTGATCGCGCATGAGCTCGCGCACAGCTGGTCCGGCAACCTCGTCACGAACGCGACCTGGCGCGACTTCTGGCTCAACGAGGGCTTCACGGTCTTCCTCGAGCGGCGCATCGTCGAGGCGCTGTACGGCGAGCGGCGGCGTGCCATGGAGGACGTGCTGGGACTGCAGTCTTTGCGGCGTGACCTGGCGGCTCTGCCGCCGCGCGATCAGATCCTCGCGATCGACCTGCGCGGTCGTGATCCGGACGATGGCTTCAGCGAAGTGCCCTACGAGAAAGGGCGCTTGTTCCTCGGCTGGCTCGAAGCCCGGGTCGGGCGCGACGTGCTCGAGCGTTTCCTGCGCAGCTACTTCGATGCGTTCGCGTTCCGCGCGGTGACCACCGAGCAGTTCCTCGACTACCTCGACCGCGAGCTGCTCGCGGCGCGCCCGGGCGTCGTCAGCCGCGCCGAGCTCGATGCCTGGGTCCACGCGCCAGGCCTGCCGCAGTTCGCGGTGCTGCCGCAGGCCGAGGCGTTTGCGCAGATCGATGCAGCGCGCGCGGCCTTCGTGGCCGGGCGCCTCGCGGCTGCGGACCTGCCCACGCAGCAGTGGACCCCGTTTGAGTGGCTGCACTTCCTCGACAACATGCCGGCCAAGCCCGACCTCGGGCAGCTCGCCGCGCTCGATGCGCGCTTCAACCTGACCGCTGCTGGCAACGCCGAGATCGCGCACAGCTGGCTGCGCGTCGCGATCCGGGCCGGTTATGAACCGGCGCGGCCGCGTCTCGTGGAATACCTGACGACGATCGGCCGCCGCAAGCTGATCCGGCCGCTGTACGAAGACCTGATGCGCACGCCGGATGGCGCGCGCTTCGCGCGCGAGGTCTATGCGCGGGCGCGCGCTGGCTACCACCCGATCGTCACGGCGACGCTCGATCCAATCGTGCGGCCGGCTGCCGCGGCGCGCTGACCGGGCGCGGCACGCGCAGCGGCGCGAGCGCGGTGTGATACGCTGCGCGCGCATCACACAGGGTAGGCCGTGGTCGCGCGCGTTCTCGCAGGCATCGACATCGCCGAGCATAGTGGTCCCGGGGTCGCAATCACCCCGGCGCCCACCGGGATCACCGCCTTCGTCGGTCGCGCCCTCAAAGGCCCGGTCAACGACCCCATCGTCCTGCACGATTTCGCCAGTTTCCAGCGCATCTTCGGCGGCCTGTGGCAGCCCTCGACCCTGTCGTATGCGGTCGAGCAGTTCTTCGCCAACGGCGGTCGCACGGCCATCGTCGTGCGAGTCGCTAACGGCGCGCGGCCGCCGACGCTGACGCTTGGCGCGGAGCAGTCGGCGCTGACGCTCGCCGCACTCGCGCCCGGGACCCGCGAGCATCTGCGCGCCGCGGTCGATTACGACGGCATCGGCCTGCAGGACACCGACCGCTTCAACCTCGTCGTGCAGCGCGTGCGCTCGCTCGGCTCCGAGCACATCGCAGACCAGGAAATTTTCCGCCGGCTGTCGATCGAACCGGGCACGACCCGCTTCATCGTCGCAGCGTTGCAGGAATCCCTGCTGGTGCGAGTGCGGGGTGCGGTGCCGCCGGCGCGTCCCGAGCGCACGTTCCGCCCGGGCGCGCGTCACCCGATTGGTTACGTCGAATCGAATCCCGACGGTGACGATGGTTCGGCGCTCACCGATTACGACCTGATCGGCTCGGCCGAGCGCGGCACTGGCCTGTTCGCGTTGCGTGGCATCGAA
>CAZPJE010000111.1:0-14406 GCA_964586725.1 uncultured Steroidobacteraceae bacterium | reverse complement strand
CGAGGCGCTGCGCTTCAAGCGCGCGGTGCGCGGCGTGGCGCGCGCTCATGGCTGCGAGGCGACGTTCCTGCCCAAGCCCTATCGCGACATGGCCGGCTCCGGCCTGCACGTGCATGTCAGCCTGCAGGACGCCGGCGAGCGCAACATCTTTGCGAGCGAAGCGGCGAGCGGCTCGACGGAACTGCGGCATGCGGTCGCCGGCCTGCTCGACACGCTCGGCGACGGCATGCTGATCTGCGCGCCGGGCCCCAACTCCTACCGGCGGCTGCGGCCCGAAGCCTATGTGCCGATGACGGCATCGTGGTCCGTCAACAATCGCGGCTCGGCGATCCGCATTCCGGCCAGCGATGCCGACAACCGGCGCATCGAACATCGCCTCGCGGGCGCCGATGCGAATCCGTATCTGGTCGTCGCCTGGGTGCTCGCTGGCATCCATCGCGGCCTGTCGCGCGGCGCGGAACCGCCGCCGGCGCTGTCGGGCAACGCCTATCGCCAGGGCGAGACGGCGGGCCGCGAGCCGCTGCCAATGCACTGGGCGACGGCGATCCCACGCTTTGCCAACAGCGCGTTGGCCGCCGAGTACCTCGGCAAGCCGTTCACGCAGCTGTACTCGACGGTCAAGCAGGCCGAACTCGACGACTTCAACTCCTACGTGACGCCGCTCGAGATCGAGTGGTACATGGGCGCTCTCTGAGGCTGCCCACCGACAGCGTCGCACCGATGGCCCGAACCGCCCACGTCGATTCCTACTACGCCGCCAGCGCCGCGCCGCAGCCGCAGCACGCGCGGCTCGACGGCAGCGTCGACTGCGACGTCTGCGTGGTCGGCGGCGGCATCGCGGGCGTGTCGACGGCGCTGCACCTTGCGGAGCGCGGCCTGCGCGTCGTGCTGCTGGAGGAACACTGCATCGGCTGGGGCGCTTCGGGGCGCAGCGGTGCGCAGGCGATCTGCGGCGTCGCGAGCGGCGAACACAAGCTCGAGCAGCTGATCGGCGCCGAGGACACCCGGCGCGTGTTCGAGGTCACCGCGGAGGGCCTGCGCCTGATCCGCGATCGCGTCGCGCGGCACGCGATCGACTGCGACTGGACGCCGGGCCAGATGCACGTCGCGATCAAGCCGCGCCAGGAAACCGAGCTGCGCGCCTGGGTCGATGCACTGCGCAGCCGCTATGCTTACGACAGCGTGCGCTACAACGAGCGCGACGAACTACGCGCGCTGGTCGCGAGCGAGCGCTACCTGTCGGGCACGCTGGACTCGGCCAGCGGCCACCTGCATCCGCTGAACTACACGCTGGGACTGGCGCGCGCAGCGATCTCCGCGGGCGTGACGATCCACGAGGACACGCGCGCGCTGGCGTTCGAGCCATTGGCGGCCGGCGCCGCGAGCCGTGTGCGCGTCAGCACGGCGCGCGGCGAAGTGCGCTGCGACCATCTGGCACTGTGCGGCAACGCCTACATCGGCAATACCGCCCCGGCGCTCGCGCGCAAGATCATGGCCGTCGGCACCTACATCATCGCGACGCAGCCGCTGGGCGCGGAGCGCGCCGCGAGCCTGATCCGCAACAACGCCTCCATCACCGACATCAACTGGGTGCTCGATTACTTCCGCCGCTCCGCCGACCACCGCCTGCTGTTCGGCGGGCGCGTCAGCTACTCGGGCCTCGATCCGTTCAACACCGCGCAGGCGACGCGCGCGCGCATGCTCGCGGTGTTCCCGCAGCTCGCCGACGTCAAGGTCGACTACGCCTGGGGCGGCTACGTCGACATCACGATGAACCGCGCGCCGCATTTCGGCCGGCTCGCGCCCAATGTCTGGTTCCTGCAGGGATTCTCGGGCCACGGCATCGCGCTGACCGGCGTAGCGGGCCAGCTGCTTGCCGAGGGAATCGCGGGCAGCGCGGGCCGCTTCGACGTGTTCGCGAGGATTCCGCATCGCGACTTCCCCGGCGGTGCCGCGCTGCGACGCCCGGCGCTGGTGCTCGCGATGCTGTGGTACCGGCTGCGCGACCTGCTCTGAGCCCCGCGCTCAGACGGCGCGCAACTGGCCGCCGGCGTCGCCCACCAGGAACGTGAAGTCCGCACGGCGCAACGCCACGGCCCCGGGACAACCCGCGCCGACCTCGAGCATCCGCAGGCACCAGTCCGGCGCGACGCGCCCCGCGTCGAGCGAAACGATGCGGGCGCTGCCGCGACCGGCGGAGAAATGCACGCCGAAGCGATCCAGCGGAAAGCCGAGCCCGAGGCCCACGCCCTTCAGCACCGCCTCCTTCGCGACCCAGTGGCGAAAGAAGCTGTGCCGCCCGGCCGCCGCGCTGACGCTCGCGGCAGCGCGCACCGCCTCGAGCTCGGCGCCGAAGAAATAGCGATCCGCGATCGCGAGCGCATCGAGGTCCTCGCGTTCGAGCTCGAGGTCGGCGCCCACCGGTTCGCCGGCGGTCACCGCAAGCAGCGCCCGGTCGGCCGAATGGCTGAGGTTGAACGCCAGGCCCTCGAGCAGGGGCTTGCCCTCGGCGGTCTGCGTGAAGCGCAACTCGCCTGGCGCCGCGCCGAGATAGCGCGCGAGCAGCGCGCGCAGCAGTGCGTGAAACACGATGTAGTCGTGCTGGTGGTCCTCGAACCGGAAGCGCGCGGCGCGGGCCCGCTCCGCGTCGTCGAGCAGCGCCGCGCAGTCGGCGCGCAGCGTCGTTGCATCCGGCGCACCACGCTGCGACTGCAGGGCCCACAGGTGCACGCTGCCGGCCCCGACGCGCAGCGGCGCGTCGGCGCCGAGCAGCGCGCGCGGCGCGAGCGGCTCGATGCCGACGACGGCGTCGAGCGGACGCGTGCTCACGGCGCCGGAACCGCCGCCCGATGCCGCAGCTCGAAGCACTGGTGGATGCGGGCGTTGCGCTCGAAGTCCGGCGGCAGCGTCGCGCGCGAAATGTCGCGCAGCTCATGGCGTTCGGCGAGCGCCGGGTCGAGCTTGAACCGCTGCGCATTGGTCGAGAACACCAGCAGGCCGGTCGGCGCGAGCAGCGCCATGCAGGCGTCGATCAGCGCGGCGTGGTCGCGCTGGGTGTCGAGCACGCCCTCCATGCGCTTGGAGTTCGAGAACGTCGGCGGATCGAGGAAGATCAGGTCGAACTGGCGGCGCGCGCGGCGCGCCTCCTCGAGCCAGACGCGCGCATCGGCCTGGATGCGCTCGTGCTGCGGGCCGTCCAGGCCGTTCAGCGCCAGGTTGCGCTGCGCCCAGTCGAGATAGGTGCGCGACAGGTCGACCGTGACCGTCGAGCGCGCGCCGCCCGCCGCTGCGTACACGGTCGCACTGCCCGTGTAGGCGAACAGATTGAGGAAGCGCGCGCGGGCTGCGGCGGCGCGCAGCCGCGCGCGCGTGATGCGGTGATCGAGGAACAGCCCCGTGTCGAGGTAATCGTCGAAGTTGACCCGGAACTTGAGACCCTGCTCCAGCACGACCTGGAACTCGCCGGCGTCGTCGACCTTGGCGTACTGCTCGCCGCCGCTGCTGCGCCGGCGCGTGCGCAGATGGATGTCAGTAGCCGGCACGCCGGTGACCGGGCCCAGCGCAGCCAGCAGTTCGCTGCGACGACGGCGCACGTCCTCTTCGGGAATCTCGCGCGGCGCGGCGTACTCCTGCACGTACAGCCAGCGCCGCTCGCCATCCGCGGCGGTATACAGATCGATCGCGAACGAGTATTCCGGCATGTCCGCGTCATAGATGCGGTAGCAGCCCACCTGCTCGCGCGCAGCCCAGCTGCGCAGCCGCTTGAGGTTCTTGGTGAGCCGGTTGCCGACCATCCGCGCGCCCGGCGAATCGGCCAGAGAGGCATCGATGCGCAGCCCCGGCGTCGGTCGCAGTTCGCGCACCGCCGCCGCCTCCACCTGGATGCGCAGCAGCCGGCCTTCGAGCGCGCCATTCCAGACCGTGTGCACGCGCTGGGCACGCAGCCCGAGTTCGAGCCCGAGATCCGGCGCGCCGGTCAACACGGCGGCCTGCCAGCCGGCGAAACGCTCCGTCAGCACCCGCCCAAGCAGGCGGTGCGTCTCGCGCGCGTCAGCATCCGCGCCGAGCCGCACGCCGTACGGCGGGTTCGTGCAGACGAGGCCCGCGCGCCCACCCGGCTGCGCGTCCTCGAGCGACGCCTCGGCAAACTCGACCAGTGCCGTGACGCCGGCGCGCGCTGCGTTGCTGCGTGCCGCCGCGAGCGCGCGCCGGTCGCGATCGCTGCCGCGCAACAGGCACTCGCCCGCTTCGCTGGCCCGCGCTGTCGCGGCGGCCAGGCCCGCCGTCGCGCGCGCGGAAGCCGCCTCGCGCAGCCGCTGCCACAGCTGCGGATCGTGCCCGCGCCAGCGCAGCAGGCCGAAGTACTCTCGCCACAGGTTCGGCGCCACATCGGCGGCGATCAGCGCGGCTTCGATCACGAAGGTGCCGGAGCCGCACATCGGATCGACCAGCGGCGCGCCGCTGGCCGCCAGCGCCGGCCAACCGGCGCGCAGCAGCACGCCGGCCGCGACGTTCTCGCGCAGCGGTGCCTCGCCGGCGTCGGCGCGATAGCCGCGTCGGTGCAGGCCTTCGCCGGCGAGATCGATCGACAGCGTCACCCGCGTCTCGCGCGCATGCGCATGCACACGCACGCCCGGCCGCTCCGTCGAGACGTCGGGGCGCGAACCTTCGCGATCGCGCAGCGCGTCGCAGATCGCATCCTTGAGTCGCAGCGCGCCGAAGTGCGTGTTGGAGATGGCCGGGTGCCGCCCGCTCCAGTCACAGGCCAGCGTCGCCGCCGGATCGACGTGCGCCGCCCAGTCGATCTCGCGCATCGCGCGGTACAGCCCGGCCTCGTCGGGCGCATCGATGCGCGCCACCTCGACGTAGACGCGACTCGCGACGCGCGACTCGAGGCAGGCCCGATAGGCCACTTCCAGCGTGCCCGTGAAGGCGACCTGGTTGCCGCGCTCGCGGACATCCTGCGCACCGAAGCCGACGAGCTCCAGCGCGAGCAGATCGCCGAAACCGCGCGGCACGCTCGCGAGGCACTGCAGCGTCGCGCCACTCATGCCTGCACCCGTCATGCGGAATGCTCCGCCGCATCACGCGGGGGTCGTGCCGCGGACGCGATCGGCCGCACGTTGCGCGCCTTGGGCGTCAGGTGCTTGACGAGAATCCGGTACGCATCGGTATCGAAACGGGAGTCGCAGCTGAACACGGGCTCGAAGCGCTCGCCCTCGAGCATGCTGCCGAGGTACTGCCAGCGATCGATCACGTGCACCTGCGTGAGCCCGAAGCCGGTGCTCTCGTGCACGCCGACGGCGCCGCGGTACGGCCAGCTGCGCAGCTTCAGCGGCGCGAGCGCCAGCTTGACCCGCACGCCGTGGCGCGGCAGCGGTTCGTGGCCCGCGCAGGCGCCGGCGCAGCGCCCGATCTGGAAGCCGAAGCACGAACCGCCCCCCGTCTCGAGACCGAGCACCTTGAGGCAGAGCTTGTGATCGCGCGCGAGTTTCGTCAGCGCGGTGCGCGCCTGGCGCTCGGTGCGATAGAGGCCGAAAGCGTCGTCGTCACCGAGACCGTCGGCATCGAGGTCCGTCAGTCGCGGCGCCGCGCCGCCATCCGGAATGACCCAGGTCCAGGCCTCGCTCGCGCCGCGCAGCCGGCGGTTGTAGACGGGCTTCAGTTCGCGCACGAGCCGTGCCTCCAGCAGCAGCGCGCCCAGTTCGCCCGCGGTCTCGGTCCACTCGACGCGCTGCGTCTGCTCGCTCAGGCGACGGGACTTGGTATCGCGATGCGCGCCGGCGAAGTGCGACAGCACCCGCTCGCGCAGGTTGTTGGCCTTGCCGACATAGATCAGCGACTCGCGCGCACCGCCGTCTGCGGCGCCGTAGAAGCGGTAGACGCCAGGCGCTTCGGGCAGGTCGTCGGCGATGTCCGCGGGCAGCTGCGGCGGCAGCACCGGACGCTGCGACACCGCGGTGATCGCCGCATCGAACTCCGCGCGCGGCTTGCCGGCGAGCCAGCGGCTCCAGATCTGCCACAGCGCGTCGGCGTCGGGCAATGCGCGATGCCGCGTCTCGCACGCGAAACCGTGATGCGCGATCAGCGTATCGAGGTTGTGGCGCGGCAGATCGGGGTCGAGCCGGCGCGACAGCTTGACCGTGCACGCGAGCGGCGACTGCCAGCGATGCCCGGCGCGACGCAGCTCGCCGCGCAGGAAGCCGTAGTCGAAGCGGGCGTTGTGTGCGACGAACAGCCGGCCGCGCAGGCGTTCGAGCACTTCGCCGGCAATGCGCTCGAACGGCGGCGCCTCGGCCACCATGTCGTTGCTGATGCCCGTAAGTGCCTGGATCGACGGCGGTATCGACACGCCCGGATTGACAAGCTGGCTCCAGCGCCACTCGAGCTCGCCGTCGCGCGCGGCGACGATCGCGACCTCGGTGACGCGGTGATAGGCCGGGTGCCCGCCGGTCGTCTCGACGTCGACGAAGGCGACTGGCCCGGTGGCGAGCGAGTCGGTCACGGGCGCCCCGCGACCGCGACGCCAGCGCTCAGGACAGGTCGAGCCACGTTGTCTTGAGCTCGGTGTACTTGTCGAAGGCGTGCAGGGATTTGTCGCGCCCGATGCCGGACTGCTTGAAACCGCCGAACGGCACCGTGATGTCGTCGGCGTCATAGCAGTTGATGTAGACCGTGCCGGCGCGCAGCTGCTTCGCGACCCGGTGCGCGGTGCGCACGTCGCGGGTCCAGACCGCCGCGGCGAGGCCGTACTCGACGCCGTTGGCGATCTTGACCGCCTCTTCCGCCGTCTTGAAGGAGATCGTCGTCAGCACCGGGCCGAAGATCTCCTCGCGCGCGATCTTCATCGTCGGCTGCGCCTCGGAGAAGATTGTCGGCTCGACGAAATAGCCGCCCGTCTCCTCGCGCACGCGGCGTCCGCCCATGTAGACCTGCGCGCCCTCGGCGCGACCCGAGTCGATGTAGCCGAGCACGCGCTGCATCTGGATCTCGTCGACGATCGCGCCGAGCTTCGTGGCCGGGTCGAGCGGCTCGCCGGGCTTCATCCTCTGGCCGATGGCCTGCACGCGCTCGAGGATCGCATCGCGCAGGCTCTCGTGCACGATCAGCCGCGAGCCGGCCGAGCACATCTCGCCCTGGTTGAAGAAGATCGCATACGCAGCCGCGGTCGCGGCCTTGTCGAGATCGTCCCAGTCGGCCATCACGATGTTCGGCGACTTGCCGCCGCACTCGAGCGACACGCGCTTCATGTTCGACTGCGCCGCGAACTGCATCACGAGCTTGCCGGTCGCCGTCGAGCCGGTGAAAGCGATCGCGTCGACATCCATGTGCAGCGCCAGCGCCTTGCCGGCCGTGTGACCGTAGCCCGGCACGACGTTGAACACGCCCTCGGGGATGCCGGCCTCGAGCGCGAGCTGCGCGGCGCGGATCGCCGTCAGCGGTGATTTCTCCGACGGCTTCAGGACCAGTGAATTGCCAGCCGCGAGCACCGGGCCGATCTTCCACGATGCCATCAGCAGCGGGAAATTCCACGGCACGATCGCGCCGACGACGCCCATCGGTTCGCGCGTGATCGTCGCGAGCGAATCGTGGCCCGTCGGCGCGACTTCGTCGTAGATCTTGTCGACCGCTTCGCCATACCACTGGATGCAGCGCGCCGAACTGCCGACGTCGACCGCGAGGCTGTCGCGGATCGGCTTGCCGACGTCGAGCGTCTCGAGCAGCGCGAGTTCATCGCGGTGCTTGAGCAGCAGCTCGGCAAAGTTCTGCAGCACGCGCTTGCGCTTCGCCGGCGGCATGCGTGACCACGAGCCCTTGTCGAAGGCGGCGCGCGCGCTGGCCACCGCGGCATCGATATCCGCCGCATCGCCGGCCGCGACGCGGCAGAACGACTGGCCGTTGCCCGGGTTGATGTTGTCGAAAGTCTGGCCGCTCGCCGCCGCGACGCTGCGGCCACCGATGACCGCCTGCGTCTGGAAGCTGAGGTTCTCGGCGCGGGCTCGCCAGGTGGCAAGATCGGGATGCTGGCTCATGATGGGGTCTCAGAAAGTCGGGGGTGTGCTGGCGCTGATGATCTCACAGGCTTCGCGACCGACGTTGCGGAAGCGATGCGGCAGGCTGCTCGAGAAATAGTAGGCCTCGCCGGGGCCGAGCACGCGCGAGTTGCCGCCCACGGTCACCTCGACACGTCCCTTCAGCACGATGCCGCCCTCCTCGCCGCGATGCGACAGCATCTCGTCACCCGTGCCGGCGCCCGGTTCGTAACGCTCGTGCAGGATGGTCAGCTGGCGCCCGGGCCGCTCGGCGGCGAGCAGGCGCAGCGACGCCTCCGGCGTGCCGATCTCGACCAGCTCATCGCCGCCGAAGAACACCTGCGGCGCCTGGTCAGGATCATGCGTGAAGAAGTCGGCGAGCGAGATCGGGATGCCATCGAGGACTTTCTTCAGCGAGCTGACCGAGGGGCTGACCCGGTTCTGTTCGATCAGCGAGATCAGGCCGTTGGTGACCCCGGCGCGCCGCGCGAGTTCGCGCTGCGACAGCCCGTAGGCGGTGCGGACACTGCGCAGCCGGGTCCCGATGTCGAGTGACATGGCGCGAGCCTCTGAGCCCTGAAGTGTTAATAATATTAAACGAAATGGACCCAAAACGCGTTGGACTCGCGTCAGTTGTCGATTATTCCTTATCATTCGCTTGGCCCGACCGGGCCTGAAACCAACCGGAGACCGCGATGGCCGCCTCGCTCGACGCCTACTGGATGCCGTTCACCGCCAATCGCCAGTTCAAGCAGGCGCCACGCCTGCTCGCGCGCGCCTCGGGCATGCACTACTGGACCCCGGAGGGACGCGAGATCCTCGATGGCGTGGCCGGCCTGTGGTGCGTCAATGCCGGCCACGGCCGGCGCGAGATCAGCGCCGCCGTCGCTCGGCAGATCGACGTGATGGACTACGCGCCGCCGTTCCAGATGGGCCATCCGGCGGCCTTCGAACTCGCGGCGAAGCTCGTGGCGCTCGCGCCGCCGGAGCTGAACCGCGCCTTCTTCACGAACTCGGGCTCCGAATCGGTCGACACCGCGCTGAAGATCGCGCTCGCCTATCACCGCGTGCGCGGCGACGCGGCGCGCACCCGCATCATCGGCCGCGAGCGCGGCTACCACGGCGTCGGCTTCGGCGGCATCTCGGTCGGCGGCATGGTGGCCAACCGCAAGATGTGGCCGACCGCGATGCTGCCGGGCGTCGATCACCTGCCGCACACGCATGACCTGGCGAGCAACGCGTTCTCGCGCGGCCAGCCCGCGCATGGCGCCGAGCTCGCCGATGCGCTGGAACGGCTGGTCGCGCTGCACGATGCGTCGACCATTGCGGCGGTCATCGTCGAGCCGATCGCCGGCTCCACCGGCGTGCTGATTCCGCCCAAGGGCTATCTCGAGCGACTGCGCGCGATCTGCGATCGCCACGGCATCCTGCTGATCTTCGATGAAGTGATCACCGGCTTCGGTCGCACCGGCGCCGCCTTTGGCGCGCAGCAGTTCGGCGTGCTGCCCGACCTGATCACCTGCGCGAAGGGTTTGACGAACGGCGCCGTGCCGATGGGCGCCGTTCTCGCGAAGCAGATGATCCACGATGCGTTCATGCAGGGTCCGCCGGGCGCGATCGAACTGTTCCACGGCTACACCTACTCGGCGCATCCGCTGGCCTGTGCCGCCGGCCTCGCAACGCTCGACATCTACGCGCGCGAGGGACTGTTCGAGCGTGTACGCACGCTCGCGCCGTACTGGGAAGACGCCGCGCACAGCCTGCGCGGCCTGCCGGGCGTCATCGACGTGCGCAATTACGGCCTGATCCTCGGCCTCGAGTTCGAGCCGCGTGCCGGCGCGCCGGGTGCGCGCGCCTTCGACGTCTACCTGCAGTGCTTCCAGCGCGGCATCCTAGTGCGCAATACCGGCGACACGATCGCGCTGTCGCCGCCGCTGATCATCGAGAAACCGCACATCGACCAGCTCTTCGGCACCCTCCGCGACGTAATCCTGACGACCTGACCGCACCGGAGCAGCTCTGCTAAACTGTGGCTGCTTGTTGTTGCGAGCGCACCACAAACCGTGTCTTGATCGGGGGTTAGGCGTGGCGCGCTGGTCGCACCACCGTCATGCAGCGCGTCGCTGCCACGCACGTCGCTGGTGCAACCCGAGTCGCGCTCCGGCGGCCATCGTGCTGAATCAACGGCTTGCCCCGTGGCACGCTGCTTGCTTATCCCTGGTTACGGAGTCCGTTTCTTTTCTAACAGAGGGTTTGTAACGATGAAGTTTAACAAGTCTGTCCTGGCACTGCCCCTGCTTGCAGCCGCCGCCGGCATCGCGCATGCGGAAGTCACCTCGACAATCACCGCGACCACGGACTACGACTTCCGCGGCATCTCGCAGTCCGCGGGCGATCCGGCCCTGCAGGCCAGCCTCGATTGGGCCGGCGAATCCGGCCTGTCGCTCGGCGTCTGGGCCAGCAACGTCGACTTTGGCCCGGGCACCGATTCGGACGTGGAGATCGACCTGTATGGCGGCTACGAGATCGCCATCAATGACGACACCGCCTGGACGCTCGGTGCCGTGTATTACCTGTACCAGGGCGACGGCGACGACATCGACTACTTCGAGCTGTCGACGGGCCTCAGCTACAAGGACTTCAGCGCCAAGCTCTGGTACTCGCCGGACTTCCTGAACTCCGATGAGTCGGCGTTCTACCTCGAAGCGAACTACTCGATCGGCCTGCCGAGCGACTTCTCGCTTAACCTGCACGTGGGCTACAACGGCGGCGACTTCTGGAAGCTCGCCGACGACGAGTTCATCGACTACTCGATCGGCGTCGGCAAGACGCTCGGCAACTTCGACCTCGCGCTCAAGTGGGTCGACGGCAGCGACTACGCGCCGGGCGATTTCAGCCGCAGCGAGCCGAACTCGAGCGAAGGCGCCGTGATCTTCAGCGTCGCGACGACGCTGCCCTGGGGCTGACGAGCAGCCCCGGCATCGCGCCGGTCACCGGCTCTGCGCCGCTTCAAAGATGGCGTAGAGCTTGGTGGCCGGCTCGATGACTTCCCAGGTGCCCGCGAATCCCGCCGGCACGACGAAGCTGTCCCCCGCCGAGAATTCGCTGACCGTACCGGTGTCAGCCACGATGCGGATGCGTCCTGCCAGCATGTGGCAGAACTCGTGCTCCGTGTACCGCACCCGCCAGCAGCCCGCCGTGCTGCTCCAGCGCCCGGCAAAGAACTGCTGGCTCGGGTCCGCATAGACGTTGCGGATTTCCTGCTGCGGCGACCCTGCAAGCAGGCGGTCCGCCGCGGGACTCACCTGCTCTGCAGCAGGCAAGGGTTCAAAGCGCACGATCTCGGTCTGCATCTGCCACTCCCGGGCCTCGACGGCGTCGTGCACGCAGCCTACACGTCGCCCACGGCGCGTCCAGACCCGGGAGCCGCTGTTCAGGTGCGCGTCGTCGCCGCGGTTTCCAGCGTGACGATCACCCGGCGCGCGAACGCCCAGCCATCGGGATCCTGGCCAGCCTGGTCACCATCGATGGCGCCGATGCCCTCGACGACCAGCCGCGCCTCGTCGACGCCCGCTGCGCGCAGCACGTCAGCCACCGCAGCCGCGCGCCGCTGCGACAGCGCGCGGTTGTAATCGGGGTTGCCGCGTGGATCGGCAGCGCCGACGATACGCACGCGCGTTCCAGGCAGGCGCTGCGCGAGCACTGCGACCTGCTGCAGCGCCGCGATCGAGGCGGGTTCGAGCTGCGCGGAGTCGGTGCGGAAGCCGAACTGATGCGTCAGGTCCTGCGCTGCGAGCGTGGTCTTGCGCTGCGCGTGCCAGCGATCGCCGAACCAGGCGCCGGTCGCAGCGCCGATGACGGCACCGAACGGGCCGCCCGCCGCGGCGCCGATCACCAGCCCCGAGGCGACACCCTTGCTTTCTTCGCGCGAGCCCTTGCGCGTGGTCTCCAGGCCCTCGGCGCCGGTGGCGCTCGCGAGTGTCGGCACCGCCAGCGCCAGGCACAGCGCAACGGCATGCGGCTTCGCAAATGTTCGAATCGACATGATCCTGCTCCTCGATCAACCGGACTGGCACGGGTGGGCACGTCCGGCTGCGCCGTGCCCACGGAGCCATTGCACCGCGCCGTCGCGGCCGCGCAAGGGCAAGCGCGAGGCAAGGCGCGGACGGATCCGGGCGAATGCGGGCAGCCGGCGGCGCACCTATACTGCGCACGAGTTCGCACCGGAGCAGCCCCTTGAAAGATCCACGCCCCCCTGCAGCGTCATGCCGACAGACGAACCTGCCACCGGCCGGGTGGCGCGCGACCCCGTTGCGCGCGGCTGTGGTGACGCTGGCGTTGTCGATGCTGGGCCTCGCCGCCGCTGCGGCCCCTGCCAGTGATCGCCCGCTCGAAGTCGTCGTCGCCGGCACTTCGTTCCGCGGCACTGCGGGCGAGCAGCAGTGGATCGACTTCCAGAAACGCGCCGAAGCCGCGAGCCGCGGCGCGATCCGCATGAAGATGCTGGTGCGCGGCGAACTGGGCCCGGAGGAGCAGATCGTCTCGGGGCTGCGCCGCGGCCGCGTCAACTACGCGAACCTGTCGGCGTTGTCGGCGTCGACGATCGTGCCCGAGATCTCTGTGCTGTACGCGCCCTACCTGTTCGACAGCGAAGCCGAATCCGACTTCGTCTTCGACACCTACCTCGTGCCGGAATTCCGCAAGCTGTTCGCGCAGCGCGGCCTCGAATTCATCGTGTTCTACGAACTGGGCTTCCAGCAGCTGTGGAGCCGCAAGAAGCCGATTCTCGTGCCCGCGGATGCGCGCGGCGTGCGCTTTCGCGTTTCGGCCGGCAAGTCGTCCGAGATTTTCGGGCGCGCGATCGGCGCCGACCTCATTCCCGTGAGCTTCGCCGACCTGCTGCCGTCGCTGCAAACCGGCCTGGTCGAGGCGGGCGAGAACGGCATCACGCTGTATGCGCGCACCGGCACGGCCGGCGAAGCCCCGCATCTGTCGCTGACGAACCATGGCCTCGCATTGTCGGTGATCGTAGCCGACAAGCGCTGGTGGGATCGCCTGCAACCGGCGCAGCAGAAGATCCTGCGCGAGTCGTTCCCGACGGCGCAGTGGATCCGCAACGCGACCCGCGCGGAGATCGCCGGCGATCTGCGCGATGCGGCGAAGCTGAAGATCCAGGTGCACCGCCTGACGCCGGCGCAGCGCGCCGAATGGGTCCGCGCGCTGCGCGGCTCGCAAGCCGAGCTGGTGCGGGCAACCGGCGGCGACAGCCAGCGCATCTACGATGGCGTGCTGGCGGCCAAGAAGGCGTTCGCAGCGCGCGCGGCAGCGGCCAAGCCCGCTGCGCCGGCGACCCCCGCGGCGGCGCCTGCGCCACGGCCCGCGTCGCGCTGAACTTCAGCGTCGCGGCGCAGTCAGACGCTGTGCCATGAATGTTTCGCCGGCGACGCTGCTGATCGCGCTTGGGCTTGCACTGGGGTCGCCAGTGGCGCCCGGGCAGGCCGCGACCGGCCTGCAGGCCTATCGGATCGACGACTGGCGCGCCATTTCCGATCGCGCGCTCGTGATAACGGCGAACAATGGCCGTCGCTATCGCGCCGAGTTGATGGGCAGCTGCCCCGGGCTGCGATTCACCGATCGCATCGCGTTCGTGACCCGCGGCGAACAGCGCATCGATCGCTTTGCCGGCATCCAGCTGCCCGACGGCACCCGCTGCCTGTTCCGCTCTTTCGCGGCGATTTCGAGTCCGGCGGACGCCGCGCGCGAGGCGGCAGCCGCCGCGCCCTGACGCGCCCGGCTCCGGGGCCCCGCTTCGCTTACGGCGTCGCCGCCACCGCGACGATCTGGATCTCGACGCGATAGTCCGGCGTCGCGAGTGCCGCTTCGGTGGTCGCGCGCGCCGGCTTGGCGTCGGCGGCGACCCAGCGATCCCAGGCGCGGTTCATCGCGGCGAAGTCGCCGATATCCGCCAGATACACGTTCGCGGACAAGATGTGCTGCTTGCTGCTGCCGGCGAGCGCCAGCAGCCGATCGATCTCGCCCAGGATCTGCTGGGTCTGGCCCTCGACGTCGCGGGAAGTGTCGCTCGCCACCTGGCCGGCGAGGAACACGAAACCATTGGCAACGACAGCCTGCGACATGCGCGCACCGGACTCGAAGCGACGGATCATCGGCAATTCCTCCTGTAGAGGCTGCGCACGCTACACGACCGACTGGCCGCCGTCGATCGGCAGCACGGCGCCGGTCACGTAGCGCGCCTCGTCCGAGAACAGCCACAGCACAGCATCGGCGATGTCGACCGACTGCCCGATGTGGCCCATCGGAATCCGCGCATCGAGCTTGTGCTCATCGCCGCCCAGCACGCGCATGGCCTTCT
>CAZPJE010000110.1:0-1607 GCA_964586725.1 uncultured Steroidobacteraceae bacterium | reverse complement strand
GCTGATATCACGGCGACCCCGTCAGCTCCGGCTGTGATAACATCCAGGACATTTTCCTGACCGATCCCACCAATCGCAATGACCGGTATCGTAACTGCATTTTTGATTTTTTGGAGGGCATCAGTACCGTGACCATGTCCTGCATCAGCCTTTGATGCTGTAGAAAATACCGGACTGACGGCAACATAATCCGCCCCTTCCCGCTCAGCCCTGGCAGCTTCATCAACGGTTCCCACAGAAACGCCGATAATGAACCCGGGGGGGGCGATCTGGCGGGCAACGCTGGCACGCATATCATCCTGCCCGAGGTGGACTCCATCTGCACCGCACGCAAGCGCCACATCGAGGCGGTCGTTTACGATAAAGATGTTACTGGTTTTTTTTGTGAGGGCGTGGAGTGCCCGTCCGACAGAAACGAGCTCACGACACCCACAGCTCTTGTCCCGGAGCTGAATAATATCAGCACCGCCGGCGATTGCACGTTGTGCTACCTCTTCATGGGAAAGTCCTTTTGAAACCGCTTCATCAGTAATAACGTAAAGATCACATTTCATGGTCGGAGAATTATTCACCACGGATTTTTGCACAGGACGCAAGGTCTTCAGGAGCTAATCGGGCCAGTTCATCGAACAGGGAGACTTTAAACGTATAGGGCCCCCGTGCACCGGCAGCTGCTTTCTCTCCTGCGATCCCGAATGCTGCCATGGCTGTTGCAGAGGCAATAACCCGATCATCTGACACTGCTGCACATGCCCCGATAACTGACGCCGCCATGCAGCCTGTTCCGGAAATACTTCCCATCATCGGGTGGCCGTTATCGATAAGAAGTAGCCGCCTGCCATCAGTTACAATATCTGTTGCACCGCTTATGACAACGGTGACGCCGGCTTCCCGCGCAAAAGTCCGGGCAATCTTTACCGGATCCCCACTCAAACCAAAAGAATCCACACCCCGGACCTGCGCTTCCGCCCCGGCAAGAACCCCGATCTCACCTGCATTGCCCTTGATAACCGCAATTTCCAGTTCATCGAGAAGTCGCAGGGAGCTGTCTGTCCTGAACCGGGTTGCACCCGCCCCCACAGGATCAAGGATTACCGGGATCTTTTTATCATTGGCCCTCCCTCCTGCCAGGATCATCGCCTCTATTTGTCCGCAGTTGAGCGTTCCGATGTTGAGGACAAGGGCGCCGGCGAACGTAACCATCTCTTGCACTTCCTCAGGCGCATCTGCCATGACCGGTGATGCACCGATGGCGAGGGTGATATTTGCACAGTCATTGACCGTAACGAAATTCGTTATGTGATGGACCAGCGGGTTCTTCTCCCGTAAGAGGGTAAACAGGTCTGCGAATTTTTTATTTTTCATCGGGGATCTCCTTTTTTGCCTAGGAATATTGAAAGCAGGAATACAGAATTTTTTCGATAGTGAACGTTTTACAGCAGGAAGTATTCTGTTTTTTATTATCCCCTTCAACGGGTGATTTCTTCCAGCGTGGCGATGAGCATGTCAACCTCATGGATGGTATTATACAGGGCGAGACTCGCCCGCACCGTTCCATTCGGTAAACCAAGATGTTCCATGAGCGGCTGGCAGCAGTGGTGTCCGGA
>CAZPJE010000109.1:0-17456 GCA_964586725.1 uncultured Steroidobacteraceae bacterium | reverse complement strand
GCGCGTACGCCGCATCGAGCGCGGCGGCGTAGCGCGTCGCCAGCGCATCGCGGCGCGGGCGGCCGTTAGCGGTCAGCGTGCCGTCTGCGGCGCTGAATGCGGCCGGGGCGCGCAACCAGCCGCGCACGTGGGCGTAGTTCGGCAGCCGCCGGTTCGCGCTCGCGATCGCGGCCTCGATGTCCGCTGCGGTGACGCCCGCATGCGCGGGCACCACGACCGCCATCAGCCACGGGCGCGCGTCGCCGAACACGACGGCCTGGCCCAGCGCTGCTTCGGCCAGCAGCTCGCGTTCCACCCACTCGGGCGAGACGTTGCGGCCGAGCGAGGTGATCAGCAGGTTCTTGGCGCGGCCGTGCAGGTACAGATAGCCTTCGGCGTCGCAGTGCCCGAGGTCGCCGGTGGCGATCTCGCGCGGGGCGGCCCTGGCGGCGTCGCCCAGGTACCCCAGCATCGTCGCGCCGCCGACGTGCAGCTGACCATCGGCATCGATGCGCACCTGCGCGTGCGGCAGCGGCCGGCCGACGCTGCCGCGACGCTGCGCCGCCGGCGTGTTCAGCGCCACGACGGACGCGCACTCGCTGAGTCCGTAGCCCTCGAACACGGGCAAGCCCACCGCGTCGGCCTGGTCGAGCAGCTGCGTCGCGACCGCAGCGCCGCCGACGGCGATGAAGCGCAGCGATGACGGTGGACGCCAGCCACGCTGCACGCCGCCGATCAGCAGGCGCAGCAATTCCGGCACGAGGATCATCGAGCCGGGCTCGTGACGCCCGATGCAGGCCAGCAGCGCAGCCGCATCGACGCCGGCATAGTTGATGCCGGTTTCCGCGAGCGACGGCACCAGCGTCAGCGCGCCGTTCAGTGGCGCTGCCACCAGTCCGGCGATGTTGTCCAACAGTGTTGCCAGCGGCAGCAGGCACAGGTGCCTGCGTATCTCGAGTGGCGCAGTCGCGTCGGCCAGCGATCGGGCCACGCGTTCGATGCCCGCGGCGGACAGGCAGACGCCCTTCGGTTGCCCTGTGCTGCCCGACGTGAACGTGATCTTCGTCGTGCCTTCGGGCAGCGGCGCGTGCTGCACCAGCGCCGTCGCCCGCTCGAGGATAGTCAGGCCGGAGCCCGGTGCTTTCCCGCGGTCGCGCCACTCCAGACTGGTGCCCGTGAACCGCTGCGGTGCGTCGGTCAGGATCAGATCGACCGAGGCGCTGTGCAGCACATGCTCGAGCTGGTGCGGCGTGAAGTAGCCCGGCAGCGGCACGTTGACGCGCCGACTGTCGTGCAGGGCGCGGTCGGACAACGCCCAGGCGATGCCGTTGTCGGCCAGCAGCGCGTAGCGCGCGTCGGCGGGGGCGGCCGTCTCCAGCCAGCGGCGCTCGACCGCGACCAGGCTCGCGAGCTCGGCGGCGCACAGGCTCCGCGCGCCGTCCGACAGCGCCGGTCGGGCACCGTCACCGCTCATCGCTGGAATCGCAGGCCGTGCGGCAGGAAGCCGGCCATGACCCGGGGCTCGCAGCAGTAGTACGCGCCCCAGTCGTCGACGTCGCTGCGCAGGCGCGCCGGGTCCGCCGGCCCGAGGTCCAGCAGCGGTGCGTTGAAGGTGTCGAGCACGGTGCGCACCCGAGCTGTCGCCGTGAACGTGACCCACTGATAGCCCCGCGACAGCAGGTAGCGCGGGAGGCGCGCCACCATGTGCAGCGCGGCGCGGCAGCCGCGGCCCGCGAGATTGCCGACTTCGACCACCGAGCCCCGTTCGATCGCCGGCACGGGCTGGTGGGCCGCGAGCAGCGCGTTCGCGATGGCCTGCTCGACCGGCACATCGAGGTACTGCTCCAGGTACAGGCTGGCGGCGCCAGCGTCCCGGTAACCCAGCGCGCAACGCAGCGCGCCCTGGGCGTCGTGCATGCCGAGCAGGGCAGGCATGAAACTGCGTACCCGGGCGCCGTGTACGTCGGCGAACCGATAGGCGACGAACTTCTCGATCTGCTCTCGGCCGGCATCGCCGGCGCGCCGTTCCTCGATCCGGTAGCCCGTGCGTGCGGGCGCGGGAGGCGGGGTGCTGCTCGATTCGACAATAGTGTCCACGCTGTCCTCGGCGGGGCAAAGGGTTGCCTTGTGCGGGTTGGACGGGGGCAGCCGCCGGAATCAATCGCGGCGAGCCCGATTTGTTCGCGACGCCATTTGCAGACAGAGGCGCGATTGCTTCCCGGGGATGGAGCCGTCTAACCTCACGCCGCACATGACGGCGAACGACACGCAACTGAACGACAGGCAACTGGTGGAGCGGCTGCTCGCAGGCGACGAGCGCGCGTTCCGGGGATTCTTCGATGAGTACTTTGACCGTCTCTACCGCTTTGCGCTGTCGCGCACCCGCGGCGATACGCATCTTGCCGAGGAAGCGGCTCAGCGCGCCCTGTGCCGCGCGGTGCGGCGGCTCGACAGCTATCGTGGCGAGGCCGCGTTGTTCACATGGCTGGTGCAGATCTGCCGCAACGAACTGGCAGACCTGTTCGAGGCAGCGGGCCGCGATTCGAGCCGGACGATCAGCATCGATTCCAGCGAGCGGGTGCGCGCTGTCGCCGAGCAGGTGGCCGGAGACTCGACCAGCGATCCCGCGCACGCGCGGCAGGCGGACGATGCGGGCCTCGTGGTCCGCCAGGTGCTCGACACCTTGCCGGGCCGCTATGCCGAAGTGCTCGAGTGGAAGTACCTGGACGAACTCGCTACCCAGGAGATCGCCGAACGCCTCGGCACCACGTTCGAGGCCGCCCAATCGACGTTGCAGCGAGCACGCGGCGCGTTTCGCAGCGCGCTGTCCTCACGCGGCATCGACGCCGCAACGCTCGGCCTCTGACCGGGTCGCGCATGCTTTGGAGTCCGTGACATGAACGAGCCCACCTATCGAGACCCGCCGGGGGATGACGACGCGCAACTCGCGCGCGTGTTGCGGCTTGCGCGGCGCGTGCCCGAAGTGCCGGCCGAACGTCGCGCGGCGGCGTTCGAACGCGTGCATGCAGACTGGCGCGCGGCCACGAACCGCCCGGCGCGCCGCTGGACGCCGTTGCGGACAGGGCTCGCGGCGAGCCTGGCTGCCGTGCTCGTCGCCGGGACGCTGTGGGCGGGTCGCGCCGCCGCGCCGGCGGGCGCCGAGATTGCCGTGGCGATGACGGTCAGTGGGCCGGAGCTTGCCGTGGGTGGCGCGCGCTGGATCGATCGCTGGCGCTCTCCGGCACAGGCGCTGCAAGTTGGCGCCAAAGTGCGTGCCGACGACGTGCTGACGACCGGGCCTGCGAGCGCGGCGTTGCTGCGCGTCGGGCCGGTGCTGACGCTGCGCGTCGCGCCGCAGTCGCAGCTGCGGTTCGACGGCGTCGATCGCGTGACGCTGCTGCGCGGCCAGGTCTATGTCGATTCGAATTCGGCATTGGGTGTCGCGACTGCCTTGACCGTCGCGACGCCGCTCGGTGACGTGCGGCATCTGGGCACGCGCTACCTGGTTCGCGCCGACGCCGACGCCATCGAGGTCGGTGTGCGGGACGGTCGTGTGCGCCTGTCGGGCCGCGCGCCGGGTGTTGCCGCTGAGGCGGGTGCAGGGGAGCGCCTGCGTCTCGCGACCCAGGTCGGCTCGGTCGAACGCAGCGCGCTGGCCGGCGATGATCCGGCTTATGCGTGGCTCGCGGCGATTCCCGCCCCGGTCGACATCGAAGGCCAGACGCTGGCGGATTTCCTCGCGTGGTACGCGGCGGAAACGGGTCGCGACGTCGTACTGGGGTCTGGTGCACAGGATGAGCCGCTGCGCGACGTCCGTTTGAGTGGCAGCGTTGCCGGACTCACGCCCGAGCGCGCGCTCGAGACCGTCGCTGCGGTCACTGATCTGACGGTGGTGCGCAATCCGGGCGGTGTGCAGGTCGGCGTCGCCGCGCGCTGAGCCGCTCGGCATGGTCTGCGCGACTCGCGGGGGGCCGTCTATACTGGTGGCATGATTCCCTCGCTGCGGCTGCTCGGCGTGCTCGCATTGGTGTGCGCCACTGTCGCGGCCCCGGCCTGGGCGCGCGACGCGCCGGCGCTGCGGCGCGGCCAGTCGTTGATCGAAGCCCTCGACACCTTGCGTGCCGCAGGCCTCGATGTCGTGTACAGCGATCGCCTGGTCGGCGCGCAGTTGCGGGTCGACGTCGAGCCAGGCACGGACTCTGCCGAGGCCGTCGCGCGCCGGATCCTCGAATCACATGGACTGACACTCGAGACGCTGCAGCCGGGTCGCTTCGCGGTCGTGCGCGCCGCTGCCAGTCCGCCGTCGCCGCCGGGCCCAGCGTCGCCTGAGCGCAGCACCGCCGGCGCCGGCGAGACGCTTGAGGTCGTCATGATCTTCGCCAGTCGTTATCGCGTCGAGACGGTTGGGCTCGGCACGCCCGCCGCGCTGCAGCGCGCCGACATCGCCGTGCTGCCGGGCCTGGACGAGGACCTGCTGCGCGTCGCGCGTTACCTGCCCGGGACGGCGACCAACGGGCTCTCCGCCCGTGCCAACGTCCGCGGTGGCCGGGATGACGAGACAGCCGTCTGGTTCGACGGCGTGCCGCTGTTCGAGCCGTTCCATTTCAAGGACTACAGCGCGGTGCTCGGCGTCATCGATCCCGCCGCGGTCGACCGCCTCGATTTCTACAGTGGCGTGTTCCCGGTCCGCTTCGGCGATCGCTTGTCCGCAGTCATGGACATCGCGCCGCGGCTGCCGCGCAATGCCACGCATCACGAGATCGGCCTGTCACTGCTGTCCGGCCACCTGTTGAGCGCCGGCGAGGTGAGTTGGCGCGGCGAGCCGGTGCGGTGGCTCGTCAGCAGTCGCAGCAGCGTCACGCAACGGATCGCGCAGGCCCTGGGGCGTGATGACCTCGAGCCGGAGTTCTCTGACCTGCTGCTGCGCGGCGAGCGCATTCAGGGCGACTGGACCTTCACCGCGGGCGCGCTGGCTCTGAACGATGAACTGCGGTTCGAGGACGAGGGCGCGGTGGACGTGCAGATCGCCGCCGCGCGCTACCGCGACGGAACGGCGTGGCTGCGCGCGATGCACGAATCCAGCGCCGGCCGGCAGTTCGACCTGACCGTGTCGGCCGCGCAGCGGCGCACCGGCCGCGCCGGTGAGCTGCAGCGCCCGGGATCCGTGTTCGGCGAAGTCGACGATCGGCGCCGCATCGAGTCGGTCCATGGCCGCGCCGAGTGGCGCGATCCTGCGGCATGGACCGTGGGCGCGGAGTGGCTCGACGTCAGCGCGCGCTACGACTACGCCGGCGCCGCCGCGTTCGACCCGTTGCTCGCGGCGTTGTTTTCGCGTCCCGCGGCCTATCTGCGCAACGCCACAGTCGCCGCGGACGGCACGGCCCTTGCCATGTATGGCTCACGCCTGCTGCAGTGGGGCGAGCGCTGGCGCATCGATCTGGGGCTGCGCGTCGACCGTCGCGACTATCGCTCGGACGCAAGCGCCGCGCTCGCGGGCACGGACCTGTCGCCGCGCATCGCGGTCGAGCACGTCCTCGATGCGCGGACGACGCTGCGACTCAGCCTCGGGCGCGCGACGCAGGGCATGCGTCCCGATGAGCTGGATGTCGCCGACGGCGACAACGGCTACGCGCCCGTGCAGCGCGCCGACCAGATCGTGCTGGCGGTCGAGCATCTGCTCGGCGAGAGCGGCATGGTGCGGGCGGAAGCCTACCGGAAGGATGTCGCGAATCCTGCGCCCCACGACGAGAACCTGCTGGACCCGGTGACCCTGCTGCCGGAGCTCGAGGTCGACCGCGCGCGCATCGAGCCACAGAGCGCGCGCCTGTATGGCATCGAGATCAGCGGCCGGCTCCGCCCATCGCCCGCCTGGACGACTTGGCTGACATACACGTGGTCCGAGGCCAACGAGCGGGTGGCCGGCGCCTGGGTGCCGCGCAGCTGGAACCAGCTGCATTCCGTGGCGAGCGGCGCTGCGTGGACGCGCGGCGCGTGGGAGCTGTCGGCGAACCTGCTCTGGCACAGCGGCTGGCGCCGCACCAGCGTGGCGCGGATCGACATCGGTGCACCAGACATCGTGCGCAATGCGACGCAGTGGGATGACTACACGTCGCTCGACCTGCGTGCGGCGTGGACGAAACCGCTGCCGCGCGGGCGGCTGCGCGTCTGGGCCGATGTCAGCAACGCGACGCAACGCATGAATCCGTGCTGCAGCGAGCTGGCGGTCGATCGCAGCGGCGCCTCGCCCGTGCTGCGCGCGCGGGAGCGCGGCTGGTTGCCGCGCTATGCCATCGTCGGCGCGACCTGGGAGCTGCCGTAGCGGCAGCGCGCGACGCTCAGCGCCGCGTCTGGCGCTCGACGGCGCCGCGCAGGCGCGTGATCGCGTCGTCGCGATCCGAATCGCCGCGCAGCAGGTTGGCCTGGCTCTGGGCGATCAACGGATTCAGTCGATCCCGCAGCCGCGGCAGCTTCTCGACCAGTTGGTGGATCGGTGCCGGCCGCGCGATCAGGTAACCCTGCACGTCGACGCCGCCCAGCGCGCTCAATAGCGACAGTTGCGACGGTCGCTCGACGCCTTCGGCCGTCACGGCGAGGCCCAGGTCGTGGCACAGGCGCACCATGCTCGTCACGATGGCCGCCGAGCGTTCGTTCTCGTCGATCGAGGCGATCAGGCTGCGGTCGAACTTGATCCGCGACAGCGGCAGGCGCTCGACCGACGCCAACGAGGAAAACCCAGCGCCGAAGTCATCGAGCGCGATCGTGACGCCCATGCCGCGCAGCGACTGCAGCGATTCCGTCGTGCCCCGTCCCGTCTGCAGAACGTCTTCGGTCAGTTCGATCTCGAGGCACTCGGGCGCGAGGTCGTGGTAGCGCAGCGCGCGTTCGACGCGGCTGATGAAGTCGGCCAGCATGAACTGGCGCGACGAGACATTGACCGCGACCCGCATGTCCGGCCAGCCCTGCGCGCGCTGGCGCGCCACCGTGCTCAGGGCAGCGTCGAGCGCCCACAGGTTCAGCTGCGTAAGCAAGTCCGTCTCGGCGGCGTAGCCGATGAACTCCCCGGCGGTCGCAATGCTGCCGTCGGGCCGGCGCCAGCGCAGCAGCGCCTCAGCCACGGTCACGCGGCCGCGCGCCAGCGACAGTTCCGGCTGGAAGTGCAGCAGCAGCGTATCGTCGCCGACCGCGCGGCGCAGCGCCTGCTCGGTGCGGAACTTGCGGTCGCTGGCGGCGAGCAGGCTGGGGCTGAAGCCATGGTGCCGGTTGCGGCCCAGCGCCTTGGCGCGGAACAGCGCGGCGTCTGCCGACTGCAGCAGCGACTCGGTGTCCGCGCCATGCTCCGGCGCCTGGGCGTGACCGACGCTGGCGCTGATCACGAGCTCGCGGTCGCCGATCTGCAGCGGTCGCTGGAAGCTCGCGATCACGCGCTCGGCGAGTCGCTCTATCTCGGTCTGATCCCGCACGTGGGTCTTCGAGATCGTGAATTCATCGCCGCCGAGCCGGGCGATCAGCGTCTCGCGGCCGAACTCGCGGCGCAGGTGCTCGGCAACCGCCTTCAGCACCAGGTCGCCGAACGCGTGGCCGAGGCTGTCATTGCTGGTCTTGAAGTCGTCGAGATCGATGACGAGCAAGGCCACGTGCGACCCCGTCCCCGAGGCCACCTCGATTGCTGCGTTCAGTTCGTCGTAGAGATGGCGCCGGTTCGGCAGGCCGGTCAGCGGATCGTGCATCGCCAGGTGCCGCAGCTGCGCGGTGCGCTCGACGACCCGATCCTCGAGCATCGCGTGCTCGGCCTTCAGTTGTGCCTCGGCCTTGCCCAGCGCGCTGGCCATGTGGTTGAACGACTGCGCGAGTTCGTCGATCTCCGCCGGGCCACCGGGCGTCACGCGGGCGGCGAGGTCGCCTACGGCCAGGCGGCGCGTGCCCTCGCGCAGGCGCCGCAGCGGCGCGACGATGCCGGCGGCCGTCAGCACGAACACGCCGAGCACGATCGCCAGCACCGAGATGCTGACTTTTCGGACCGACTCCTGCGCTTCGGCCGCGATGGCTTGCGCGCGCTGCATGCCGTCTGCGATCTGGCGGCGCGCGGGCTCCGTCAGCTCCGCATGGATCAGTGATTCGGCCTCGGCGACGCGGCTCAGGAACGTCGCATTGGCTTCCTGGATCTCGGCGAGGCGCGCAAGGGCTGCGCGGCGCGCGGCGCCCGCCCGCGCCAGGTCATCGCGCATCAGTTCCAGCCAGGCGCCGCCGGGGGAGCGGCTGAGTTCGACGTCGTGCAGGCGCATGGCAGCCTGCACCCGACCTTCGGCGCGCGTCAGCGTCGTCGAAGAAAGGTCATTGGACGCTGACGCCGCGAGCATGGCGGCGGCCTGCAGGTCGCTGATGGCCGTGGCGAGATCGCTGAGCGAACGACGGCCGACATTCTGGCCGCCGACCCAGATGCCCGCGCCGCCGGCACGCGTGACACGATCGCGCATGCGATTGATGGCGCGCGTGTAGCTCGCCAGCGCGTTGCGCCGCTCGAGGTCCATACGCAGCAGCGTCGCCGCATCGGCCGGCAGCGCGTCGAGCGTGGCGACCAGTTCGGCGGACTGCCGTCCATTGCCGACATCGACGCGTGCCGCGTCGAGTTGCGCGCGCGCGGCATCCAGGCCACCGCTGCTGCTACCCTGCAGCGTCGTGGTCTGCAGCGCCTGCGCGACGACGTTGGCGAGGTCGCGCACGGCGCCGTCGAGCGCTGCACTGCCGCGCACGACCGGTTCGGCTGCGGCGTGGATCTCGAGAATGCGCGCGGCCGAGTTCTGGGCGCGCTCTTCGATCATGCGGTTGCCCGTCAGCAGCACTAGCACGACCGCGGCCGCGCCACCGGCCAGCCAGCCGATGATGCCGATTCCGCGTTTGTTCGTGGCGAGGGTGTCCATGTGGCAACACCCATGCTGACGCGGCATGGCCAGATCGCGCTGCGCATTACGTCGCGTCCGCGCGAGTTCGCGTCCGCGTTATGTTCAAAGGGGCGTCAGCGCGGTTCGGGAGCGGGGCCCGGATCCGGCGGATTCGCGTCGTCCGTCAGCAGGCGCGCGCGCTCCGGCGCCACGCCGAACGAACCCAGTGCATGCCGCAGCATCGCGCGCGCCAGTTCGTGCTCGCCGAGGATCACGCGGCCGATGTGCTTCTCCCGCAGCAGCTGGTACTCGTTCTCGCTGTGGGTGCGGATGACGACATCGATGCGCGGATTCGCCTCGGTCGCGATCTGCAGCGCGCTGCGTGTCTGGAAGCTGTCCGGCGACGCGATGATCAGCAGGCGCGCATCCGCAACGCCGGCCTGTTGCAGCAGGCCAGGCACGGTCGCATCGCCGAACAGGGCCGCGCAGCCTGCGGCGCGCAGCGCTTCGTAGCGCGGCTGGTCGCGTTCGATGACGATGAAGGGCAGGCCCTCGGCGCGCAGCACCGGGGTGATCGTGCTGCCGACGCGCCCGTGGCCGATCACGATGGCATGGTCGCTGAGTGTCGTCGCAGCGGGTGCCGGCGTCGCTGCGACGGTCGCGGGCTCGCGCTCGAGCGCGCGCAGCAGCGCAGGCCGGGCGCGCAGCCAGCGCTCGATGCCGGGCTGCAGGGCGAAGAACAGCGGGTTGAGCGTGATGGATAGCAGCGCGCCCGCCAGCACGAGGTCGCGGCCGTCGGGCGGCAGCAGGTTCAGCGACACGCCGAGCGCCGCGAGGATGAACGAGAACTCGCCGATCTGCGCCAGGCTCGCCGAGACGGTCAACGCGGTCCCGACCGGGTATCGGAACAGCAGCATGATCGCGAAGGCCGCGACCGACTTGCCGACGACGATCACCAGCACGACGCCTAGCACCTCGAGCGGCGCGCGCACGAGGATCGACGGGTCGAACAGCATGCCGACCGACACGAAGAACAGCACCGCGAACGCATCCTGCAGCGGCAGCGAGTCCTCGGCGGCGCGCTGGCTCAATTCGGATTCGCTGAGGATGACGCCGGCAAAGAACGCGCCCAGTGCGAACGACACGTCGAAGAGGGCGGCGGAGGCGAACGCGATGCCGAGTGCGATCGCGAGGATGCCGAGCGTGAACAGCTCGCGCGATCCCGTGCGCGCGACCTGCGCCAGCAGCCAGGGCACGACGCGGGTGCCGACGACCAGCGCGAACGCGACGAAGGCCGCGACCTTGAGCAGCGTGATCCCCAGTGACATCCACAGCGACGGATCCGCAGCCCCCGTGCCGGTGGCGCCCTCTGTCGACAGCGCCGCGGCGATCGCCGGCAGCATGACCAGCGCCAGCACCATCGCGAGGTCTTCGACGATCAACCAGCCGATCGCGATCCGCCCTTCGGGCGTGTCGAGCTTGCGCTGCTGCTCGAGCGCCTTGAGCAGCACGACCGTGCTCGCCACCGACAGGGCGAGGCCGAAGGTCAGGCCCGCCGGCAGGCTCCAGCCCCAGAACGCGGCCATCCCGGCGCCGATCAGGGTCGCGGTCAGGATCTGTGCGATGGCGCCGGGGATCGCGATGCGGCGCACGGCCATCAGATCCGGGATCGAGAAGTGCAGTCCAACGCCGAACATCAGCAGGATCACGCCGATTTCGGCCAGCTGCGTCGCGAGGCCCAGGTCGCCGACGAAGCCGGGCGTGAAGGGGCCGATCATGACGCCCGCAAGCAGATAGCCCACCAGCGGCGGCAGCCTGAGCTTGGAGGCGATCAGGCCCAGCGCGAACGCGAACACGAACGCCGCGGCGATCGTCGCGATCAGGGTCGTCTCATGCGGCATGCGTCCCTCCGTGGTCGCAGCGAACTACAGTCGTGGCTTGAATTACAGCCGTGGCTTCAAGTGCCGGTGCGTCCTTCCGCCGTGTGAGTGTGAAGCCCCGGTCTGCACTGGGATCAGGTTCAGTTGCCCGTGGCGCACGCCGCGCTCGGCCATCAGCGCGTCGGCAAAGCGCTGCACCGCGTCGATCCGGCCATGCAGGATCAAGGTCTCGATGCACTCCTGGTGATCGAGGTGCGCATGCATGCTGGAGACGGTCAGGTCGTGATGGTCGTGCTGCAGGCGCTTCAGGCGTTCGCCGAGGTCCCGCTCGTGGTGGTTGTAGACGTACGACAGCGTCGCGATGCACTGGCCGGCGGCGTCGCTGTGCCCGGACCGCAGCCGCAGGTGCGCGCGCAGCACGTCGCGCATCGCTTCGCTGCGACTCGAATAGCCCTTGGTTCGGATCAGGGCATCGAAGTCGCGCGTCAGGTCGGCATCCAGCGAGATCGTCACGCGCGCCATGCCGCCTCCGGCCGGTGGCGCTGCGGCCGATGGGCGCCGTGTCGGCGGTGCGGAGCGGGGTTTGCGCATGGGTCGAGTGTAGCGGAGCCGGGTGCGCGATCGCAGCGGCCGCGCTTGTGCGCGCGGCCGGCGCACTGGACAATCAGGCCGTCATGATGCGCATGGTCGGGTTGCTCGCCGTTGTGCTGCTGTTGGTGCTGGGTGCGCCGCGTGCGGGGGCGGGCGCTCGCGAGGCGCCATCGCCGCGACTGACCAACCTGGTCGACCGTGCCGAGGCGCTGCTCGATGCCGGCAAACCCGCTGACGCGTACCGGCTGCTCGATGGCGAGCTCGCCGCGCATGCCGGCAACGCGCGTTTCGACTACATCCTCGCGCTCGCCGCCATCCAGGCCGAACGGCCGGATGCGGCGCTGCTGCCGCTGTGGCGCGTGGTCAGCGCGGATCCCGGCTTCAACCCGGCGCGGCTGGAACTGGGCGACCTGCTTGCCCAGTTCGATGATCCGGAGGCGGCGCGACAGCAGTACGACGCCATCCTCGCGAATCGTCCGAGCGCCGTGCTGCGGGACATCGTCGAGCGGCGTCTCGATGCGCTGCCGCTGTCGGGGAAACTCGGCCGGATTCGCCTCAGCCTTGAATCCGACACCGGCTGGGACAGCAACGCGAACCTGTCGACGAACCAGGATAGCTTCCAGGGCCTCGTGATCGATCCGCGTTTGCAGGCCGCCGAGTCGCCCTACATGAACATCGCGCTCGGCGCGCGTCGCGACCAGCGCCACAACGACACCGTGACTTCGTCGGTGCGCGCGGCCGTGGCTCACCGGGCGAACCCGGATGCGCCGTTCGTCGATCAGACCGTCGCTGTCGTGCAGGCGACTGTCAGCAAGCAATGGGGCCGGCTGCAGTTGAGCGTGGCGGCCGACGCCTACGCCGGCTGGCTCGACGACGCGCCGCACCGGCGCAGTGCCGGCGTGGAACTCGGCGCCGCCGTCGCGCCGTGGCCGCGCTGGGAGCTGTCGGGCGCCGTTCGCTACGGCAGGCTCGAGTACGACCCGTTGCCGCTGCGACTGCTCGATGTCGACCGCCTGTTTGGCGGCGTCGCGATCGCGCGCGCCGGGATCGGCCGCGCGCAGCTGCGCATCGGGGTTGCGGCCCTGGGCGGGCAGGACCGCGTGCGCATCGCCGGCTCTCCCTATTCAAACGATCGCTATGGCGCGCGCCTGTTCGCCTCGGTGGAACCGTCGGCGCGGCTGCGGATCGCGGTCGAGGCCGGCCAACTGGTGTCCGACTACTACGACGGCGGCGGCTTCTTCGGCGTCGATCGACTCGACCGGACCCAGGTGGCCGCCGCGTTCATCGAATGGCGGACGCGGCCAGTGCGGGGCTGGGTGATCGGGCCGCGCATTCTTTACTCGCGAAATGAGTCAAATGTCACCCTGTTCGACTACGAACGCGTTGAGACTGCGTTTCACGTGCGGTACGAATTCCGCTGACAGGGGGCAGGGCAGCGCATGTCAACGACGGCTGGGAATCTGGTGCTCGATGCAGAGGAGTGTCGTCGTGCTGGCGCCGACCGGCGGCGACGGCACCTGCGCGCACTGTGGACCGGTAGTTTCGAGCGGCGACGGCTGGCACCGCGCCGCGCGACCGATCGCGGCATTGCGTCGGTAGACTGGCATCACCCTCAATGGCTCGCGGTGTCGATGCTGATCCTGTTGCTGTGCGCGGGCGATGCATTCATGACCTTGACGCTGATCCGCCTCGGTGCGGAAGAGGTCAATCCCATCATGCGACCGCTGGTGCTCGGCAGCGGCCCGGCGTTTGCGCTCTGGAAGATGGGGCTGACGTCGGCGGGCGTCGTGATGCTCGTGATCCTCGCGCGGCTGCGCGCCTTCGGCTGGTTGCCGATCGGCGCGGTCCTCTACGCCGTGCTGGCGGGCTACATTGCACTGATCATCTACGAGTTCTGGCTGCTCGAGCGAATCCTCCAGTACGGATTCTGATTGCCGCAGTCGTGATCCAGGCCGCAATGCAGCGCAGCGCTTTGGCGCTGGCGGGTTGCATCCGGTACACTATGTCTCCTGCGCTGCGGTCGCCCACAGCATTGAACTAACAGGGTTTTTCGGCGTCTGGCCTCTGGTGGGGCCGGCTCGTCCGGCAGCCCTGCGTGGCGACGTCGGCGCGTTTTCGGAGGACCCCATCTCTCATGGCCGCCACGCGCAGCGAGCAGCTCGAAACCACCCCGCTTTTCGGCAGCAATGCCGACTACGTCGAAGCCCTTTACGAACAGTTCCTGGCCGACCCGGCCAGCGTTGACCAGCGCTGGCGCGAGTACTTCGCGAGCCTGCCCGCCGGGCCGCGCCTCGATCATGCGCACCGCTCGATCCAGGCGGCGATCGCCGAACGGGCGCGCAGCACGCGCGTCGTCGTGTCCGACGCCGCAACCGCGACCGACGCGAGCGCCAAACAGGGTGCCGTGTCGCGCCTGATCCAGATTTACGCTAACCGGGGCCATCTGGTGGCCAACCTCGATCCCCTCGGCCTGATGCGCCGCGGCCGGCCGCGCGTGCTCGACCTCGAGTACTTCGGCCTCGCCGATGCCGATCTCGACACCGAGTTCTTCACCGGCAGTCGCAGCGACTCGGTGCCGCGCCGCGCCAAGCTGCGCGAGATCATCGCGACGCTGAAGCACGTCTACTGCGGCACCGTCGGCGCCGAGTTCGCGCACGTGTCCGATACCGAAGAGCGCCTGTGGCTGCAGGACGAGTTCCAGGTCGGCCGGATGAACCATGTGTTCTCGCCCGAGGAGCGTCGCAACATCCTCTGGCAGCTGACGGCCGCCGAAGGTCTCGAGCGCTACCTGCACACGAAGTACGTCGGCCAGAAGCGCTTCTCGCTCGAGGGCGGCGAATCGCTGATCCCGCTGCTCGACGACATCATCCAGCAGGGCGGCGCGATGGGTGTCGAGGAATGCGTGATCGGCATGGCGCACCGAGGTCGCCTGAACGTGCTCGTCAACGTATTCGGCAAGGCGCCGTCGGCGCTGTTCTCCGAGTTCGAGGGCAAGTACGACACCGCGCATCTCAAGGGCTCGGGCGACGTCAAGTACCACAAGGGTTTCTCGGCGGACCTGCGCACGCCTGGCGGCAACGTGCATGCCGTGCTGGCGTTCAATCCCTCGCATCTCGAGGTGGTCAATCCGGTGGTCGAGGGTTCGGTGCGCGCGCGCCAGGAGCGCCGCGACGACATCCGCGGCGATCGGGTGATACCGATCCTGATCCACGGCGACGCCGCCTTCGCCGGCCAGGGCGTCGTCATGGAGACCATGCAGCTGTCGCAGGCGCGCGGCTACTACACGGGCGGCTCGCTGCACGTCGTGGTCAACAACCAGGTGGGCTTCACGACCCACAAGCCGGAAGACGCGCGCTCGACGATGTACTGCTCGGACGTCGCGAAGATGCTCGAGGCGCCGATCTTCCACGTCAACGCCGATGACCCCGAGGCCGTCGTGTTCGTCGCGCGCCTCGCGCTGCGCTACCGCATGCGCTTCCACAAGGATGTCGTCATCGACCTTGTCTGCTATCGGCGGCTCGGCCACAACGAGGCGGACGAGCCGGCCGCGACCCAGCCGGTCATGTACAACGTGATCCGCAAGCATCCGACCACCCGCAAGATCTACGGCGACCAGCTGATCGCGTCGGGCCTGATGGCGGATGCCGATGTGATGGGCCTGGTCGAGCAATACCGCGCCGGCCTCGACGAGGGGCGGCCGCAGGCTCGCGCCTCCCTCGGCATGATCGGCAACAAGTACACGGTCGACTGGGCGCCCTTCATGGAGGGCGACTGGCGCATCCGCGTGCGCTCGGGCGTCGAACTCGAGCGCCTGAAGGCGCTGGGCGCGAAGCTGACGGCCGTGCCGGCCGGCTTCGCGCTGCAGTCGCGCGTGCAGCAGGTGGTGGCGAACCGCATCAAGATGACGGCGGGCGAGCTGCCGCTCGATTGGGGCTGCGCGGAGTCGCTGGCCTACGCGAGCCTGTTGCAGGATGGTTACTCGGTGCGCATTTCGGGCCAGGACTGCGGCCGTGGCACCTTCTTCCATCGCCATGCCGTGTTTCACCACCAGGCGACTGGCGAAGCCCATGTCCCGTTGCAGCACATCGCCGAACGCCAGCCGAGCTTCCGGGTCATCGACTCCGTGCTGTCGGAAGAAGCGGTGATGGGCTTCGAGTATGGCTACTCGACTACCGAGCCCGGCGCGCTCGTGATCTGGGAAGGCCAGTTCGGCGACTTCGCGAACGGCGCGCAGGTCATCATCGACCAGTTCATCAGCAGCGGCGAATCGAAGTGGGGACGCCTGAGCGGGCTCGTGCTGTTCCTGCCGCATGGGTACGAAGGGCAGGGCCCGGAGCATTCATCCGCTCGCCTCGAGCGCTTCCTGCAACTGTGCGCCGAGAACAACATGCAGGTCTGTGTGCCGTCGACGCCGGCGCAGATGTTCCACATGCTGCGGCGGCAGATGCTGCGTACGCTGCGCAAGCCGCTGGTCGTCATGACGCCGAAGAGCCTGCTGCGGCACGAGATGTCAGTGTCGCGGCTCGAGGAGCTCGCGCGCGGCAGCTTCGAAAACGTCATCGATGAAGTCGAGCAGATCGCACCGGCCAACAAGGTTCGGCGCGTCGTGTTCTCCAGTGGCAAGGTCTACTTCGATCTGCTCAAGGCGCGGCGCGCGGTGCAGATCGACGACGTGGCGCTGGTCCGCATCGAGCAGCTCTATCCGTTCCCGATGGAAGAGTACGAGGCGGCGCTGAATCGCTACACGACCGCGCGCGAGATCGTCTGGTGCCAGGAGGAGCCGCAGAACCAGGGCGCCTGGTACCAGATCCGCCACCAGCTCGACCGCCCGCTGGGCCCGAAGCGCGAGCTGCTGTACGCCGGTCGCCCGCCCGCTGCGGCGCCTGCCACGGGTATCGCCAAGATCCACGACGCCGAACAGGCGGCGCTGATCGACGCCGCGCTGCGCGCGCAGGCACGCGTCGAATCGGCGCGCGACACGCAGCGCCTCGACAGCGAGGCGCCGGCGACCAAGACACCACCCCAGGGAATTTCTGTCAGGAAGCGTTCATGAGCATCGAGATCCGAGTCCCCCAGTTGCCTGAATCAGTCGCTGACGCGACATTGGTCGCGTGGCGCAAGCAACCGGGCGAAGCCGTCACGCGCGACGAGAACCTGGCCGATCTCGAGACCGACAAGGTCGTGCTGGAAGTTCCGGCGCCGGCGAACGGCATCCTGCGCGAGCTGCGCGTACAGACGGGCGCCACGGTCAAGAGTGGCGACGTGCTCGCGATCGTCGATGAAGGCGCTGCGCCTGCGAAGTCCGCAGCTCCGGCAGCGGCGAGTGCCGCGCCCGCTGTCCCGGCCGCCGCGTCCGCGAGCAGCAGTGCCGCCAAGCTCAGCCCGTCGGCGCGGCGCCTGGTCGAAGAGAACAAGGTCGACCCGGCGCAGGTGCCGTCGTCCGGCAAGGAAGGGCGCCTGACGAAGTCCGACGTGCAGGGCTTCCTCGACAAGATGCCGGCTGCCGCTGCGCCCGCCGCGGCTGCCAAGCCGGCGGCGGCTGCTGCGCCGAAGCCGGCCGCCGTGCGCACGGGCCGCAACGAGCAGCGCGTGCCGATGACCCGGCTGCGCCAGCGCATCGCCGAGCGCATGGTGCAGGCGCAGTCGTCGCAGGCCCTGCTGACCTCCTTCAACGAAGTCGACCTCACCGCCGTCAACGAGCTGCGCGCGAAGTACAAGGATCGCTTCGAGAAGGAGCACGGCGCCAAGCTCGGCTTCATGTCGTTCTTCGTGAAGGCCTCGGTCGAGGCGCTGAAGAAGTTCCCGGCGGTCAATGCGTCGGTCGACGGCACCGACATCATCTACCACGAGTATTACGACGTCGGTGTCGCGGTCTCGACGGATCGAGGCCTGATCGTGCCCATCGTGCGCGATGCGGACCTCAAGACCTACGCCGAGATCGAGACCGAGATCGCGGGTTACGCGACGCGCGCGCGTGCCGGCACGCTCGGCATCGAGGAGCTGACCGGCGGCACGTTCACGATCACCAACGGTGGCGTGTTCGGCTCGCTGATGTCCACGCCGATCGTCAATGCGCCACAGAGCGCGATCCTCGGCATGCACAAGATCCAGGAGCGGCCGATGGTGG
>CAZPJE010000108.1:0-5569 GCA_964586725.1 uncultured Steroidobacteraceae bacterium | reverse complement strand
GTCTCGATCAGGTTCGGCACGCTCACCGAACCTGCCGGTCGTTACTTCGGGACCGTCAGGGGATGAACCAGGCGTGCGTTAGAGGAGCTTGTTGACGAGCTCGAGGACCTGGTTGATCAATTCGATCACCAGGACCAGGAGCGCGAGCTTTTCGGTGCGCACTTGTGTGGCCTAGAAACGCGAAGGGCCTGCGCGATGGCAGGCCCTTCGAAGCACCCGTCACGATCGGACAGGCAACAAAAAAGCCGCGACTAGCGCGGCTTTTGTATTCAGGGCGAAGCTTCGCCCCCTGTTGCAATATTACTTGCGACTTGCATAGATGTACAGGCGAAACACCATGCCTTCAATCAAGCGAGTCGTGGCCCCTTCGACGAGGAGCCGACCGGATTCACGCAAATTCAATAACGAGGGCCCCCAGCCTTTCGGCTGGGGGCTTTCCCGGCAGTCTTGGGTCGCCACTACCGATTTCTCGGCTTCGACTTGCTCTGCGCCCCGGTACAGGCGTGGGCCTCGCATGTACGCAGAACACGCGAGTGCCACCCTTCCCGTTCGGGATTTTTGAAGCTTAACAGGAAAGCATCTGGGATGCAAGATCTATTGTGCGCCCGAGGATGTCGTCCGTATTCGGCGATATTTGTCGCATCGCCTACTGCGTATAGTACGCTGTGTTTATATTATTGCATATTCATATTGAGTATTCAACGATGTGTATATATAGGCAGCCATTTCCATACGACATGTTGTCGTGTACAATGGTGCCATGGCTCAAGACATCATCGAAAAGTGGGGCGCCTCGGTCGCCAAGCGGGGCTTCGTACAGCTGCCGAACTACTTGCTGCAGATCAACCGTTTTGTCGCTGACGAACACAAGCTGACAGCGGTAGAAAGCCTGGTGCTCATTCACTTGGTGGCGAGTTGGTGGAAGACGGCCGAGCTGCCTTTCCCATCTATGAAGACGCTAGCCGAGCGCAGCGGAATCTCCGAGCGTCAGGTACAGCGCGCCATCAAGGCTCTCGAAGAGAAGCAGTACATCACCAAGACTCGGAAGAAGATCAAGACGGTGATCGCCTCGAACGTCTATGACCTTGGCCCTACCGTGAAGATCCTTCAGGAGATCGCGGAGCATTACGGCAACGAGCATCCGCGCAAGCTTCGAACACGAGCCTCTGGGCAGGCGAGCAATGTCGATCAAGTCAGCGCAGAGATGGAGCATCCGGGCACGTAGTGCCGCATGTTTCCAGGATTGCGAGCGTGCGCCTAGAAACACGGCGCAGAGCCCCATAACTGCACGCGACCGATCCGTCACGTAGCGGGGGCACCGTCCGCTGCCGGAGATCTCGTCTTCGCGTCGTGAGCGATCAATGTGCGCGGCACTTTTCTGCTGGGCGGTCCGTTAGGCGGTTCGCTTAAGGATGCGACGATCCGTTGCAGCAGCCACAGTTCGTCCTTCTTCTCCCGCACACACACACGGTCTTCGGCTGCACCCATTGGCCCATGGGTAGCTGCGCGCAGCGGATTGACCGAATGAGCGAAAACGCTCAAGATAGAAAGACAGTATTCGCAAATTAGCGAAATAGCGATAAATGAAGACCGTGCTCATCACCAGCCAGAAAGGCGGCTGCGGTAAGACGACGACTGCCGCCCACCTGGCCGTCGAGATCGAACGGGCCGGCGACGGGCCGGTCGTGATCGTCGATGCCGACCCGCAAGGCACATTGTCGATGTGGCGAAACAAGCGTAAGGCTGAGTCGCCACGCGCCACTACGCCCCCTAGCCTTGCGGGCCTGCGGGAACACCTAGCACGCGTGGAGCGCGCCGGCATCGCCTACGCGATCATCGACAGCCCCCCTGCCCGCGGGCCAGAGAACGACGCGCTTCTGCAGACGGCCGACTTCGTGCTGATCCCGATCAAAGCGAGCCCCGCTGACATCTGGGCGATCGGCCCGACGCTTCAGGCGGTCACGGCGGCAGGTAAGCCGTTCGCGTTCCTGCTAAACGGCGTGAAGGCCAATACCCGCATCACCGCCCAGGCTGCTGCTCTGCTGTCCAAGCACGGCCAGGTGCTCGACGCTTTCCTCGGCGATCGCGTCGACTATGCCGCAGCGCTAACTGACGGGCGCACCGCGCCTGAAATCGCCCCGAGCGGCAACGCCGCGCGCGAGATCGCCGCCCTGTGGGATGCGCTCAAGGGGCTGACGAACGAGAAGACAATATAGCGAAAGCGCTAAAGCGCTTAAGAGTACGGAAGGAGTGACTGCCCATGGCTAAGGCGAAAGCTGCATCCCTCGATGACGAGGCCCTGTTCACCGCAACCCCCCACCCGTTGCCTGGCGTCGCGCAGCGGGTTATCGCCACACAGACCGCGCCAGCGGTTGTGCCGGCCGAGCGGACCAAATACGTTGACCTCAACTTCAAGGTCCGGCCCGAGATCAAGCGCCGGGTCAAGGACTTAGCCTACAAGCTCGACTGCAAGCACATCCAAGTGTTGGAGCGGGCGCTAAGCGCACTGGACCGCGAGTTGGCAGTCAGCGAGAAGGCGAAGTAGCGAAAACACGAATAACAGGATCGTCCTATGAGCTTCACGGCGGACACCATTGCGTCGCTGATCGTCTGTAAAAAGGTCGTCACTAACGCGCCGGCACGCGAGTTCAAGGAAGAGAACCGCCATCGCCGCAAGGACATGGAGCTCAAGGGCCCGGCCGGCGAGCAGTTCGCCGTGTTCATTCGCCAGAGCCTGGAGTTCGTCGAGGACTTCTCGATCGGGCTGCTGTACCACCAGGACGGTAAGCGGATCCTGCTAGTTCGCTACAACGGCCAGCATGACCAAACCTCGGATCCTCTGAAGGTCTCGGATCTGCACTTTCAATACCACGTTCATCGGGCCACACCGGAGAACCTGAATAACGGCCGCTTCGAGAAGCACTCGGCCACCGAGGAAGCGACCTACGCCTCGTTCGACGAAGCCCTGATAGCCTTTCTCGACGACACGAACGTCAACGAGGATGACATCGCCCGGCATTTTCCGCAGCACATCGCGATGCCTCTGTTCCAGACGAGGGAAGGGCCCACGACATGACTGACTTCGCTGCAATGCTCGCTGAGGGCTTCAACCACCATGTGTCGGTGCGCCAAAAGCGCCCCGGCATCATGAAGCTGATCGCGCCGCTCTTTCACGAGGACGGCGACATGGTCGATATCTTCCTCGAAGAGCTTGGGCAGGGCCAGGTGCGGGTCTCGGACAAGGGTCTGTCGCTGATGCGGCTGTCGTACAGCTTCGAGATCGACACCGACAACAAGGAACGGATCTTCCAACGCATCCTTAACGAGAACCGGATCGAGGAGCTGGGCGGCAACCTGTATCTGGACGTCGCGCTTACCGATCTGTACCCGGCGGTACTGCATTTTGGCCAGACGGTGGCCAAGATCACCAACATGAGCCTGTACCGGCGCGAGGTGATCGCCAACCTGTTCTACGAGCAACTGCAGCAAGACGTTATGGAGCAGTTGGCCGGCTACGGCCCGCGTGAGGACGTATTGCCGATCGAGAGTCGCGAAGAGCTCGTGGTCGACTTCGCGTTGACCACGCCCAAGACGCCCATCTACCTGTTCGGCGTCAAGCAGGGCGATAGCGCCAAGGCGCGCTTTGCCGCGCTGTCGTGTCTGGAGTTCGAGCGCCAAGCGGTACCGTTTCGCAGCGTCGTGATCCATCAGGACTTCGCGCAGCTCACGAAGCGCGACCAAGCCATCATCACCAACGCCGTCGACAAGCAGTTCACCTCGATCGACGAGTTCCGCTCGCTCGGCCCAAAGGCGATCGAGCGGCTAGCAGCTTAACGAAAAGCGAAATAGCTAAATAGCGAATAAGTGATGTAGGATCAGAAGGGCATGGCATCGGAGGAAAGACGACTAGAAGCTTCACTGCAGCGGATGCGCCGCTCGGTCGCCGAGCGCGAGCGCGAGGCGATAATCCAGTTGCCGTTATGGCCCGCGCCCAAGCGTGGTGCTCCAAACAGCTTCATCCGTTCGGCGTTGTTCGCCGCGATCCAGGGCAAGGATCGGCAGTTCCTCAAGGAAGCCGTGCTGGCTAGCCAGGACGGCATCGTCGTGACGTTCACCGGCGAGCAGCTAAACCAGTCGGATCTGGACGTTTGGGAGACGATCGTGCACCTGGCTCGCGAGCATCCGTTGGGCACGTTCTGCAGCTTCTCCGCGCACGGACTGTTGCGCTCGATGGGGCTGCCCACCGGCAACAGCCAACATAAGCAACTGCACTCGACGATCCTGCGGCTGACCGCCTGCGCCGTCGAAGTGACCCACGAGGGCAAGACCTACTTCGGGCCGCTGATCAAGTCTGGCGCCAAGGACGAGTTGACCCGGCACTACGGGGTGGAGCTCAACAAGGGAATCATCCGCCTGTTCGGCGAGAACCAGTGGACCGCGCTCGACTGGAAACAGCGCCAGAAGCTGCGCAGCGCGCCGCTTGCGCAGGCGCTTCATGCGTTCTACAGCAGCCACCGCACCCCATTTCCAATCCGGCTGACCACGTTGAAGGCGTACACCGGCAGCCGCAACAAGCAGGCCGCCAGCTTCAAGCGGCAGGTTAAGCAGGCGCTCGAGCAACTGATCGAAGTCGGTTTTCTGAGCGCCTACGACATCGACGGCGACCTGGTGAAGGTTCAGCGCGCCCATACACCGAGCCTGGCACGCTAGCGAAGGCACGGCATCCGATACACATCGCATCTGAGCCGAAACCGCCTGCATCGACCTGACCGAGACTCGCAGACAAGGCAGTGCAGGGCATGCGTCCAGAGGGCGGATAGGCGCGGCATCCATTGCGCATGCAAACACGTGGTTATCCACAGACCGCGGGCAACCCGGAACGGCATCCGATGCACACAGGCACGGCATCTGATGCATACAGGCACGGCATCTGATGCACTGGGAACGGCATCCGATGCACATCTGGCACGGCATCTGATGCACATCTGGCACGGCATCTGATGCACATGAACCTGTAAAAAAATCCGGAAATTTCTTTATAGAACAGTTGCTTACAAACTATAAGCCGGGCCTTTAATCTTCTCTTTAATCTCTTTCTAATACTAAAACGAAGCATGCATCGGATGCCGTGTTCTGGGACCCCGCATGATCCAAGACACGGACACCAGGGGAAAGACTGCCTCTAACGCTGCAACCTGAGCGGATTCCGCTAGGTCATTACGCCGCGAGCGAGCGTGACCAGCCGAACAGCCCGTATTCCATGGTTGTTCCGCTGTGTTCCGCTGTGTTCCGGGTTGTTCCTCTCTGCTCCCGAAACCGTTCGAGAGAGCCAACGCCGCGTCATGGGAGACAGATCAAACGCGATTGCAGGATAGGCACGTGGTGCCGTTTGTCTTACAGCTCGCTGCGCTGTCGCGAGCCGTAGCTCCTTAGATCAGGATGCGTTCGACCTCGTCGAGGCTGACGCTGTCGTCGCGGCGGTCATAGAGCCCGGTCGTGCGGGCGCTCTCGTGGTTGGCCATGCGCTGGGCGATCTCGAGCTTGCCGCCGTTGCGCAGGTACTCGGTGA
>CAZPJE010000107.1:0-48516 GCA_964586725.1 uncultured Steroidobacteraceae bacterium | reverse complement strand
AACAGGCCGTGCCGGAAGTGCACTCTCGCATGGTGCCCGGACAGATAGCGCGCAGGGTCGGGCAGCACCCAGTCGTTGTCGGCAGAGCGGCCAATCGAGCCGCCTGCGACGCCGAAGACGATGCCGCTGCGCTGCCCGAGGGCGCGCCGGTGTTCGCTGACAATGCGCAGGCGTAGCGCCATGCTTGCGTATCCAGACCCGGGCCGGCAGGAGTTGGCCGTATAATGCCGGGCATAAGTTATCAACAGCCCCGCGGACCCCGATGGCAGCAAGTCACATTTTCCGGATTATGTTCGTGAATCAGGGCAAGGTTTACGAGGTCTACGCGCGCAAGGTCTCGCAGAGCGAGCTGTTCGGCTTCATCGAGATCGAGGAACTGGTCTTCGGCACGCGCAGCAGCGTGGTGCTGGACCCTTCCGAAGAGCGCATCAAGGGCGAGTTCGAGGACGTCAAACGCAGCCTGCTGCCGATGAACGCGATCCTGCGCATCGATGAAGTGAAGAAACAGGGCGTCAGCAAGATCAGTGCCTGGGAGGGCAGCAACGTGGCCCAGTTCCCGATGGCGCTGCCGTCCGCACCATCGGATTCCGGTCCCCGCAAGTGATGCCGCGATGATGCTCGAGATCCGTGGCGCCACGGCCCTGTCGGCGTTCCGCATCGCCAAGCTGCAGGCCCGGCTCGCGGCGCTGGGCGCGGGGCTGCAGGTCGAGTCCGCGCGCTTCATCCATTTCGCCGACCTGTCGCAGGCCCTGTCGGGCGCCGAGCGTGCGCGACTCGAGGCGCTGCTGACCTACGGCCCGCGCGAGGCTGGCGCCGCTGCGGCCGCTGCCGCAGCTGCAGGGTGCATCGCGCGTGTCGTGGTGCCGCGCCCCGGGACGATCTCGCCGTGGGCTTCGAAGGCCACCGACATCGCGCAGGTCTGCGGCCTCGCGGCCGTGCGTCGCATCGAGCGCGGCGTGGTCTACCACATTGCCTGCCAGGCCTCGCCCGATGCCGCAACGCTGCGCGCGATCGACGCGCTGCTGCATGACCGCATGACCGAGACGGTGCTGGATTCCACCGCTGCCGCGGCCGTGCTGTTCGGGGTCGAGTCGCCGCGCCCGCTGCGCGCGATCTCGCTGGCGGCAGGCCGCGACGCCCTGGTCGCAGCCGATCGCGAGCTCGGCCTCGCGCTGTCACCCGACGAAATCGATTACCTCATCGACGCTTTCGCGCGCGCCGGGCGCGCGCCGACCGATGCGGAACTGATGATGTTCGCGCAGGCGAATTCCGAGCACTGCCGCCACAAGATATTCAACGCCAGCTGGGTCATCGACGGCGAGCCGCGTGCGAAGTCGCTGTTCGCGATGATCCGCAACACCCACGCCCGCAGTCCGCAGGGCGTGCTCTCCGCGTATCGCGACAACGCGGCAGTGATCGAGGGTGTCGCCGCGGGTCGTCGGTATTTCGCGGCCGCAGACGGCGGCGCCTACGTGACGGCCGCCGAGCCCATCGACATCCTGATGAAGGTCGAGACGCACAACCACCCGACCGCGATCTCGCCGTTCCCCGGTGCATCGACGGGCTCGGGCGGTGAGATCCGCGACGAAGGCGCGACCGGGACCGGCGCGAAGCCGAAGGCCGGTCTGGTCGGATTCTCGGTGTCCCACCTGCGCATCCCCGGCGCCGTCGAACCCTGGGAGGCCACGGCGGGCAAACCCGACCGCATCGCATCGGCACTCGACATCATGCTCGACGGACCGCTGGGTGCGGCTGCGTTCAACAACGAGTTTGGCCGACCCAACATCGCCGGTTACTTCCGCACTTACGAGCAGCGCGTCGACGGCGATGCGGCGGGGCGCTGGCGCGGCTACCACAAGCCCATCATGATCGCAGGCGGCCTCGGCAATGTGCGCCGCAACCACGTCGAGAAGAAGGATTGCCCGGTCGGTGCCTGCGTCGTCGTGCTCGGCGGACCGTCGATGCTGATTGGCCTCGGCGGCGGTGCCGCGTCGTCGGTCGGTGCAGGTGCCTCGAGCGCCGAACTCGATTTCGCATCGGTGCAGCGCGGCAACCCCGAGATCCAGCGGCGCGCGCAGGAAGTCATCGATCGCTGCTGGGCGCAGGGCGACCAGAACCCGATTCTGCTGATCCACGACGTCGGTGCGGGCGGCCTGTCGAACGCCGTGCCCGAGGCCGTCGCGCACAGCGAACGTGGCGCCGTGATCGACCTGCGCGCGATCCCCTGCGACGAGCCGGGCCTGTCGCCGATGGAGATCTGGTGCAACGAATCGCAGGAGCGCTACGTGCTGGTCGTCGCCGCGGCCGACATCGAACGCTTCCGCGCGCTGTGCGCGCGCGAGCGTTGCCCGGCCGCCGTGATCGGCACGCTGACCGGCGATGGGCGCCTGATCGTCCGTGACAGCCTGCTCGGCGGCACGCCGGTGGACATGCCGCTCGAGGTGCTGCTCGGCAAGGCGCCGCGCATGCTGCGCGACGTGCGCAGCGTCGCGTCGCCGCGCGACGCGTTCGATGCGAGCGTGCTCGACCTGCGCGAGGCGGCCTACCGCGTGCTGCGGCATCCGGCGGTCGCCGACAAGACCTTCCTGATCACGATCGGCGATCGCAGCGTCGGCGGCTTCGTCAGCCGCGACCAGATGGTCGGGCCGTGGCAGGTGCCGGTGGCGGATGTCGGTGTCACGGTCGCCGATTACTTCGGCGTCGCCGGCGAGGCGATGGCGATGGGCGAGCGCGCTCCCGTGGCCGTACTCGATGCGCCAGCGTCGGGGCGGCTCGCGATCGGCGAGGCCATCACGAACATCCTCGCGGCCGATGTCGCGCAGTTGTCGGATATTCGCCTGAGCGCCAACTGGATGGCGGCTTGCGGCGAGCCCGGCGAGGACGCCGCGCTTTATGCCACGGTCGAAGCCGTCGGCGAGCAGTTGTGCCCGGCGCTCGGCATTGCGATTCCGGTGGGCAAGGATTCGCTGTCGATGCGCACCGCCTGGCAGCAAGGCGCCGAAGCGCGGCGCGTCGTGGCGCCGGTGTCGCTGGTCGTTTCGGCGTTCGCGCCGGTAGGCGACGTGCGCCGCACGCTGACGCCTGAACTCGCGCGCAGCCCCGACGCCACGCTGCTCCTCCTGATCGACCTCGGTGCGGCGCAGCCGCGACTCGGCGGGTCGATCCTGGCGCAGGTGCATGGCGCGCTGGGTGGCGAGGTGCCCGACCTCGATGATCCGGCGCTGCTGCGCAAGTTCGCCACGGCGCTGCGCGAGCTGCGCGCCGGGCAGCTGCTGCTGGCCTATCACGATCGCAGCGACGGCGGGTTGTGGGCCACGCTGGTCGAGATGGCGTTCGCCGGCCACTGCGGCCTCGACATCGAACTGCCCGCGACCGGCGGCGATGCGGCGCTGCGCGCCCTGTTCGCCGAGGAACTCGGTGTCGTCGTGCAACTGCGCGCTGCCGATCTCGGCCGAGCACAGGCGGTGCTCGCGCAGCACGGTCTGGCCGACCGTAGCCGTGTGGTCGCGCGACCGCGCGCCAGCGCCGACCGGATTCGCGTGCACGCGCCGGATGGCGCGCTGCTGCTCGATGAAGGCTGGTCAGCGCTGCGGGGTGCGTGGTCTGCCGTGTCGCACGCGATGCGGCGCCTGCGCGACGATCCGGACTGCGCCGACGAAGAACTCGCCGCCGCAGTCGATCCGGCCGCGCCGGGCTTGCAGCTCGCGCTCAGCTTCGATCCGGCCGAGGACGTCGCCGCGCCCTTCGTTGCACGCGGCGCGCGGCCGCGCGTCGCGGTGCTGCGCGAACAGGGCGTCAACAGCCAGGTCGAGATGGCTGCGGTGCTCGAGCTCGCGGGGTTCGAGCCGCATGACGTCCACATGACCGACCTGATCGCCGGCCGCCGGCAGCTGGCAGAGTTCATGGGGCTGGTCGCCTGCGGCGGCTTTTCGTACGGCGACGTGCTCGGCGCCGGCGAGGGCTGGGCGAAGTCGATCCGCTTCAACGCCGCCCTGCGCGATGCGTTCGCGGCGTTCTTCACACGCACTGACAGCTTCACGCTCGGCGTCTGCAATGGCTGCCAGATGGTTTCCACGCTGCGCGAGCTGATCCCCGGCACGCACCTGTGGCCGCGCTTCGTCCGCAATCGCGGCGAGCAGTACGAGGCGCGCCTGAGCCTGGTCGAAGTGCAGCGCTCGCCGTCGCTGTTCATGGGCGACATGGCGGGATCGGTGCTGCCGATCGTCGTGGCGCACGGCGAGGGCCGCGCCGAGTTCGCGGACGCGGCCGCCGCCGAGGCCTGCTCGAAGTCCGGACTCGTGGCGCTCCGCTATGTCGAGCGTGCCGGCGTCGTCGCGACGCGCTACCCCGCGAATCCCAACGGCTCGCCGCAGGGCATCTCGGCGCTGAGCAGCGCCGATGGCCGCGTGACCATCACGATGCCGCATCCCGAGCGCGTATTCCGCCGGCTGCAGAACTCCTGGCAGCCGCCGGGAGAGGGCGAGTACAGCGGCTGGCTGCGCATGTTCCGCAACGCGCGTCGCTGGCTGGGCTGAAGCTGGCGACGCGCGCGAGCGCAGACCGCCCGGCCGCGTCAGCGCTTCAGCGTGTCAGCGGCTTGTACCGGATGCGATGTGGCTGGGCCGCATCCTCACCCTTGCGGCGCTTGTAGTCCGCCGTGTATTCCTCGTAGTTGCCCTCGAACCATACGACCTCCGAGTTGCCCTCGAAGGCAAGGATGTGGGTCGCGATGCGGTCGAGGAACCAGCGATCGTGCGAGATCACGACGGCGCAGCCCGGGAACGCGAGCAGGCCCTCCTCGAGGGCGCGCAGCGTTTCGATGTCAAGATCGTTGGTCGGCTCGTCCAGCAGCAGCACGTTGCCGCCCGACTTCAGCACCTTGGCCAGATGCACGCGGTTGCGCTCGCCGCCCGACAGTTCGCCGATCAGCTGCTGCTGCTGCGTGCCCTTGAAATTGAAGCGGCCGACGTAGCCGCGCGACGCCGTCTCGTAGTTGCCGACCTTGATCACATCGAGGCCGCCCGAGATCTCCTGGAACACCGTGTTCTTGTCGTTCAGCGCCTGGCGCGACTGGTCGACGTAGGCGAGCTTGACGGTGGGCCCGATGCGGATCTCGCCGGCGTCGGGTTTCTCGACGCCCGTCAGCATGCGGAACAGCGTCGTCTTGCCGGCGCCGTTCGGGCCGATGATGCCGACGATGCCGCCCGCCGGCAGCGAGAAGCTCAGGTTGTCGATCAGCAGCCGGTCGCCATAGGCCTTGCGCAGGCCGTCGACCTGGATCACGTTGTCGCCGAGTCGCTCGCCCGGCGGAATGTAGATCTCGTTGGTTTCGTTGCGCTCCTGGAACTCGCGTGACGAGAGTTCCTCGAAACGCGCGAGGCGCGCCTTGCTTTTCGCCTGGCGGGCCTTCGGGTTCTGGCGCACCCACTCGAGTTCCTTCTCGAGCGTCTTGCGCAACGCGTTCTGTTCGCGCTCTTCCTGGGCGAGCCGCTTCTCTTTCTGCTCGAGCCACGATGAATAGTTGCCGTGCCACGGGATGCCGTGGCCGCGATCGAGCTCGAGGATCCACTCGGCCACGTTGTCGAGGAAGTAGCGGTCGTGCGTCACCGCAATGACCGTGCTCGGATACTCATCGAGGTAGCGCTCGAGCCAGGCGATCGACTCGGCATCGAGATGGTTGGTGGGCTCGTCGAGCAGCAGCATGTCGGGCGCCGACAGCAGCAGCCGGCACAGCGCGACGCGGCGCTTCTCGCCACCCGACAGCTTGTCGATCTTCGCGTCCCAGGGCGGCAGTCGCAGCGCGTCGGCCGCGATCTCGAGCTTGCGCTCGAGTTCCCAGCCGCCCGCTGCGTCAATCGCGTCTTGCAGCGTGGCCTGCTCCTCGAGCAGTTTGTTCATCTCGTCGTCCGACATCGGCTCGGCGAACAGTTCGCTGATCGCGTTGAAGCGCTCGACTTTGGCGAACATGCCGCCGACGCCCTGGATGACTTCCTCGCGCACGGTCTTGGTCGGGTCGAGCTCCGGCTCCTGCGGCAGGTAGCCCACCTTGATGCCCGCCTGGGGCCGTGCTTCGCCGTCGATGTTGGTGTCGATGCCGGCCATGATGCGCAGCAGCGTGGACTTGCCCGAGCCGTTCAGACCGAGGACGCCGATCTTGGCGCCCGGGAAGAACGACAGGCTGATGTCGCGCAGGATCTGCCGCTTGGGCGGCACGACCTTGCCGACACGATTCATCGTGTAGATGTATTGGGCCATATCAGGAAGAACCTTGGAAAAGGCGGGCAGTGCGGCCAGTGGCCGGCGGGCCCGAACGGGCACAGATTATGCGGCAGGCCCGTCGAATTGGCGACCGCGGCTGGCTGGGGGCCCTGTGCTAGTCTCCGCGTCATGAAGGGCGGCAACGGATCGTGACGGCGTGAACGCGCGCGTCTGCGTGGTGGCTGGCGAGCGGCTGGCACGCTACGGGTTCGGCGAAGGCCATCCTTTTGGCCCGGATCGACACGCGGTCTTCCTGCGCGAGTTCGAAGCCCGAGGCCTGGATCGCCGCACCGATGTCATCGAGACGCGCGCGGCCAGCGATGCGGAGCTGCTCGCGTTTCACACGCCTGCCTACGTCGACATCGTCCGGCAGCGTTCGGCGACCGGCCAGGGTTATCTCGACGGCGGCGACACGCCGGCCTGGCGCGGCGTGTTCGAGGCGGCCAGCGACGTCGTCGGCGCCACGCTGCTCGCGACCAGTCAGATCATGTCTGGCGCAGCGCGGCGCGGGTTCGTGCCGATCGCCGGCCTGCACCATGCCGCGCGCGGCAGTGCCGCAGGTTTCTGCGTCTTCAACGACATCGGCGCCGCGATCGAACTGCTGCGACGCGCGCACTCGATATATCGCGTGGCTTATGTCGACATCGACGCGCATCATGGCGACGGCGTCTACTACGCCTACGACGACGATCCCGAGCTGATCTTCGCCGACATCCACGAGGACGGCCGCCACCTGTATCCGGGCACCGGCTCGGAGCTCGAGATCGGTCGCGGCGCGGCGGCCGGCACCAAACTGAACATTCCACTGCCGCCAGGCGCGGATGACGCCGCCTTTTTCGCGGTCTGGCCGCGGGTGCTGGAGCACGTCGAGCGCTTCGCGCCCGAGTTCCTGATCCTGCAATGCGGCGCCGACAGCCTGGCCGGCGATCCGATCACCCACCTGCGCTTCAGCGCGGCGGCGCATCGGCAGGCAGCCGCGGACCTGGCCGCGCTGGCCGAGCGCCTCGGGCACGGGCGCCTGCTGGCGCTCGGCGGGGGCGGCTACAACCGCAGCAACCTCGCCCAGGCCTGGAACGGCGTCGTCGAGGCGCTGCTCGACACCCCGGGCGCGGCCGTCGCCTGACCCGCTGCCGGCGTCCGGCAGCCGTCCCGCCGGGTGCTTCGGGTACAATCTGGGGCCCGCTCGTGGCCCCACTTCGCCAAGGATTTGCCGATGTTCCCGACCAGCATGGTCATCGATGGTTTCGACCCAGAACTTGCTGCCGCGATGGCCGCCGAACGGCAACGCCAGGAAGATCACATCGAGCTGATCGCCTCCGAGAACTACGCCAGCCCGCGCGTGCTGACAGCGCAGGGTTCGGTGCTGACCAACAAGTACGCCGAGGGCTACCCGGGCAAGCGCTACTACGGCGGCTGTGAACACGTCGATGTCGCGGAACAGCTCGCGATCGACCGCGCCAGGAAGCTGTTCGGCGCCGACTATGCCAACGTGCAGCCGCACTCGGGTTCGCAGGCCAATGCCGCCGTCATGCTGGCGCTGCTGAAGCCGGGCGACACGATCCTCGGCATGAGCCTCGATCACGGCGGTCATCTGACCCACGGCGCCAAGGTCAATTTCTCCGGCAAGCTGTTCAATGCCGTCCAGTACGGCATCCGTCCGGACAACGGCGAGATCGACTACGACATGCTCGAGAAGCTCGCGCTCGAACACAAGCCGAAACTGATCATCGCCGGCTTCTCCGCGTATTCGCGGGTGCTGGATTTCCCGCGCTTCCGCGCGATCGCTGACAAGGTCGGCGCCTGGATGATGGTCGACATGGCGCACGTCGCGGGCCTCGTGGCCGCCGGCGTCTATCCGAACCCGATTCCCTACGCCGATGTGGTCACGACCACGACCCACAAGACACTGCGCGGCCCGCGCGGCGGCCTGATCCTCGCGCGCGCCAATGACGAGATCACCAAGAAGTTCAACTCGCTGGTGTTCCCGGGCACGCAGGGCGGCCCGCTGATGCACGTGATCGCCGCCAAAGCCGTGGCCTTCCTGGAAGCACTGCAGCCGGAGTTCAAGACCTACCAGCAGCAGGTCGTCACGAACGCGCGCGCGATGGCGAAGCGGCTGCAGGCGCGCGGCTATCGCATCGTGTCGGGCGGCACGGACAACCACCTGTTCCTGCTCGATCTGTCGGACAAGCAGATCACCGGCAAGGAAGCTGACGCTGCGCTCGGCCGGGCCCACATCACGGTCAACAAGAATGCGGTGCCGAATGATCCGCGGCCGCCGGCGATCACGAGCGGCATCCGGATCGGCACACCCGCGGGTACGACGCGCGGTTTCGGCGTCGCCGAGTTCGAGCAGGTCGCGGACTGGATCGCCGACGTGCTCGATGCCAATGGCGCCGAGGCCGCGATCGAGCGGGTGCGCGGCGAAGTCGCGGCGCTGTGCCGCCGTTTCCCGGTCTACGGGGCGTGACGCCGGCCCGCTGACGCGCGGTCGGGGTCGCCACGGGTTGCGGAGCGCGGCGCGTGCACTGTCCCTTCTGCGGTCACGAGGAAACCAAGGTAAACGACTCGCGGCTCGCGGCCGAGGGGCGCCAGATCCGCAGGCGCCGTGAGTGCCTCGCCTGCGGCGAACGCTTCACGACCTTCGAAACCGCGGAGCTGGTCATGCCGCTCGTCGTCAAGCGCGACCAGAGCCGCGTGCCCTTCGATGAGAGCAAGTTGCGCAGCAGTTTCGTCAAGGCGCTCGAGAAGCGGCCCGTCAGCCAGGAATCGATCGAAGAAGCGGTCAGCCGTGTCGCGCACCGACTGCGCAGCTTCGGCGAGCGCGAAGTGCCGTCGCGCCAGATCGGCGAGGTCGTCATGGAAGAACTGCGCCATCTCGATGAGGTCGCCTACGTGCGCTTCGCGTCGGTGTATCGTAGCTTCCAGGACGTCGAAGCGTTCCGCGACGAGATCGAACAGTTGCGGCGCCGGCGGCGCCGTGATCCGCTCGAGGGGCAATTGTCGCTGCTGCCCGGCGATGGTCCGGGCGCGCCGCGGCGTGGGCGAAAGTCATGACGGCGTTCTCCGCGTTCGACCGCGACGCGATGCTGCGGGCGCTGGCACTCGCTGCGCGCGGCCTCGAGTCGGCGCACCCGAACCCGCGCGTCGGTTGCGTGATCGCGCAGGGCGAGCGCATCGTCGGCGAGGGTTTCCACGAACGCGCCGGTGAACCGCACGCCGAGGTGTTTGCGCTGCGCGCCGCCGGCGCCGCCGCGCGTGGCGCGACCGCCTACGTGACGCTCGAGCCCTGCAACCATCACGGGCGCACGCCGCCCTGCGTCGATGCGCTGCTCGCCGCCGGCATCGCGCGCGTCGTCTACGCCTCGCACGATCCTGATCCGCGCGTCGATGGCGCTGGCGCGGCGCGGCTGCGCGCCGCTGGCGTCAGCGTCGCGGGCGGCCTGCTCGCCGCCGAGGCGGGCGAGCTCAACATCGGCTTTCTGTCGCGGCTGCGCCGGGGCCGGCCCTGGTTGCGGCTCAAGCTCGCGATGTCGCTCGACGGCCGCACCGCGCTCGCGAGCGGCGAGAGCCGCTGGCTGACCGGCACGGCGGCGCGCGCCGATGTGCACGCCTGGCGCGCCCGCAGCGGCGCGGTGCTGACCGGCATCGGCACGGTGCTGGCCGACGATCCGCAACTGACGGTGCGGCGCGAGCCGGCGGCCGCGCGCCAGCCGCTGCGCGTCGTGCTCGATTCCCGCCTGCGGCTGCCGACCGACGCGCGCCTGCTGCGCGAGCCCGGTGAAACCCTGATCCTGACGGCAGCGGCCGGCGCAACCGCCGGGGCGGCGCGCCTGGCGCGCCCGGGCGCGGTGCAGGTCGAGTCGGTCGCGGCCGATGCCAGCGGCCGCATCGACCTCGCGGCGGCCCTGCAGCGGCTCGGGGGCGCCGGCATCAACGAGGTCTGGGTCGAGGCGGGCGCCACGCTGTCCGGCGCGCTGCAGGCTGCCGGGCTCGTCGACGAATGGGTGCTGTATGTCGCACCGCTGCTGCTGGGGGCGGACGCGCGGCCGCTGCTGGATCTGCCCGGCGCGGCAACCCTGTCGGCAACGCCGCGTTTCGTGACGCGTGACGTACAGCCGGTCGGGCCGGATGTCCGTATCATGCTGCGCTCCGGCGACGCCTGGTCGCCGCTCGAGGGTTGAGTCAGGTGTTCACCGGGATCGTGCAGGACGTGGGTCGGATCGCGCAGCAGGAGCCGCGCGGCGGCGACATGCGGCTCGTCATTGCCGTCGAACGGCTGTCGCTGGCGGGCGTGCAGCCGGGCGACAGCATCAGTGTCAGCGGCGTGTGCCTGACGGCACTCGACCTGACGGCCGCGAGCTTCGCCGCCGACGTGTCGCGCGAGACGCTCGATGTCACGACGCTCGGCGCGCTTGCGGTCGGCGCGCGCGTCAACCTCGAGCCTGCGCTGCGCGCGGGCGATGCGCTTGGCGGCCATCTCGTCTCGGGGCATGTCGACGGCATCGCCGAGGTGGTGTCGGTGACGGGCGATGCGCGCAGCGTGCGCGTCGTGTTCCAGTGCCCGCCGGGGCTCGGCCGCTATGTCGCCCGCAAGGGTTCGGTCGCGATCGACGGCGTCAGCCTGACCGTCAACGAAGCCGAGGGCGACCGCTTCGGCGTCAACCTGATCCCGCATACGCAGAGCGTCACGACGCTCGGCGAACTCGCGCCGGGGCGGCGCGTCAACTTTGAAGTCGACCAGGTGGCGCGCTATGTCGAGCGCCTGCTGGCCGACAGGAACTGAAGCATGCATATCGTCAGGAACCCGGCTTCAAACTCAAGCGGGCTCGACTCGGTCGAGGATCTGCTGGCCGACATCGCCGCCGGCCGCATGGTCGTGCTGATGGACGACGAGGACCGCGAGAACGAGGGCGACCTCGTGATGGCTGCGAGTCTCGTGCGTCCGGAGGACATCAACTTCATGGCCCGCAATGGTCGCGGGCTGATCTGCCTGACCTTGTCGCGCGAACGCTGCCAGCAGTTGCGGCTGCCGCTGATGGTCACCGACACCGATCGCGAGCATCGCACCAACTTCACGCTGTCGATCGAAGCCGCCGAGGGCGTCACGACCGGCATCAGCGCCTACGACCGCGCGCACACGGTGCGCACCGCGGTGCAGCCCGATGCCCGGCCCGAGGATCTGCGTCAGCCCGGCCACATCTTCCCGATCATGGCCCAGCCCGGCGGCGTGCTGACGCGCGCCGGCCACACGGAAGCGGGCTGTGATCTCGCGCGCCTCGCGGGGCTCGAGCCGGCGGCCGTCATCGTCGAGATCATGAACGACGACGGCACGATGGCGCGCCGCCCCGATCTCGAGAAGTTCGCGAAGCAGCACAACCTGCGCATCGGCACGATCGCCGACCTGATCCGCTACCGCCTGCGCACCGAGCGCTCGGTCGAGCGCATCTCCGAGCAGCTCGTGCAGACGGCGCATGGCCCGTTCCGGCTCTGCGCCTACCAGGACCACGTGCATCGAGACGTGCACCTCGCGCTGGTGCGCGGCGACGTCAGCGCCGCGGACGCGCTGCCGCTGGTGCGCGTGCACCTGACCGACACGCTGCGCGACGTCATCGGCGTGCAGGGCAGCGGTCGCACCTGGACGCTGGATGCCGCGCTGCGACGCGTCGCCCGCGACGGCTGCGGCGTGATCGTCGTGCTGCGCGAGGCGGAGTCGCCACGCGAACTCGCCGATGCCGTGCGCGCGCTGGGCGAGCCGCACGCGCCGCGCGGCCCGGCGACGGGCGCGGTGCTGCGCACCTACGGCATCGGCGCGCAGATCCTCAAGGACCTCGGCGTGCGCCGGATGCGGGTGCTGTCGGCGCCGAAGCAGCTGCACGGCATTTCGGCCTTCGATCTCGAGATCGACAGCTACGTCGACGAGGGTGGCGCGGAGGCGAGGCCATGAACGAGGTGCCGACGAGTCTCGATGCCCAGGGCCTGACCGTTGCGATCATCGCGGCACGGTTCAATGACTTCATCGTCGCGAGCCTGCTGAAGGGCGCCACCGAGGCCTGGCAGAAGCACGGCGGCGATCCGTCGCGCCTGACGCTCGCACGCGTGCCCGGCGCATTCGAACTGCCGCTGGCCGCGAAGCAGCTCGCCGCGAGCGGCCGCTATGACGCGATCGTCGCGCTGGGCTGCGTGATCCGCGGCGACACCGCGCACTTCGACTACGTGGCCGGCGAGGCCGCCGCCGGCCTGACGCGCGCTGCGCTCGATACGGGCAAGCCGGTGGTGTTCGGCGTGCTGACGGTCGAGAACGTCGAGCAGGCGCTCGAGCGCGCCGCCGTCACGCGCATGAACAAGGGCGGCGAGTCGATGGACGTCGCGCTCGAGATGGCGAACCTACTGCGCCAGCCGGCCTGCAGCCGACCGGCGTCATGAGCGCGCGCAGCAGCCGCCCGGAATTGCGCGCCGCGGGCGCGCGCTCGCTGGCGCGGCGCTACGCGATGCAGGCCGTCTATCGCCTCGACGTCAATCCGGGTCCCTGGCAGGACGCGCTCGCGGAACTTGCCGCCGAGGACGACATGCGCAAGACGGATCGCGAGTACTTCGAGCTGCTGCTGCGCGGGGTCGCCGAGTCGCGCGCAGCGCTGGACACGAAGCTCGCGCCGCTGCTCGATCGCAAGCCGCAGGACCTCGACCCGATCGAACACGCCGTGCTGCTGGTCGGCATGCAGGAGCTGTGCGCGCATCTCGACGTGCCGTATCGCGTCGTCATCAACGAGGCCGTGGGTCTCGCGCGGCGCTACGGCGCCACCGATGGCCACAAGTTCGTCAATGCAGTGCTCGATCGCGCGGCACGCGTGCTGCGGCCGCTCGAGCATTGAACCCGGGACGCTCGGCCGCGGTGTCGCTGGGCGAATTCGAACTGATCGAGCGTTGGTTCGCGCGGCTCGGCGCGCAGCGTGACGATGTCGTGCTCGGCGTCGGCGACGACGGCGCGCTGCTCGCGCCGCGTGCGGGCGAACAGCTGGTCGCCGTCCTCGACACGCTGGTCGAAGGCACGCACTTCCTGCCGGGTTCGCCGCCCGAGTCGGTCGGCCATCGCGCGCTCGCGGTCAATCTCAGCGACATTGCCGCGATGGGGGCTGAGCCGGCGTGGGCGCTGCTGGCGCTGACGCTGCCGCGGATCGACGTCGCGTGGCTCGAGGGCTTTGCGCGCGGCTTCGGCCAGCTGGCCCAGCGCCATGCGGTGGCGCTGGTCGGCGGCGACACGACGCGTGGGCCGCTCACGATCAGCGTGCAGTTGCAGGGCTTCGTGCCACCCGGCGCCGCGCTGCGCCGCAGCGGCGCGCAACCGGGCGACCTGTTGTGCGTGACGGGCACCCCGGGCGACGCCGCCGCCGGCCTCGAGATCGCGCGCCGGGCGAGCGGTCCGGCAGACAGCGCGGAGCGCGCGCTGCTCGAGCGGTTCCTGTATCCCACGCCGCGGGTGGCCGCCGGGCGCCGGCTGCGCGAGTTCGCCAGCGCCTGCATCGATGTGTCGGACGGTCTCGCCGGCGATGCCGGCAAGCTGGCTGCCGCGAGCGGTTGTGGCGTCGTGCTCGACGCCGGGTCGCTGCCGCTGTCCGCGGCGCTGCGCGGCGTCTGCGGCGAGACCACCGCGCGGCGCCATGCGCTGACCGGCGGCGACGACTACGAACTGTGCTTTGCACTGCCGCCGGCGCGCCTGGGCGCGCTGCGCGACGCCTGGCCGGAGCGCCCGGGCAACGGTGACGCGCCGATCTGGACGGTCATCGGTGCGCTGCGCACGGCGCCCGGGATCGAGATCCGCGATGGTGATTCCGTGATCCAGGTCTCGCATTCGGGCTTCGACCACTTCGGCAGCTGAGCCGGCGGCGGGCAGCGCGCGCGCGACCGGCGCGCCACGCGGCAGACGCGCGGCGCGTGCGGGACTTGCATCACACCCCGTGGCGCGGGCGCCTCGTATCCTGCGGTTCGATCATGCCATCTACCGCCCAAAACCCAGCACCCTCGCGCCCGATGCCCGACCGCATCGGCAAGTACGTCATCGTCAAGGAAGTCGGCCGCGGCAGCACCGGCACGGTCTATCTTTCCCACGATCCGTACTACGGCCGCGACGTCGCCATCAAGGTCTACAACCTCGACGCCGGCGGCGACGAGGAGAAGGCGCGCATCGCGCGCAAGATGTTCCTGTCCGAGGCCCACATGGTGGGCCTGCTGCAGCATCCGCACATCCTGCCGATCTACGACGCGGGCGAAGAGGGCGACTACTGCTATATCGTCACCGAGCACGTGCACGGCGCTCGCACGCTGGCGGCCTACTGCAAGCCCGACAACCTGCTGCGCATCGACGACGTCGTCGAGATCGTCTACAAGTGCGCCCGCGCGCTGCATTACGCCCACTCGCGCGGCGTGATCCACCGTGACATCAAGCCGTCGAACATCATGCTGACGCAGGACTCCGACGTCCGCATCATCGATTTCGGCATCGCACTGGTCGCCGACTCCGACATCTCGCGCATCGAAGGCGTCGCCGGCAGCCCGTCCTACATGTCGCCCGAGCAGGTGCAGAGCCTCGAGCTGACCAACTCCAGCGACCTGTATTCGCTCGGCGCGGTCATGTACGAGTTGCTGACCGGGGCGCGCCCGTTCAAGGCCAGCAACCTCGCCAAGCTGCTGCACCAGATCGTCTACGCGACGCCGGCGCCGGTGCACACGCTGCGGCCGGACATCCCCGAGGAACTCGAGCGAGTCGTCGCGACGGCGCTGATGAAGCAGCCGGAGCGGCGCTACAAGACCGGCCTCGATTTCGCTGCCGACCTGACGCGCGTGCACGCCAAGCTGCGCGAGGCCTACAGCCGCATCGACCAGCAGGAACAGTTCGGCACGCTGCGCCGACTGCGCTTCTTCCATGAGTTCTCGCACGCCGAAATCTTGGAGGTCATGCGCGCCAGCAACTGGTCGACCTTCCAGTCTGGCGAGGAGATCATCAAGGAAGGCGAGATGGACGATCGCTTCTACATCCTCGTCTCGGGCCAGTGCGGCGTGGTCCGCAATGGCACGGAGGTCGGCAGCATCGAGACCGGCGAGTGCTTCGGCGAGACCGGCTACGTGAAGGGCGCGCGTCGCACCGCGACGATCCGCGCGACGACGCCCGTGACGGTGCTGAAGGTCAGCTCGACGCTGCTCGAGCAGGTGTCGGCGCCGTGCCAGCTGCGCTTCAACCGGCAGTTCCTGTCGACGTTGATCAATCGGCTGCAGAACGCCGAAGCCCGCATCGCGGGTTGAATCCAGCCAGCCGGGTTCATGCCTGCGCCGGCAGGTCCGCCGCGTGCTGCAGGTGCCACCAGCGCTCGATCGCGCCGCGGATGCCCGCCGGATCCAGGCCGGCAGACGCCAGCGCATCGTCGCGCGAGCCATGGTCGATGAAGCGATCCGGGATGCCCAGCATGAGCTGCGGCAGGGTCTGGCCTTCCGCCGCCAGCAGTTCGGCGACCGCGGCGCCAGCGCCGCCGGCGATCGCCGCCTCTTCGAGCGTGACGATCGCGCGGTGCCGAGCCGCGATGCGCAGCACGCATTCTTCGTCGAGCGGCTTGATGAATCGCATGTTGATGACGGTCGCGTCGAGCCGCTCGGCCACCGCCAGCGCGGAATCGAGCAGCGTGCCGAAGCACAGGATCGCCAGCCCCGAACGGCCCTCGCGCCGCAGCTGCGCGCGACCCACGGGCAGCGCCGTCATCTCGGGCACGGGCGTCACGCCGGAGCCTGTGCCGCGCGGATAGCGCACCGCGGCGGGGCCGGCCAGCGTGGTCGCGGTGAACAGCATCTGCCGGCACTCGTCTTCGTCGGACGGCGCCATGATCGTCATGTTCGGAATGCAGCGCAGGAAGGAGACGTCGAATGCGCCCTGGTGCGTCGCGCCGTCGCTGCCGACGAGACCCGCGCGATCGATCGCGAAAGTGACCGGCAGGTTCTGCAGCGCGACGTCGTGGACCAGCTGGTCGTAGGCCCGCTGCAGGAAGGTCGAGTAGATCGCGACGACCGGCTTGTAGCCTTCGCAGGCGAGGCCAGCCGCGAACGTGACCGCATGCTGTTCTGCGATCGCGACGTCGAAGTAGCGATCCGGGAAGCGCTTCGAGAACTCGACCAGCCCTGAACCCTCGCGCATCGCGGGGGTGATGCCGACAATCTTCGGGTCGCGCTCCGCGATGTCGCACAGCCACTGGCCGAACACCTGCGAATAGGTCGGGCCGCTGAGCTTTTCCTTGAAGATCGTGCCGGTCTCGGGGTCGAACGGACCCGGGCCATGCCATTTGATCGGATCGGCTTCCGCCGGCGCGTAGCCCTTGCCCTTCTTGGTGACGACGTGCAGGAACTGCGGGCCCTTGAGCTTGCGCTGGTTCCGGAGCGCCCTGACCAGCGTGACGATGTCATGGCCGTCGATCGGCCCGATGTAGTTGAAGTCGAACTCTTCGAACAGCGTGCCGGGCAGCACCATGCCCTTGAGGTGCTCTTCCGAGCGGCGCGCGAGTTCGCGCACGACCGGCGGCATCTGCTTCAGCACCTTCTTGCTGCCCTCGCGCAGGCTCGTGTAGGTGCGGCTGGTCAGCACGCGCGCAAGGTAGTTCGGCAGCGCGCCGACGTTCTCGGAAATCGAATGGTCGTTGTCGTTCAGCACGACCAGCATGTCGGTCGTCTTCAGCGAGCCACCGTTCAGGATGCCTTCCCAGGCCTGGCCGGCCGTCATCGCGCCATCGCCGATCACGGCCACGATGCGCCGGCCGCTGCCCGAATGCTTGGCGGCCACCGCCATGCCGAGTGCAGCGCTGATCGACGTGCTCGAGTGGCCGACGCCGAAGGTGTCGTAGGCGCTCTCGGCGCGCAGCGGAAAGGGCGCGAGGCCACCGGTCTGCTTGATGGTCGGCAGCTGGTCGCGGCGGCCCGTCAGTACTTTGTGCGGATAGGCCTGATGACCGACGTCCCAGAGGAGGCGATCCTCGGGGGTTTCGTAGACGTAGTGCAGCGCGACCGTCAGTTCGACCGTGCCCAAGCCTGCGGCGAAGTGGCCGCCGCGGGTCGCGACGGAGTGGATCAGGAAGCGGCGCAGTTCGGCGCACAGCTCGGGTAGTTGCTGTTCCGGCAGCGCACGCACGTCCGCCGGAGACTCGATCCGGGACAACAGCGGGTACTGCGCGGCGTCCGTAGTCATGATGACAGTGATCTTACACCCCGAACCGGGGCCTGCGCGGGTTCACGAGCGCCGGTCGACCATCAGCCGCGCGAGTTCCCGCAACGGCTGGGCGGTCGGCCCGAGCGTGGCGAGCGCCGCGAGGCCGCGCTGTTCGTGGTCGAGCGCGCGGGCGCGGGCCGCCTCGAGTCCGAGGGTACTGGGGTAGGTGGGTTTGTTGTGGGCCGCATCGGCGCCGGTCGCCTTGCCGAGCGTCTGGGCGTCGCCGGCGACGTCGAGGATGTCGTCCTGGATCTGGAACGCGAGGCCGATTTCGGCGGCCAGCGTGCGCAGCGCTTCGAAGCGTGGACCACTGCGCACACCCGCGGCGACCGCACCGAGCAGCACGCTGGCTTCGATCAGGGCACCGGTCTTGCGCCGGTGCATCGATTCAAGTTCGTCAATCGTCAGGCCGCGCCCCACCGCGCCGAGGTCCATCGCCTGGCCGCCCGCCATTCCGCGCGTGCCGATCCGGTCGGCGAGCACGCGGATCATGGTCAGGCGCAGGGCGCTGTCGGCATCGCTGAGGCTGTCATCCCCGGCCAGCAATTCGAAGGCGTAGGCCTGCAGCGAATCGCCGACCAGGATCGCGGTCGCCTCGTCGTAGGCCTTGTGGCAGGTGGGCCGGCCGCGTCGCAGGTCGTCGTCGTCCATCGCCGGCAGGTCGTCGTGGACCAGGCTGTAGACGTGGATCAGCTCGACCGCCGCGGCCGGCACGTCCAGCTGCTCGAGCGACGCGCCCAGGGATTGCCCAGTCAGATAGACCAGCACCGGCCGCAGCCGCTTGCCGCCGCCGAGCACGCTGTAGCGCATCGCGTCGCGCAGCCGCGGCGTGCCGGGATCCGGCAGCGTCAGCACCTGGTCCAGGTAGGCCTCGATCCGTGCCTGCAGTGCGGCCAGTTGCGCTTCGATCATGTCAGCCCCGGCTCCTTGTCGTCGTCGGCATCGAAGTCCGTGATCTCCTCGACCTCTGCGCCGCTGGCGGGATCGCGCCGGCGCGTCAGCAGCTCGACGCGCGCCTCGGCAGCCTTCAGCGCCGCCTGGCACTCGCGCGTCAGCGCCACGCCGCGTTCGAAGTGTTTCAGGGCGTCCTCGAGCGGCAGCTCACCGTGCTCGAGCTTCTCGACCAGGGTTTCGAGCTCGCGCAGCGACTGTTCGAAGTCCAAGGCTTTGGCTTTGCGTGTCATGTCCAGCCAACGTTACACAGCCGCGCGTGTGGCGGCAATTGACGCTCCCAATCGATGCGACTTAAATTGGCTCCAGTAGTCCCCGCAGTCATCAGGAGAGAGTTGTGCAGCTCAAGGGCAGCAAGACCGAAGAGAACCTGAAAGCCGCGTTCGCCGGCGAGTCGCAGGCGAACCGCCGCTACCTGTATTTCGCAGCCAAGGCCGACGTCGAAGGCTACAACGACGTGTCGGCGGTGTTCCGTTCCACGGCGGAAGGCGAAACCGGCCACGCGCACGGGCACCTCGAATACCTCGAGGCCGTGGGCGACCCGGCGACCGGACTGCCGATCGGCGATACCAAGTCGAACCTGAGGGCGTCGATCGCGGGCGAGACGCACGAGTACACCGACATGTACCCGGGCATGGCCAAGACCGCGCGCGACGAGGGCTTCAGCGAGATCGCCGACTGGTTCGAGACGCTGGCGAAGGCCGAGCGGTCGCACGCGAACCGGTTCCAGAAGGCGCTGGATTCCCTGTAACGGGGGCGGCGGCCGCGCTGCGGTCGCCGTTGCTTTCCTGAGGGCGCGAACCCGATCCGCCGCAGCCGGGCGGGTTCGCCCCATTGCCATGGAGCGCCCATGAGTTCAGGTGCCCTGCCAGGCGGTCGCGAGGGTTCGCTTGAAGCCCCGACGCGCCACCCGCTCGACTGGAAGAATCCCGCCTTCTACGACGAAGCCGCGCTCGACAAGGAGCTCGAGCGGGTGTTCGACATCTGCCACGGCTGCCGGCGCTGCTTCTCGCTGTGCAACGCATTTCCGACCCTGTTCGACGCCATCGATGCCTCCGACACGCTCGAGCTGGATGGCGTCGACAAGAAGGTCTACTGGGACGTCGTCGATCACTGTTACCTCTGTGACATGTGCTACATGACGAAATGCCCCTACGTGCCGCCGCATCCGTGGAACCTGGATTTCCCGCACTTGATGCTGCGCGCCAAGGCGGTCAAGGCGGCCAAGGGGGAAGTGCCGCTTCGTGATCGCGTCCTCGCCGCGACCGACACCGTCGGCCGGCTCGCCGGCATCCCGGTCGTCGTCGAGGCCTTCAACGCCGCGAATCGCAGCGACGCGGGGCGCAAGCTGCTGCAGAAGACGCTGGGCGTCGCGCCCGATGCCCCGATCCCCGCGTATCACTCCAACACCGCGCGCAAGCGCCTGAAGCACCACCGTTCGGCGGCCACCGCGACGGCGACCGAGACGACGCGCGGCCAGGTCGCGCTGTTCACGACCTGCTACGGCAATCGCAACGAGCCCGATCTCGCGACGGATCTGGTCGCGGTGTTCGAGCACAACGGCATTCCCGTCACGCTCGTCGAGCAGGAGAACTGCTGCGGCATGCCCAAGCTCGAGCTGGGCGATCTGGCAGCGGTCGAGCGCTACAAGCAGAGCAACATCGCATCGCTGAAGCGCGCGATCGACGCCGGCTATGACATCGTCGCGCCGATTCCTTCCTGCGTGCTGATGTTCAAGCAGGAACTGCCGTTGATGTTCCCGGACGATGCCGACGTGCGGTCGGTCAAGGCGCGCATCTTCGACCCGTTCGAGTACCTGATGCTGCGCCACAAGGCCGGACTGCTGCGCACCGACTTCCAGGCCAAGCTTGGCAAGGTCAGCTACCACGTCGCCTGCCACCTGCGCGTGCAGAACATCGGCCTCAAGACCCGCGACGTGCTCAAGCTCGTGCCCGATACCGTCGTCGATGTGATCGAGCGCTGCTCCGGTCACAACGGCACCTACGCGGTCAAGGAGCGGTTTCGCGCCGCGTCGGTCAAGATAGGCAAGCCGGTCGTGACCCGCGTCGAGAACGCGCAGCCCGATCACTACTCCAGCGACTGCCCGATGGCCGGCCACCAGATCGAAACGGGCCGCGCTGGCGAGCAGCCGCCCACGCATCCGCTGAAGCTGCTGCGCATCGCCTACGGGATCTGACTTGCCATGAAGAAACTGACCACCGCCGACCTGATGACCCTGGAACAGTACGCGCGGGAGCGGACTGGCTTTCGGGCGCGGATCATCGAACACAAGCGGCGGCGCCAGTTGCAGGTCGGTCCCAACACGACCTGGTGCTTCGAGGACCGGCTGACGGTGCACTATCAGGTGCAGGAAATGCTGCGGGCCGAGCGGGTCTTCGAGCCCGATGGCATCGCCGAGGAACTGGCTGCCTACAATCCGCTGATTCCCGACGGCCGCAACTGGAAGGTCACGCTGCTGGTCGAGTTCCCGGACCCGGAGATCCGCCGCGTGCGGCTGGCGGAGCTGCGCGGCATCGAGGATCGCTGCTGGGTGCAGGTCGCCGACTTCGGCCGCGTGCTCGCGATCGCCGACGAAGACCTCGACCGCGAGAACGACGAGAAGACCTCGTCGGTGCACTTCCTGCGCTTCGAACTCAGCGATGCGATGGTCGCCGCGCTGCGCAGCGGCGCGCGCCTGGCCGTCGGCATCGATCATCCCGCCTACGCCTTTTCGGTCGACAGCGTCGGCGCGCTCGTGCGGGACTCGCTGCTCGGCGACCTCGACTGACGCGGCGTCGCCGCCTACAATCGCGCGCGGTGCGGGTCTGACAGCGCGCGCCGCCCCGTTGTCCCGCTTGCCCGTCCGTTCGCTACCACGCGGATTCCATCATCCATGGCGAAAGATTACGACGCCTCAGCCATCGAGGTTCTCTCCGGCCTGGAGCCCGTGCGGCGCCGGCCGGGCATGTATACCGACACCAGCCGCCCCAACCACCTGGCGCATGAAGTCATCGACAACAGCGTCGATGAGGCGCTCGCCGGACACGCGAAGGAAATCAGCGTCACGCTGCACAAGGATGGCTCGCTGCAGGTCGTCGACGACGGGCGCGGCATGCCGGTGGACATCCACCCGAAGGAGAAGGTCAGCGGCGTCGAGCTGATCCTCACGCGGCTGCACGCCGGCGGCAAGTTCAGCGAGGACACCTATTCCTACTCCGGCGGCCTGCATGGCGTCGGCGTGTCGGTGGTCAACGCGCTGTCGAAACAGCTCGAGTGCTGGGTGCGGCGCGGCGGCAAGGAATACAACATCGGCTTCAAGGATGGCCGGGTCGTCTCGAAGCTCGAGGTGGTCGGCACCGTCGGTCAGCGCAACACCGGCACGACGGTGCGCTTCTGGCCGGATCCGAAATTCTTCGACAGCGACAAGTTCTCCGTGCCGCAGCTGCGGCATGTGCTCAAGGCCAAGGCCGTGCTGTGCCCCGGCCTGCGCCTGAAGTTCGAGAACGAGGCGACCGGCGAGAAGGACGAATGGTTCTTCACCGGCGACCTCGGTGCGTATCTCGCCGACAGCCTTGGCAAGGTCGCGCGGCTGCCCGATGAGCCCATCGTCGGCCAGCAGGAACTGCCGACGCATTCCGTCGCGTATGCGATCGCCTGGGCGCCGGACATCGACCAGGTCGTCGCCGAGAGCTACGTGAACCTGATTCCGACCATCGAAGGCGGTACGCACGTCAACGGACTGCGCGCCGCGATGGCCGGCGCCGTGCGCGACTTCTGCGAGTTCCGCAACCTGGTGCCGCGCGGGCTCAAGCTCGCGCCCGAGGACGTCTGGGACAAGGTCTGCTTCGTGCTGTCGCTGAAGATGCGCGACCCGCAGTTCGCCGGGCAGACCAAGGAGCGGCTGGCCTCGCGCGACGCGGCGCAGTTCGTCGAGAGCTACGCCAAGGATGCGATGGCGCTGTGGCTCAACCAGCATCCCGACATGGGCGAGCGGATCGCGCAGTTCGCGATCAGCAACGCGCAGGAGCGGATGAAGGCCGCGCAACGCGTGCAGCGCAAGCGCATCGCGAGCGGCCCGGCACTGCCCGGCAAGCTCGCCGACTGCGCCGGCGACGATCCGAAGCGTTCCGAGCTGTTCCTGGTCGAGGGTGACTCCGCCGGCGGATCGGCCAAGCAGGCGCGCGACAAGGACTTCCAGGCCATCATGCCGCTGCGCGGCAAGATCCTGAACACCTGGGAACTCGACGCGTCGCAGATCGCCGGCTCCGCCGAAGTGCACGACATCTCGATCGCGCTCGGCGTCGACCCCGGCGCGCCGGATATCTCGCGGCTGCGCTACCACAAGGTCTGCATCCTCGCCGACGCCGATTCGGACGGACAGCACATCGCGACGCTGCTGTGCGCGCTGTTCCTGCGCCACTTCCGGCCGCTGGTGCAGGCCGGCCACATCCACGTGGCCATGCCGCCGCTGTACCGCGTCGATGCCGGCAAGCAGGTGTATTACGCGCTCGACGAGGCGGAGCGCGATGGCATCCTCGAGCGCATCGCCGTCGAGAGCCCGCGCACCAAACCTGTCGTGCTGCGCTTCAAGGGTCTCGGCGAGATGAACCCGTCGCAGCTGCGCGAGACCACGATGGATCCGCGCACGCGCCGCCTCGTGCAGCTGACAATCGACGCCGCCGACGAAACCGATCGGCTGATGGACATGCTGCTGGCGAAGAAGCGGGCCGGCGACCGGCGCGACTGGCTCGAGGAGAAGGGCAATCTCGCGCAGGTGACGGTATGAGCCCGGGGCGCATTCCCGGGCGGTTGACGCTCGTGGCCCCGGCCCGACGTGACCTCGCGTCGCTCCCCGATACTCGCTTTGGCTCGGTCACGTCGGGCCAGGTCCACGAGCGCCTACCGGCAGCGACCGCGCCTCGCGCTTCGCACCCGCTGGTCCAGAGCCGGCCCTCCATGTCGGCAGTACGCCGCTGCGGGCGTGGCGGGCTTCGGCCCCGCGCCAAAGCGATCAGAGGGGAGCGACGCGCGGGGCCGAAGCCCGGCGCGCTCGCTGCTTCGTGCTTTCGTCGAGAGCCGCAATGAAAGAACAGGAACTGAACTTCGAAGGCGTCGAGAAAAGCTCGCTGAAGGGCTTTGCCGAGAAGGCCTATCTCGACTACTCGATGTACGTGATCCTCGATCGCGCGCTGCCGGCGATCGGCGACGGCCTGAAGCCCGTGCAGCGGCGCATCATCTACGCGATGAGCGAACTCGGCCTTGCGGCGACGGCCAAGCCGAAGAAGTCGGCGCGCACGATCGGCGACGTCATCGGCAAGTTCCATCCGCACGGCGACAGTGCCGCGTACGAGGCGATGGTGCTGATGGCGCAGGATTTCTCCTACCGCTATCCCATCGTCACCGGGCAGGGCAATTTCGGCTCGCAGGACGAACCGAAGACGTTCGCTGCGATGCGCTACACCGAATCCAAGCTGTCGAAGTACGCCGAAGTGCTGCTGCGCGAGCTGGGCGAGGGCACGGTCGACTGGGTGCCGAATTTCGACGGCACGCTCGATGAGCCCGCCGTGCTGCCGGCGCGGCTGCCCAACGTGCTGCTGAACGGCACGACGGGCATCGCGGTCGGCATGGCCACCGATATCCCGCCGCACAACCTGCGTGAAGTCGCCGCGGCGTGCATCCACCTGCTCGATGAGCCCGAGGCTTCGACGCGCCAGCTGATGAAGTTCGTGCGTGGCCCGGACCTGCCGACCGGCGCCGAGATCATTTCGCCGCGCGCCGACCTGGTCGAGATCTACGACAAGGGCACGGGCAGCTTCAAGGCGCGCGCGACCTGGCGCCAGGAGGACGATGCGATCGTCATCGACGCGCTGCCGTGGCAGGTGTCGGGGTCGAAGGTGCTGCAGCAGGTCGCAGAGCAGTTCCAGGCGAAGAAGCTGCCGATGGTCGACGATTTCCGCGACGAATCGGATCACGAGAATGCGACGCGGCTCGTGATCGTGCCGAAGGGTCGCAAGGTGGATGTCGAGCAGCTGATGGCGCATCTGTTCGCCACCACCGATCTCGAGCGCAACTATCGCGTCAACCTGAACATCATCGGCCTCGACGGCCGGCCTAAGGTGCGCGGGCTGCGCGACCTGCTGCTCGAGTGGCTCGAATTCCGCAAGTCGACGGTCACGCGGCGCCTGCAATGGCGCCTCGACAAAGTCACCAAGCGGCTGCACATCCTCGATGGCCTGCTGATCGCATACCTGAACCTCGACGAGGTGATCCGCATCATCCGGCGCGAGGAAGAGCCGAAGCCAGTGCTGATGGCGCGCTTCAAGCTGTCCGACGAGCAGGCCGAAGCGATCCTCGAGACCAAGTTGCGGCACCTCGCCAAGCTCGAGGAAATGAAGATCCGCGACGAGCAGAAGAAGCTCGCGGACGAACGCGACGAGCTTGAAGCGATCCTCAAGAGCAAGGCGCGCCTGAAGAAGCTGGTGGCGGAAGAACTCGATGCGGATGCCGAGAAGTATGGCGATCCGCGCCGCTCGAAGATCATCGAGCGCGAGGCGGCACAGGCGATCGACGAAACGGCGCTGATCGCGAACGAACCGACGACGGTCGTCCTGTCGACGGGCGGCTTCGTGCGCGCCGCGAAGGGCCATGAGATCGACCCGCGGACGCTGCAGTACAAGACGGGCGACGGGTACCAGCACGCAGTGCGAGGCAAGACGCTGCAGCAGGCGATCTTCCTCGACTCGACGGGCCGCACCTACTGCCTCGCGGCGCACACGCTGCCGTCAGCGCGCGGCCTCGGCGAGCCGCTGTCGGGACGCCTGAACCCGCCGGACGGCGCGAAGTTCGCCGGCGTCATGATGGGCGAGGCCGACGACCTGTGGCTGCTGGCCAGCGATGCGGGCTACGGCTTCACCGTGCGGCTCAAGGAACTCATCACGGACCGGCGCGCCGGCAAGAGCGTGCTGACGGTGCCGGAGGGCGCGCTAGTGCTGCCGCCGGCACCGGTGCTGGATGCGAACTCGCTGGTGGCCGTGGCCACCAACGAAGGGCGGCTCCTCGTGTTCAAGATTGCCGACGTGCCGGAGTTGCCGAAGGGCAAGGGCAACAAGCTGTTCAACGTGCCCGCGAAGACCTTCGAGACCCGCGAGGAATTCCTCGCCGGGGTGGCGGTCGTCGCGCCGGGCGGCAAGCTGCTGGTGCATGCGGGCGACCGCAAGATGACGCTGGAATGGGCGGATATGAAGCCCTATCGCGGCGAGCGCGCGCAGCGCGGCGCGGTGCTGCCGCGCGGCTGGCGCGGCGTGACGCGGCTCGAAGTCGCTAGCGAGTAGCGCGCGGCGCAGCCGGCTGCGGCTGCGCTTGCGGCGGGGAGGAGCTCAGCGGCCGGTGCCGGTCGCGGCGACCGGCGGCTGCAAGCCGCCGCCGGTCAGGATGACTTCCTGCGGCTCCTGCACGAAGTAGCCCTGCACGAACTGCACGCCGAGCTGGAACAGCACGGCCATCGTGTTGGCGTCCTCGGCGCGTTCGGCAATGGTCTGCACACGTCGCTTCTGCGCAGCGGCGACGATCTGGCGGATCCGCTGCTGCAGTTCCTCGTTGCCGGCGATGCCCTGGATCAGCGCGCCGTCGATCTTGATGAAGTCGAGCGGCACTGCCTGCAGCAGCCCGATCGGATCGCGACCGGCGCCGAAGCGTTCGATCGCGAAGCGCAGGCCGCGCTGCTTCAGCGAACGCGCCAGCACCTGCAACTGCGCCTGGTGCATGCTCGCGATCTCTTCGGTGACCTTGAAGCAGACGCGCGCGGGCTGCGCCTTGCTGGCCTTCAACTGGCCGTCGAGCCAGTCAGGCATCGAGCCATCGGCGATGCTGTCCTTCGACAGGCGCACGAACAGGCAGCCGGGCTTGCGCTGCGCCGCGAGCGACAGCGATGCGCCGATGACCCAGCGGTCGATGTTCTTGAGCAGGTCGTTGCGTTCGGCCGCCGGCATGAACTCGGACGGCAGCACCTCCTTGCCCTGGTGGTCGACCATGCGCACGAGGAGGTCGAACATCTGCAGGTCTTCGCCCATCAGGCTCGCGACCGGCTGCTGCACGAGCCGGAAGCGGTTTTCCATCAGCGCCTGCTTGATGTGCTTGACCCAGATCTGGTCGTAGGCCTGCACGCGCGTGTCGGCATCGGCGCGATCGATCGTGAAGCTCTGGTTGCCGCCGCGCTGGCGCGAGCGCCGGCAGGCGGTGAGCGCGTCGTCGATGGCCTTGTCGAGATCCGGGTTGCCATGCGGCACGACGCCGAGGCCCAGCGAGCAGGTCGCCGACAGCGACTTGGTGCCGACGTGGAACAGGAACTTGCGGACCCGCTCGAGCAGCTGTTCGGCCCAGGCTTCGACGTCGCGTTTGTTGCCGCGCTCGATCAGCACGAGGAAGCTGACGCCGCCGAAGCGGCCGACGACGTCCTTGGGCGACAGCTCGCTCTTCAGCAGGTCGGCGAAGCTCACCAGCACCTGCTCGCTGCCGTCGAGGCCGACATCGCGCTCGATCGTGGCGAACTTGTCGAGCCGCACCTGCACGAGATAGCGCACGCCGCCGGGGGCGGGCGTGGTCACCCGTTCGCGCATCGCTTCGATCAGTGCGCGCCGGTGCAGCATGCCCGTGGCGGGGTCACGGCGGACGGCGTCAGCGAGGTCCTCGGCGAGCTGGTTCTCGTCGCGCCGCGGCGCCGGCACGATCAGCCGCACGCAGGGTTCGCTTTCGAACTGCCCGACCGACAGGACGATCTCGAGCGGCGCCGTGCCGCCCTCGGCCTTCAGCGCTGTGGCGCTGAGCACGTGGTCGCTCCAGCGACCCTGCAGGCAGGCCGTCAGCGCGCCCTTCAGGGCGGCGTGGGAACTCGAATCGAAAAGATCCATCAGCGGCTGGCCGATCACCGTCTGGCGCTCGGTGATGCCGAACATCTCGAGCCAGCTTTCGTTGGCGTCGACGACGATGCCTTCCTGCACCTGCGCTATCGCATCGTTCGAGCGTTCGAGCACGGTTTCGAGCTGGCGGCGATAGTCGCGCGCCGACTGCAGCGTCTGGTTCAGCGCCCGCTCGAGCCGGAACGAGCGCAGTTCGCGCATCATCACGGCCTCGAGGTGGGTCGGCGCAGCGAGCGACACGACGTCGCGAGCGCCGCGGCGCATCGCGATGCCGACGGTTTCGTCGTCGATGCGCTCTGCGATCGCGATCAGTGGCACTTCCGGGGTGGTCTGGTCGCGCACCCGCGCAGCCAGCGCCGCCTCGTCGAGTCCGCCGCTGCCCATGACGACCAGCAGTTCCGGGTTGAGCTGTACGAGCGCATCCGCGAGGTCCGGCAGCGCCGGGATCCAGGTGCAATGCGCGGGCTGCCCGGCGCGCCGCAGAATGCCGTTGACGGCCTCGACCGGCTCGCGGGTCGAGGACAGTATGATCAGCGGTACGGCCGACTGGGCGCTCATAGGCCTGCGACTCTAGCAAGCGCCGGGCCCGTGGCCGCGTGAGTCGCCTCACATTCGGCGTGGACTGAGGCGCAGGTCCGTTCTGTCAGGTCGCCGGCCAGCCGGCGGCGACGGCGCGCTTGGCGGGCTCGCCGGCCGATTCCCGCACCAGCTTGGGCACGAGGTAGCCGGGCAGCCGCTGCGCGGCCTCGGCCAGGATCTGCCGCGCACGCGTCTCGGGCACGTCGAAATGCGCCGCGCCGCGGACGCGGTCGAGCAAATGGATGTAGTACGGCAGGGTCGCGGCCGATAACAGCCGCTCCGACAGCGCGACCAGCGCGTCGGCGGAGTCATTGACGCCGGCGAGCAGCACCGATTGGTTCAGCAAGGTCGTGCCACTGTCGCGGATCGCCGTCAGGGCGGCGGCAACCTCGGCATCGATCTCCTGCGCGTGGTTGGCATGCACGACGACCACGCGTTGCCACGGCAGGCCGGCCAGCCAGTCGAGCAGCGCCGCATCGACCCGCGACGGCAGCACGATGGGCTGGCGCGTGTGGATGCGCAGTCGCTCGAGATGCGGGATCTTGCGCAGCCGCCGCGTCAGCGCCTCGAGCCGAGGCGTCGCGAGCGACCACGGGTCGCCGCCCGACAGGATCAGCTCCCGGATCGACGGATCGGCCGCGACTTCCGCGAGCGCGGATTCCCAGCGTCCTGCCGGGTCGACCTGGCCCGCGTACGGGAACTCGCGCCGGAAGCAGTAGCGGCAGTGCACGGCGCAGGCCTCCGTCGCGATCAGCAGCGCGCGGCCGTGGTACTTGTGCAGCAGCCCGGGTGCGCGCTGTGCGGCGCTGTCCCCGACCGGGTCGGCGCCGAAGCCGGCGACGGCCAGCGCCTCGGCGGCGGCCGGCAGCACCTGCAGCAGCAGCGGATCGCGGGGGTCGCCGCGGCGCATCCGCGCGACGAACCCGCGCGGCACGCGCAGCGGGAAGCCCGCCGCATCCGGGGCGAGCGCGACATCCTGCGGGCGCAGGCCCAGCAGCTCGAGCAGTTCGCCCGCCGAGGTGACGGCGGTGGCCATGTCTTGCTGCCAGGTGTTCGTGGGGGAAGTGTGGCGGGTCAGGGGGGTTGCCGTTATCATACGCGGCCTTTTTTCCGACCCCGATTGTACAGCGCGCCCACGTGGCGCCGGGATGGCAGCACGATGGGCAGCTACAACACCAGCGAATTCAAGTCCGGCCTCAAGATCCTCGTGGATGGCGATCCCTACGCCATCGTCGAGAACGAGATGGTCAAGCCGGGCAAGGGCCAGGCCTTCAACCGTGTCCGCATCCGCAACCTCAAGACCGGTCGCACGGTCGAGCGCACGTGGAAGTCGGGCGATTCAGTCGAGTCTGCCGACGTCGTCGACGTCGACATGCAGTACCTCTACAAGGACGGCGATTTCTGGCACTTCATGGTGCCGGACAACTTCGAGCAGCACACGGCCGGCGAAGCCGCGGTCGGCGATGCCGCCCAGTGGCTCAAGGATGGCACCGTCTGCATCGTCACGCTGTGGAATGGCCAGCCACTGCAGGTCGTGCCGCCGCCGCACATCGAACTGAAGATCGTCGAGACCGACCCGGGCGTGCGCGGCGACACCGCGACCGGCGGCCAGAAGCCGGCCAAGCTCGAGACCGGCGCCGTCGTGCGCGTGCCGCTGTTCATCAACGAAGGCGAAGTGATTCGCGTCGACACCCGCACCGGCGAGTACATCTCGCGCGCGAAGGGCTGAGCGCGGTCAGCCGCCCCGCAGCGAGCGCTCGAAGATCCGCGCGAGCGCCTCGAGTCCGGCGCGCTCCGCGGCGCCGAACCGGCTGAGGCGCGGGCTGTCGAGATCGAGCACGCCGAGCAGCGTCGACAGTGGGTCGCCGGGCTGCTCGAACAGCGGGATCACGATTTCCGAGTTCGAGGCCGAGTCGCAGGCGATGTGGCCGGGGAAGGCGTGCACGTCGGGCACGACAACCGTCTCGCGCCGTGCCGCGGCAGTGCCGCAGACGCCTCGGCCGATCGGGATGCGTACGCAGGCCGGCTTGCCCTGGAAGGGCCCGAGCACCAGCGTGTCGCCCTGCAGCAGATAGAACCCCGCCCAGTTCAAATCCGGCACGCCGTGCCAGATCAGCGCCGCCGTGTTCGCGGCATTGGCGATGAGGTCGCGTTCGCCGTCGAGTAGCGCAGTCAGCGACTGCGCCAGTGTCGACCACAGCGTCGCGGCATCGGCATCCGGGGCGAGATCGGGCAGGGCGTGCATGGGCCACTAGCCTAAGCGCGTTCGGCCGGGAAGGCGATGACGGCATCGATCTGCGGCACGCCCAGCGCCAGCATCACGAGGCGATCGAACCCCAGCGCGACGCCCGCGCAGTCGGGCAGGCCGGTGGCGAGCGCTGCCAGCAGCGGCTCGTCGATAGCGACATCCGGCAGGCCTCGGCGACGGCGTTCGGCGCGATCCTGCTCGAAGCGCGCGCGCTGTTCGGCGGCGTCGAGCAGTTCGTGGAAGCCGTTGGCGAGCTCGACGCCGTCCGCGTACAGCTCGAAGCGGTGCGCGACCCGCGGATCGACGGGGTCGAGGCGCGCGAGCGCCGCCTGCGACGCGGGCCAATGCGTCAGGAAAGTCCAGCGGCCGCGGCCCAGCGTCGGGCCGACCGCGAGTGCGAGCAGCAGGTCGAGCAGTTCGTCGCGCGTCAGCGTTGCCAGTGTCGCCGGCGCGACGGCGAGCGGCGCCGCCGCGTCGCGCAGCGCTGCGAGCGGCGCTGCGAGCGGATCGAGCCCGAGCGCGCGCTGGAAGGCATCGTGGTAGCTCAGCGTCTCGATCGCGCGTGCCGGCGGCGGCGCACCGGTCACCGCGGCGGCACTGGCGACGACGTGCTCGGCCAGCGCCGCGACTTCGTCGATCAGGCGTGGCATGTCGAAGCCGGTGCGATACCACTCGAGCATCGTGAACTCGGTGTTGTGCAGTGGGCTGCCCTCATCGCCGCGCATGACGTGACACAGCTGCCAGATATCGCCGCTGCCGGCGGCGAGCAGGCGCTTCATCGCGTACTCGGGCGAGGTGTGCAGGAAGCCCTGCGCGGGGGGCGCGAGCGGCAGCGACGCCAGGTGCACATCGGTGACGCCGTGGCGCACGAGCAGCGGCGTTTCGACCTCGAGCAGCCCGCGCGCGCCGAAGAAGCCGCGCACCGCCGTCACCAGCGTCGCGCGGCGGCGCAGTGTCTCGATGCTGGCCGTGGGCCGCCAGTCGGCCCCGTCCGCACTCATGCCGGCGGCCGGGTCATGCCGGGTCGCGCAGCAGCGTGCCGATGGTTTCGCCCATCCGCACGACGCGCCCGGGCACCAGCGACGCATGCCATTGCGCAGCGCCGGGCGGCAGCAGCAGGATGATCGTCGAGCCCATGTTGAAGCGTGCGAACTCCGCGCCACGCTCGAGCGTCGCGCCCTGCGGCGGCGTCGCGAGCTTCTGGAACCGGCGCGGCCGGCGCGGCGCGACTTCGCCGTGCCAGATCGTCTCGATGCTGCCGACGTTCAGCGCGCCGACCAGCACCATCGCGTGGCTCAGCGCGCCGTCCTCGAAACAGCACACGACGCGCTCGTTGCGCGCGAACACGTCGCGCACGCCTTCGGCCGTCACACGATTGACGCTGAACAGTCGCCCGGGCACGAACCAGGTCTCGCGCAGCGCGCCGCGCAGCGCCATGTGCATGCGGTGATAGTTGTAGGGCGCGAGGTAGATCGTCGCGAAACTGCCGCCCATGAAGCGCTCGGCCCAGTCGTGCTGCCCGGCCAGCAGCGTGTCGAGCGCGTAGTGGCGGCCCTTGGCCTGCAGCAGCGTGCCCGATTCGATCGGGCCGGCCTGGCTGACCGTGCCGTCGACCGGGCAGGCGATGGCGCGCGGGTCCGCGGGCAGCGGCCGGGCATCGGCGCGCAGCGCGCGCGTGAAGAACTCGTTGAAGCTCGCGTACGCCAGAGCGTCCGGCTCGACGGCATCCGAGAGATCGGGTTCGAAGCCGCGCACGAACGAGGAGATCAGCAGGTTCTTGAACCATGGCAAGCGGCTGCGCGTCGCGGCGTGCACAACGCGCGAGATCGTGTGTTGTGGCAGCAGATGCTGCAGCGTGACGAAGGCGCGGTCCCGGAGCGTCATAGCGGCGCCAGGGTCGTGAAGTCACGCGCGAGCGCGTCGACCGCGAACGGCGGCGTGAAGATCGTCGTCAGGCGCGCGTCCCGATCCAGCCACAGCAGCGCCGCCGAGTGATCGATCGTGTAATCTCCGCCCGGGCGCGGTACGCGCACTGCGGCGACGCCGAGCTGGCGCGCGAGCTTCTCGATTTCCTCGACGCTGCCGGTCAGGCCGGTGAACGAGGCATCGAAAGCCCGCACATAGGCGCCGAGTCGTTGTGGCGTGTCGCGTTCGGGGTCGACGCTGACCAGCACGATGCGCAGGTCCTGCGCGGTGGCGCGCTTCAGTACGCTGGACAGCAGCGCGAGGGTCGTCGGGCAGACGTCCGGGCACTGCGTGAAGCCGAAGAACAGCAGGCTGGGCCGGCCGCGCAGCGCGGCGAGCGTGACGGGCTGGCCCTCCTGGTCGACGAGGGTGAACTCCTGCAGCGCGCGGGCGGTCGGCAGATGCGTGCCAGCGACGAGTTGCGGCGGTTGCGCTTGCGGGGTTGCCGCATCGTCGCGCATGGAAATGGCCACGGCCGCGCCGACGACGGCAGCGACGACGGCGACGAGGACGATCGGGAGTGCGGAGCGATTGAGTGCCATGCGACGATTATCCCACAGCGACCGCGCCAGGCCGACGGTCGCCGAGCTGATCCGGCGCGGTGCCGCGCGGCTGCGCCGGGCCGGGGTGTTCTTCGGCCACGGTACCGACAACGCCATCGACGATGCCGCGGCCCTGCTGTGGCACGCCGCGAAGCTGCCGCTCGCGGCGCCACCCGATATCTACGACCGCCGCATCCCGCTGCGCGCCCGCGTTGCCTACGAAGCGCTGCTGCAGCGGCGGATCCGCGAGCGCCTGCCAGCGGTCTACCTGACCGGCCGCACCTGGTTCGCGGGCTTGGCGATGCGGACCGATCCGCGCGCGTTGATCCCGCGCTCGCCGCTCGCCGAGCTGATCGAGGCGCAGTTCCAGCCCTGGGCGCAGCCGGAGCAGCTGCGTCGCGTCCTCGATCTCGGCACGGGTGGCGGCTGCATCGCGATCGCCTGTGCACACTGGCTGCCGGCCGCGCGCGTCGATGCCGCCGACGTGTCCGATGCCGCGCTCGCGCTCGCGCGCGAGAATGTCCGCGAACATAGGCTCGGCCAGCGTGTTCGCTGCGTGAAGTCCGACCATTTCTCGGGCCTGCGCGGACGTCGCTACGATATGATCGTCAGCAATCCGCCGTATGTGGGGGCGCGCGAAATGGCCGGACTGCCGGCCGAGTACCGGCACGAGCCCGAACTGGCACTGGCCTCGGGCCGCGACGGCCTGGATTCGGTGCGCGCGATCCTAGCCGGGGCGGCGGCGCATATGCGGCCCGGCGGCTTGCTGATCGTCGAGGTGGGCAATTCGCAGCGCGCCGTGCAGCGCGCCTACCCGCAGCTGCCATTCCTGTGGCTCGAGTTCGAGCGCGGTGGCGGCGGCGTGTTCATGCTGACGCGGGAGCAACTGGTGGCGCCGCCCGCGGCGCCGCGTCGCGGTGCGCGGCGGCGAACGAGGACTTGAGAGCGATGTCAGGCAACACGATCGGCAAGAGCTTCTGCGTCACGACCTTCGGCGAGAGCCATGGGCCCGCGCTCGGCTGCATCGTCGATGGCTGCCCGCCGGGGCTCGCGCTCAGCGAGGCCGATATCCAGCCCGACGTCGACCGGCGCCGCACCGGCACCTCGCAGTTCGTCAGCCAGCGCCGCGAGGGTGACGTCGTGCGCATCCTCTCGGGCGTGTTCGAGGGTCGCACGACGGGTGCGCCCATCGGCATCCTGATCGAGAACACCGACCAGCGCTCGCGCGACTACGACAAGATCAAGGACCGCTTCCGCCCGGGCCACGCCGATTACACCTACCAGCAGAAGTACGGCCTGCGCGACTACCGCGGCGGCGGTCGTTCGTCGGCGCGCGAAACCGTGGTGCGGGTCGCCGCTGGCGCGATCGCGCGCAAGTACCTCGCCGAGCGACTCGGCGTGCGGGTGTTCGGCTACCTCAGCAAGATCGGCACGCTCGAGATCGAGCCCGTCGACCCGCCGTCGGCGTACACGAATCCGTTCTTTTGCCCCGACCCGGCGCGCGTCAAGGAACTCGAGGACCTGATCTGGCAGATCCGCAGCGACGGCGACTCGCTCGGCGCGCGCGTCACGATCGTCGCGCGCGGCGTGCCGCCCGGCCTCGGTGAACCCGTGTTCGACCGGCTCGACGCCGAGATCGCCTACGCGATGATGGGCATCAACGCCGTCAAGGCGGTCGAGATCGGTGCCGGCGTGCGTTCCGTCGAGCAGAAGGGCAGTGAACACCGCGACGAGCTGACGCCCACGGGCTTCCTCAGCAACCACGCGGGCGGCATGCTGGGCGGCATCTCGACCGGGCAGGACATCGTCGTGCACGTGTCGTTGAAGCCGACTTCGAGCATCCAGGTGCCGGGACGCACGATCAACGTCGCCGGCGACCCGGTCGATGTGATCACGACCGGCCGGCACGATCCCTGCGTTGGCCTGCGCGCGACGCCGATCGGCGAGGCGATGCTCGCGCTCGTGCTGCTCGACCACTATCTGCGCCATCGGGCGCAAAACGCGGATGTCGTTGCGACGACGCCCGTGATAACCAAGAGGACATGAGAATGACCGGAAATGGAGCCAGCCGTGGCTGGCGCGTGGCGGTGCTGGGTGCAACGGGCCTCGTCGGCAGCACGATGATCAAAGTGCTCGAGGAGCGCGAGTTTCCCGTCGCCGAGCTGTTCCCGCTCGCGAGCGGCCGCTCGCTCGGCAAATCGGTCGAGTTCCGCGGCAAGCGCTATCCGGTCATCGATGCGGAGACCTTCGATTTCGCGCGCGCGCAGATCGGGCTGTTTTCCGCCGGCGGCGACATCTCGGCGAAGTACGCGCCGAGCGCGGCCTCGAAGGGCTGCGTCGTGATCGACAACACCTCGCAGTTCCGTTACGAGGCCGATATCCCGCTGGTCGTGCCCGAGGTCAACCCCGAGGCGATCGCCCAGTACAAGGCGCGCGGGATCATCGCGAACCCGAACTGCAGCACGATCCAGATGCTCGTCGCGCTGAAGCCGCTGCACGATGCCGCCGGCATCGAGCGCATCAACGTCGCGACCTACCAGTCGGTGTCGGGCGCGGGCGCGAAGGCCGTCGAGGAACTCGCGCACCAGTCCGCGGAGCTGCTGTCGGGGCGCGGTCCGGTCACGCCCAAGGTCATCGCGAAGCAGATCGCCTTCAACGTCGTGCCGCAGATCGACAAGTTCATGGACAACGGCTACACGAAGGAAGAAATGAAGATGCTGTGGGAGACCCAGAAGATCATGGGCGACACCAGCATCCGGGTGAACGCGACCACGGTGCGCGTGCCGGTGTTCTTCGGCCACTCCGAGGTAGTCAATATCGAGACCCGGCGCAAGCTGCCGGCCGCCGAAGCGCGTGCGCTGCTCGAGAAAGCGCCCGGGGTCGAGGTGCTCGATGAGCGCAAGCCCGGCGGGTACCCAACGGCTGCGACCGAAGCCGCGAACCGCGACACAGTTTATGTCGGACGGATTCGGGATGATTTGTCACATGACCGTGGCCTGAACCTGTGGATCGTCGCGGACAACATCCGCAAGGGTGCAGCAACCAACAGTGTCCAGATTGCCGAGATTTTGGTCCGCGACCATTTATAAGTTATATTTCCCGGTCAGAGGCACTGGCGACTTGTTGCGCCAAGTGTCTGTTTTCATTAGAAATCCGCTTGCTTGTGCGGGGAGTGCAGATGGGCGTTAAGCAGTGGGTACGGGCTATGCTCGTGCTGTCGGCCATGTCGCCGGCGGTTCATGCCCTCGGTCTCGGTGACATCCGGCTCAACTCGACGCTCAACGCGCCGCTGGATGCAGAGATCGAGCTCGTCAATGCGTCGCCCGATGAACTTGCGTCGCTGCGCGCCCAGCTCGCGTCGCGCGAAACGTTCGCCCGCTACGGCCTCGAATGGCCGGCCTTCCTCGCCAACGTCACGGTGACCCGCGCCAAGTCGCGCGATGGCCGCGAAGTGCTGCGGGTGCGCTCCAGCGACGTCATTACCGAACCCTTCGTGACCCTGCTCGTCGACGCGAACTGGGGTCGCGGCCGGCTGGTCCGCGAGTACACGATGCTGCTCGATCCGCCGGTGTTCGCGCCGGCGGCTCCTGCCGCCGCGCCTGCGGCGGCGGTCGCCGCGCCCACCACCGCCGCCACGCGCAGTGGCACGGTCGAGCGGCCCGCAGCCGCTGCACCGCGCAGCGCGCCGCCCGCGGCGGCGGATGCTGCGGTCGACAGCTACTCGGTCCGGCGCGGCGACACGCTGAGCGCGATCGCCGCGCGCTTGTCGGGTGACGCGACCCGCGAGCAGGTCATGGTGGCGCTGTATCGCGCCAACCCGCAGGCCTTCGAAGGTTCGATGAACGACCTGCGCGCTGGCGCAGTGCTGCGCGTGCCGGATGCTGGCACGCTGGCCAGCGAGTCCGCCGCCGAGGCCGCTGCCGAAGTGCGGCGGCAGGGCTCGATCTGGCGCGGGCGCACCACGGCCGCAGCGCCGTCGCCGGCGCCTGAGGGCGAAGGCCGGCTGCGCCTCGTCGCGCCGACCGGAGCCGCGGCGCCTGCCGGTGCTGCCGGTGCCGCGAACGCGGCCAGCGCGCGCGAGACAGAACAACTGCGCGGCCGCCTGACCCAGCTCGAAGCGGAGTTGAACAACACCAAGCGGCTGCTCGAACTGCGCAACAGCGAACTGGCCGAGCTGCAGCGTCGCCTGGGTGGCGCCGCGGCGCCGCCGGTTGCGGCAACGCCGGCTCCCGCCGCCGACGCGGCACCGGCGCCAGCGCCAGCCGAGCCTGCCGCGCCCGTTGCCGACGCGACCCCAACCACCGAGCCTGCGGCCGATGCCGCCGCGCCTCCTGCGGTCGCCACCGAGGCAGAGTCGGCCCCGCCGATGCAGGCGAGGCCGCGGCGTGAACGGGCCGAGCCCGCCGTCGAGGAGCCGTCGCTGCTCACGAGCATCGTCGACGGCCTGAAGCAGTTCTGGTTCGTGCCTGTCGGCCTGCTGGCGCTGGTCGGTGGCCTGTTCGGTTTCCGTCGTTGGCAGGCGTCCCGCGATGCCGCCCTCGACGACACCTTCGTCAACGTCGACGCCGCTGCGCGCGAGCTGACGACGACCGTCGCGCCGGTGCCCAGCGCGGCCAGCGACACGGCCCGCATCCGCCGCCCGAACATCGCCGCGAAGGACGATCGCGGCCTCGTGGTCGAGGAATCGGGCGAGTACCAGCCGCCGCGTATCGACACCGCCGTGGCCCGCGCCGCGCCCGTGGTGTCGTCCGAGGACACCTTCAGCGGCGAGACCGGCATCAATCTCGACCAGGGCGATCCGCTGGCCGAAGCCGATTTCCACATGGCCTATGGCCTGTATGACCAGGCCGCGGATCTCGTGCGCCTCGCCGTGACGCGTGAGCCGCAGCGGCGCGACCTCAAGCTCAAGCTCGCCGAAGTGTTCTTCGTCTGGGGCAACAAGGAAGAATTCCTCAACACCGCCCGCGACCTCAACGCCACGCAGTCGGCGGGCGCGCCCGGCGAGTGGGACAAGGTCGTCATCATGGGCAAGCAGATCGCGCCGGAAGACGCGCTGTTTGCGGGTGCCGCGATGCGCTCGGGCGCCGATGCGAGCGTCGACCTGCGCCTCGACGAAGGTTCGAGCAGCATCGACTTCGACGTCTTCGGCGACGGTTCGGGCCCGCAGCTGCGCGGCGGTGCGACGGCCACGGACATCGATTTTGGCAGCACGCTGGGCGATAACGACGCGACCGGCGAGCGGCCCAAGCTGCCTGCCGCGGCGGCAGCTGCGACGGCGACGATCCAGCTCGGTGTCGGCGGCGGCAAGACGCGCGAAAAGGCGCCGAAGTTCGCGGCCATGCAGCCGGTCAGCAACGGTCTCGATTTCGATCTTGGCGCCACCGGCTCGACCGATCTCGGCGAGGCGCCGACGGTCGAGCAGCCCGCGCTGCGCGCCGGCAGCCCGACCATCAAGGCCAAGCTCGACGCCGTGCTCGGCAAGGCGGCGCCTGCGACGGACCAGACCGCCGAGATCGCCCTCGATGATCTCGGCCTTGATCTCGGCGACGCGACGGGCCTCGATTCCCCGGACATGACGCTCGATACGCCGCTGTCGGCCGACGATCCGACGCTGGTCGCCAACCTCGCTGCGGATGGCATCGACGTGGGCGCGAACCTGACCAATCTCGGCGACACGTCGCGCCGCATGTTCGACGCCGCGTCAGCACCGACGGAAGTCGCGCGCCGCCCGAACTTCGACTCCGCGACCACGGCCGAGATGCCGATGCCTGACCTCAAGGGCGCGCCGGACTCGGGCTCGACCTCGATGATCGCCGCACTCGATCTCAACAAGTTAGAGAAGTCGCTCGATTTCAACCTCGGCGACACCTCGATGGCGCAGCTGCCGGACGGCGAGGGCACGGTGCGGGTCGACATCGATGTCGAAGACGCGGACGCCACCGACCTGACGCTGCCGTCGCTCGAACCGGTCACGATCAGCGAAGTCGGCACCAAGCTCGATCTTGCCCGTGCCTACATGGACATGGGCGATCCGGATGGCGCGCGCAGCATCCTGCGCGAGGTCCTGTCGGAAGGCTCGGTGTCGCAGAAGCAGGAAGCCGAACGACTGCTGGGCTCGCTGCCCGGCTAGCCCGGCGATGCGCCGCTATGCGGCCTGCGTCGAGTACGACGGCGCAGGTTTCGCCGGCTGGCAGATCCAGCCTGGGCACCGCACCGTCGAGGGCGAGTTGAGCCGCGCGTTGTCGAGTGTCGCGGCGGCGCCAGTCGACATCGTCTGCGCCGGCCGCACCGATGCCGGGGTCCATGCGACCGGGCAGATCATCCATTTCGACGCCAGCGCGCGCCGCAGCCTGCGTGGCTGGGCCCTGGGCGCCAGCACCGAACTGCCGGACGACGTCGCCGTCTGCTGGGTCCGGCCGGTGCCCGGCCACTTCCACGCGCGCTACTCGGCGCTGTCGCGCACCTATCGCTACCTGATCTGCAGCCGCGCGGCGCGTCCGGCGCTGGCGCGCGCCCGCGCGGCCTGGCTGCATGCCCCGCTCGATGTCGTGGCGATGCGCGCCGCGGCCGCGCGTCTGGTCGGCGAGCACGACTTCAGTGCCTTCCGCGCTGCGAACTGCCAGTCGCGCTCGGCCGTGCGGCACTTGCGCCGCCTCGACGTGACCTGCCTGCCGGCCGCTGCAGCCGCGCCGGGCCAGGGCGAGTGGGTCGCGGTCACCGCGACGGCCAACGCCTTCCTGCACCACATGGTCCGCAACCTGGTCGGGCTGCTGATGGCGGTCGGGCGCGGGCAGATGGCGCCCGAGTGCGCGACCGAACTGCTCGCCGGGCGCGATCGGCGCCTCGCGCCGGCGACCGCCCCGGCCGAGGGCCTGTACCTGGACAGCGTGCAGTACCCGGCCGCGTTCGGGTTGCCGCCCCCGGCGGGGGCTTCCGCTATGATCCCAGCTTCAACCAGCTAGCCAAAGGCCAGGGCCATGTCGTGGTTCGAGAAGATCATGCCGTCGCGTATCAAGACCGAGCGTCGCACGCGCTCGGTGCCCGAGGGCTTGTGGATGAAGTGCTCGGCCTGCGATGCGGTGCTGTATCGCGCCGAGCTCGAGCGCAACCTGAATGTCTGCCCGAAGTGCAGCCACCACATGCGCATCGGCGCGCGCGAGCGCCTCGACCGGCTGTTCGATGCCGGCAGCACGATCGAGATCGGCGCGAACATCAGTCCCGAGGATCCGCTCAAGTTCAAGGACAGCAAGCGCTATAAGGATCGCCTCGTCGCGGCGCAGAAGAGCACCGGTGAACGCGATGCGCTGATCGCGCTGGCCGGGCGCATCGATGGCCTGCCCGCGGTGGCCTGCGCGTTCGAGTTCCAGTTCCTGGGCGGCTCGATGGGCTCGGTGGTCGGTGAACGCTTCCGCCGCGCCGTCGACCACGCGATGGAACACCGCATGCCGGTGATCTGCTTTTCGTCCAGCGGTGGCGCGCGCATGCAGGAGGCGCTGCTGTCGCTGCTGCAGATGGCGAAGACCAGCGCGGCGCTCGCGCGTCTGGCGCAGGCCCACCTGCCATACATTTCCGTGCTGACCGATCCGACGACCGGCGGCGTGTCGGCGAGTCTCGCGATGCTCGGCGACCTGAACATCGCCGAGCCCAAGGCGCTGATCGGCTTCGCCGGCCCGCGCGTGATCCAGCAGACGGTGCGCGAGACCCTGCCGGAGGGCTTCCAGCGCAGCGAGTTCCTGCTCGAGCACGGCGCGATCGACATGATCATCGACCGGCGCGACATGCGCGATCGGCTGTCGCAGTTGCTGCGCATGCTGATGCACATGCCGCCGCCCGTTGCGATGGCGGTGGCCCCCACCGCCGACACCCCAGCCTGACGCCGTCGCCAGCCTTGCCACGACCTCCCGCGCCGCGCTGCTGCGCCGAGTCGCCATGACCCGCACGCTCGCCGACTGGCTTGAACTGCAGCAGCGCGTTCACCTGCGCAGCATCGATCTCGGCCTCGACCGCATCCGGCCGGTCGCCGCGCGGCTCGGCCTGCTGCCGGCGCCGTTTCCGGCCATCATCGTCGGCGGCACCAACGGCAAGGGCTCGACGGTCGCGCACCTGGCAGCATTCGCGCGCGCTGCGGGCCTGGCGATCGGCGTGTTCACGTCGCCGCACCTCGTGCGCTACAACGAGCGCATCCGTCTTGCCGCCGCCGGCCACGACCGGCTCGCCACCGATGCCGAACTCGTCGCGGCGTTCGAGCGTATCGAGGCTGCGCGCGGCGACACGACACTGACCTTCTTCGAGTACAACACGCTCGCCGCGTTCGAACTGTTCGCGCGCGCCCGCGTCGATCTCGCGATCGTCGAAGTCGGTCTCGGCGGGCGCCTCGATGCCACCAACATCCTCGACGCCGACGTGGCCGTGCTGTGCTCGGTGGGCCTCGATCACTGCGAATGGCTCGGCGACACGGTCGAGGCCATCGGCGCCGAGAAGGCCGGGATTTTCCGTGCAGGCCATCCCGTCGTGCTGGGCAGCGCCGAGATGCCGTGTTCGGTCGCAACCGCCATCGACGCGCTCGGCGCCGATGCGCGCTGGCCGCAGCGCGACTTTGCGGTCGAGCTGCTGCCGCAGGGCGGGCAGTGGAACTTCCGCGGGCGTCGCGGGCGCTTCGAGTCGTTGCCGCCGTCGGCGCTCGCCGGACCGATCCAGTACGCGAACGCCGCGGCTGCGCTCGCCGCGCTCGAGGCGTTCGCCGAGCGGCGGCCAGGCGGGCTGCGGTTCGATTCCGGCATGGCACGGCAGGGGCTCGCCACCGTCACGCTGCCGGGACGCCTGCAGGTCGTCGGCAGCGCGCCGGAATGGATCCTCGACGTCGCCCACAATCCGCCCGCGGCGGCGGTGCTCGCCGCGGCGCTGCGCCTGCGACCGTGCGCCGGCCGCACGCTCGCGGTCTGCGGCATGCTGGCCGACAAGGACGCGGCCGGCGTAGCCGCTGCGCTCGCGCCGCTGATCGACGAGTGGGTGCTGGCCGGGATCCCCGAGCCGCGCGGACTCGATGCCGCAGCGCTCGCGCAACGGTTGCCGCCTGGCTGCGTCGTCGTGCAGCAGGCCGTCGATGTCGCTGCGGCGTGCGTAGCCGCGCGCGCGCGCGCGACGCCGGCCGATCGCGTCGTCGTGTTCGGCTCGTTCCACACCGTCGGGCCAGCGCTCGAGTGGCTTGGGCTACACTGACGGCACTCGCACCGTGGAAACTCCCATCAAGCATCGCATCACAGGCGCGATCATCCTCGTCGCGCTGGTCGTCGTGCTGGTGCCGGAGATGTTGTCCGGACCGCGCGCGCCCGAGACCGCGCCGCCTGCCAACTCCATCAACCTGCCGACGTCCGGCGCGGCCACCACTGCGCCACTGCGATCGATCGACATCGACGTGGCCGAACGCGCGCCCGGTCGCGGCTCGCTGCGGGGGTCGACCCGCGGACCGGAGGCACCAGCCGGCGAGGCCGCAGGGGACACAGGCAGCGGCTCCGCTTCGGCTGCGCCACCTGCGCCCGCCGTCGCGGCACCGTCCGTCGCGGCAGCGCCCGTTGCTGCCGCGCCCGCTGCAGCTGCACCCGACGTGTCACCCGGCGTCTCACCGCTGGCGGCAGCGCAGCCGGCAAGCGCCGGGCCGGCCCGTGTCTATGTCGTGCAGGTGGGCAGCTTCGCGGCTCGCACGACCGCCGATGCGCTCGCTGCGACTCTGCGCCGGCAGGGTTTCGCGGCCACCGTCAGCCGCGTGCAGGCGGGCGGTCGCACGCTGCATCGCGTGCGCGTGGGTCCGGCCAGCGCGCGCGCCGAGGCCGATGCGCTGCGCGCCCGGCTGCGGACCGCTGGTCATTCGGGCAGCGTCGTCGCCGGACCTTGACGCAGTACGCGGCCGGCAGCGCCAATCGCGCCCGGTCGCCACGAACCGCCGCGACCCTTTCGAGTACAATGCGCGCGCCTGACGAATTCGCCTGCGGAGCACAGCCAGAGCGCGCATGACGCCCGTCGACTACACGCTGATCGCCATCGTCGCGATCTCTGCCGTCATCGGGACGGCGCGCGGCTTGCTGCGCGAAGCCATCTCCCTGATCACCTGGATCGTCGCCCTGTGGGCCGGCTGGAAGTACGCCGACCGGGTCGGTCCCTACCTCGAGGGCCTGCTGGCCGAAGATCCGGTCAACACCTGGGTGGCGCGCGCGATCGTCGCGCTGGGCGTGCTGCTGGTCGGCACGCTGATCGGCGTGCTGATGAACCAGTTCGTGCGCATGTCGATCTTCAGCGGCTTCGACCGCTTCCTCGGCTTCCTGTTCGGCCTGCTGCGCGGCATCGTCGTGCTCGGCGTGCTCGCCATCCTCGGGCAGTTGCTCGAGCTCAATCGCTCGAGCTGGTGGCAGGACGCCACGCTGATGAGCTACGCCGAGTCGGTTGGCGACGCGATACGCAAGATCGTCGGGGATCGTCCGATCGGCACGACGGTCGATACGAACTGAGACACTGGGAGAACGTGGCATGTGCGGGATCGTCGGTATCGTCGGAACCAGCCCCGCCAACCAGCGGCTCTACGATTCGCTGACGATGCTGCAGCACCGCGGCCAGGACGCGGCCGGCATCGTCACCGTCAGCGATGGTCAGCTCTGCATGCGCAAGGGCCAGGGCCTGGTGCGCGACGTCTTCTCCGAGAAAGACATGCTCGACCTGCGCGGCAACGTCGGCATCGGCCACGTCCGCTACCCGACTGCGGGCTGCGATGGTGCGGCCGAGGCGCAACCCTTCTACGTCAATGCGCCTTACGGCATCTGCCTCGCCCACAACGGCAACCTGACGAATGCCACCGAACTCGCCGCGGTGATGACGCGCGAAGACCGCCGCTACCTGTCGACGTCTTCCGATTCGGAAGTGCTGCTGAACGTGTTCGCGTCCGAGTTGCAGCGCGTCGGCACGCCGCGCGTGACGCCGGCCGACATCTTCGCCGCGCTGACCGCCGTCTACCGGCGCTGCCGTGGCGGCTATGCGGTCGTCGCGATGGTCATCGGGCACGGCATCGTCGGCTTCCGCGACCCGAACGGCATCCGGCCGCTGGTGCTGGGGACGCGCGACACGGCCAAGGGTGCCGAGTACATCCTGGCTTCGGAGAGCGCGGCGGTCACTGGCCTCGGCTTCCGCGTGCTGCGCGATGTCGCGCCCGGCGAAGCCGTGTTCATCGACGAACTCGGCCGGCTGCATTCGCAGCAGCTCGTGGCGACGGTGCGCCACACGCCGTGCATTTTCGAGTTCGTCTACTTCGCGCGCCCCGATTCGATCATCGACAACATCTCGGTGCAGCGCGCGCGCATGCGCATGGGCGACAAACTCGCCGAGAAACTGCGCCGCGAGCGGCCGGACCACGACATCGATGTCGTAATCCCCATCCCCGACACGAGCCGCACGGCGGCACTGCAGCTCGCGCAGGGCCTGGGCATCAAGTACCGCGAAGGCTTCATCAAGAACCGCTACATCGGCCGCACCTTCATCATGCCGGGGCAGGAACAGCGGCAGAAGTCGGTGCGCTCCAAGCTCAACGCGATCGACCTCGAATTCCGCGGCAAGAACGTGCTGCTGGTCGACGACTCGATCGTCCGCGGCACCACCTCGGCGCAGATCATCGAGCTTGCCCGCGAGGCCGGCGCGCGCAAGGTGTACTTCGCCTCGGCGGCGCCGCCGGTGCGCAACCCCAACGTCTATGGCATCGACATGCCGGCCGCGAGCGAGCTCGTGGCGGCCGCGCGCACCGAGGATGAAGTGCGCCTCGCGATCGGTGCGGACTGGCTGATCTACCAGAATCTCGACGATCTCGTCTCGGCCTGCCGGCACGACAACGCCAGCATCACCGAGTTCGACACCTCCTGCTTCTCGGGCGAGTACCCGACGGGCGACGTCACGCCCGAGTACCTGCGCCGACTCGAGCTCGAGCGCTCGGATGCGGCCAAGGCCCGCCGCCGGGATGCGCCCGGCGTGCGCGTGATCCGCGGCGGCGGCTGATGCCGCGCGGTGCGACGCGCTGCGTCGCAGACCCCCGCTCGCGCCTTCTCGATCTGTTCCGCACCGTGCTCGACGCGGTCGATGGCCGTGTGGCCGTGCAGCGCGCGCTGGCGCGTGAGCCTGCTCTCGCAGGCGCGCGCCGCTGGCGCGCGTTCGCGGTCGGCAAGGCGGCGGCATCGATGTGGTGCGGCGCGCGGGCGGCACTCGGCACCGATCTCGAGGGCGGGCTGGTCATCGCGCCGGATGGCGACACTTTCGCTGCGCAAGCACATGCACTCGGTGCCGAGCTGCTGTGGGCCGCGCATCCGTTGCCCGACGCGCGCAGCCTCGCGGCCGGCGCGCGGCTGTTGCAGGCCGTTGCGGCGCTGCCTGAGGGCGTCGCGCCGCTGTTCCTGGTCTCGGGTGGCAGTTCGAGCCTGGTCGAGGTGCTGCGCGACGGCGTCGACCTTGCGCAGGCGCGCGCGGTCGGTGCCGCCGGTCTCGCGGCGGGTGTGCCGATCGGCGAGCTCAACCGGCGCCGCGCGAGTGTCTCGCAGCTCAAGGGTGGCGGCCTGACGGAGGCGCTGGGAGCGCGGCCCGCGCTGGCGCTGTTCATCTCCGACGTGCCTGGCGATGATCCGGCGGTGATCGGCTCCGGGTTGCTAGGTGCGCTGCCCGGGGATCGCGTCGAGCGCCGCATCGTCGCGTCGCTCGCGCAGGCTCTCGACGCGGTCGAGGCGGAGGCCTGCCGCGCCGGGCTCGCCGTGACGCGACTCGCGGCACGGGTCGACGGTGAAGCGGCGGTGCAGGGCGATCGACTCGCGCGCCTGCTCGCGGACGGGCCTGCCGGCCTGTTGCTCGCCGGCGGCGAGACCACCGTGACGCTGCCACCGAACCCCGGACGCGGCGGCCGCAACCAGCAGCTCGCGCTCGCCGCGGCGCTGCAGCTCGAGGGCTGCCGCGATCTCGCACTGCTGGCCTGCGGCACCGACGGCATCGATGGCGCCTCTGCGGATGCCGGCGCGCTCGTCGATGGAGGCACTTGCGCGGAAATTCGCGCCGCCGGCCTCGATCCATCCCGGCAGCTTGCGGCGGCCGATGCGGGCACTGCGCTCGAGGCCGCGGGGGACCTGGTTCACACCGGCCCGACGGGCACCAACGTCTGCGACATCGTGATGGGTCTCAAGCTTTGACCAGGCCGCGCGCCAGGTGGTGGCCGGGAAATGGTCACTCCCGGGGGCGCATGATGTAATGTGGCAATGCGGCTTCTGCTCATCAATGACGACCCGCGCTATCGCGCGCTGGTGCGCCATCACGTGACTTGCGTGTGGCCCGATGCCGACGTGGAGTCGTACAACCCGGTGGTCCGCGGGCCGCTGCAGCCGGGCTTCCTGGCGCAGGGCTATGACGCCGTGCTGCTGGACCAGGCCTGGAAGGCGGGCGACGGATTGACGTGGCTCGCCGAGCTGACCAACCGGCCGGGTTTCGCGCCCGTGATCTTCCTGCTCGAGCGCGACGACGCCACGCCGGTGGCAGCGGCGCGCGCCGCCGGCGCCTTCGAGACCGTGTCGCTCGCGAAGGTCGAGCACGAGCACCTTATCGCCAGCCTGCGCGGCGCCGCGGCCCAGCAGGCCAAGGCCATCGCGAACTGGCGCAGCGCGCCTGACGCGCGCGAGCAGCAGACCTTCGGTGGTGCGTACGTGCGCGGCTACCGGCGCGTCAAGCAGATCGCTTCCGGCTCGGTGTCCGATCTGTATCTCGCCGAGAGCCACAAGGCCGGCGCGCTGGTCGTGTTGAAGGTGAGCCGCGACGCGCGCCGCAGCGATGGCGTCGACCAGGCCTTTGCGCGCTTCCTGCAGGAGTACGAAATCGTCCGCGGCATCCGCCATCCGAACGTCGTGCATCTGCACGACCTCGGCGTCACCGACGACTATGCCTACCTCGTCATGGAGTACTTCGCGCGCGGTGACCTGCGCGCGCGCGTGCGCGCGCCCGTTTCGCCGCGCCAGACGCTCGATTACATGCACGAGATCGCCGGCGCGCTCGATGCCATCCACAAGGCGGGCATCCTGCATCGCGACATCAAGCCGGGCAACGTCATGGTGCGTGACGACGGGTCGCTCGCGCTGATCGACTTCGGGCTCGCCAAGCATCGTGCGCTCGAGCTCGAGATCACCGACAAGGGCCTGATCTTCGGCACGCCGTACTACATGAGCCCGGAGCAGGGGCACGGGCAGCCCACCGATCCGCGCAGCGACCTCTACGCGCTCGGCATCATGCTGTACGAGATGCTCACCGGCAGGAAGCCGTTCGATGGCGAAACGGCTATGGGCATCATCTACAAGCATGCGAAGGAGCCGATACCCCAGCTGCCGGCCGAACTCGCCGTGCTGCAGCCGCTGCTCGAGCGCCTGATGGCCAAGCGCCCGGACGATCGCTATCCGAGCGCCCAGGCCGTGTTGCGCGCGATCGAGGAAGCGCAGGCGGCGTTGCCCGAGGCGGGGCTGGCCGCGTGAGGGCCGCACGCGCGGCAGGCTTGCCGCCCATCGATGCGCTGCTGGCGGCGCCGACGTCGCCGCGCTGGGTCGAACTCGCCTGCGCGCGCCTGCCGGAGTTGCTGCAGGATCACGCTGATGCCGAGAAGAAGGCGGCCTCGACGGCGATCTCGCTGATGTTCCTCTACGCGGACGACACCGAGCTTGCCGGACAACTGTCGAAGCTCGCGCGCGAGGAGTTGCGCCACTACGAGCAGGTCGCGAAGCTGATGCGCTCGCTCGGCATCGGTCCGCAGCGGCGCCGGGCCGGGCGTTATGCGGCCGGGCTGCGTGCGGCCATGGCGCGCAGCGAACCGCGCCGCAAGCTCGACCTGCTGCTGGTCGGCGCGCTGATCGAAGGGCGCTCCTGCGAGCGGTTCCGGCTGCTCGCGCCGGCGCTGCCCGCGCCGGTCGCGGATCTGTACCGCATGCTCGAGCAGGCCGAGGCCAGGCACTACGAGGTCTACCTGCGGTTCGCGGACGCCGCGCAGCGCGAGCAGCCGACGCTCGACTGGCGCAGCCGGCTGGCGGAGCTCGCCGCGATCGAGGCGGAGCTCGCCACCGCCCCCGACGATGCGTTCTGCTTTCACTCGGGCACGCCGCGGTAGCGGCAACACGCGCTAGCGACGCGGCAGCACTGCGGCTTCGAGTGCGCCGTCGCGCCAGCGCAGCAGCTCGCCCTGTTCATACCAGGCACCCAGCACCGCGCGCGTGCACGGCCGGCCATCGACCTGCAGCGAATGGATCGCCGGGCGGTGCGTGTGGCCATGGATCATGCAGTCGACGCCCGCGCCCCTGAACAGGGCTGCAACGGCATCGGCATTGACGTCCATGATGGCCATCGCCGCCTGTTCGGTGTGGGCCTTGCTGCCGGCCCGCGCGGCGCCGGCGAGCAGGCCGCGTGTCGCCAACGGCAGCGCCAGCACGCGCCGCTGCCAGTCCGGGTTGCGCACTGTGCTCCGCAGTTCCTGGTAGGCGTGGTCATCGGTGCAGAGCAGGTCGCCGTGCGTCAGCAGCACCGCGTGACCGTCGAGGTCCGCAATGACCGGATCCGGCAGCAGCCGACAGCAGGTGCGCGCCTCGAACACGGGCCCGAGCATGAAATCGCGGTTGCCGCGCATCACGAAGCAGGGCACGCCGGCGGTCGTCAGCGCGCGCAGCGCCGCACAGGCACGCTCGCGGGCAGGGTCGGCATCGTCATCGCCGATCCAGCTCTCGAACAGGTCGCCCAGGATGTAGACCGCGCGGGCGCTGCGGGCCTCGCCAGCCAGCCAGT
>CAZPJE010000106.1:0-1839 GCA_964586725.1 uncultured Steroidobacteraceae bacterium | reverse complement strand
CCGCTTCACCGGTGAATCCGATCAGCCGGTCGAGTACCCGAGACAGCGGCGTCTGGGGCAGCGGCAGGCCGGAGCTGCCGGGCGGATCATGCAGCCCTGACCCTACGTCAGGGCGATGTCCCGAGGTCTGTTGAACGCGTGAGCTAAAGGTGGCGGTTCCTTTCGCCTGGATGAGACCATCCAGGTGCCTAGCAAGCAAAGAAAGGAACCACCGAGATGAAGTCTCGCACGAAGCCCGCGCTGCGGGCATTGCCGGCTGTCCAAGCGCAGATCTCGTTGCCCGTGCAGGGCGTGTTGCGCGATGTGCGCCACGCCTTCCTGGGCCTGTGCATCGATGCCGGTCAGAAGGTATTGGCCGCGCTGATGGAGTCCGACCGCATCGCGTTGTGTGGGCCCAAAGGCGTGCCTGACGCCGGGCGGCGTGCGGTGCGCGGCGGCAGCACGGCCAGCCAGGTTGTGCTGGGCGGCCAGCGCATTGCGGTGCGTCGACCACGGGCGCGCTCGTTGAGCGATGGCGAGCTGGCCTTGCCGAGCTTCGAGTGGGCCGCCAACGGCGACCCGCTGGATGCCGCGACGATGGCCGCCATCGCCGCGGGCGTGTCCACCCGCCGCTACGCCAGCACCCAGGAGCCGGTGCCAGCGGCGCACCGGCCGCGCGCCGCATCGAAGAGCGCGGTGTCGCGCCGCTTCGTACAACTCAGCCAGGAGCAGCTTGCGCAGTGGCTGGCGCGCCCGCTGGGCGAACTGGATCTGCCTGTTGTGATGATCGACGGCATCCACTTCCGCGAGCGGGTGATCCTGCTGGCCATCGGCATCGATACCCAGGGCAACAAGCACGTGCTGGGACTGCGCGAGGGCTCCACCGAGGCCACACGCGTGGTGGCCTCGCTGCTGTCGGACCTGGTCGATCGCGGGCTGGATGCGCAGCGCATGCGGCTGTGGGTCATCGACGGCGGCAAGGCGCTGCGCAAGGCCATCGTCCAGACCTTCGGCGCCACGGCGCTGATCCAGCGCTGCCAGGAGCACAAGCGCCGCAACGTCATCGAACACCTCCCCGAGGACATGCACGCCAGCGTGAAGCGGGCGCTCAAGGACGCCTGGTCGGCACCGGACGCCGATCTGGGGCGGCGCCAGCTTCAACGTCTGGCGACATCGCTGCAGTCCAAGCACCCGGGCGCTGCGGCCAGTCTGCGCGAAGGTCTCGAGGAGACGCTGACGGTGCAGGAACTGGGCATCACCGGCGCGCTGTACCGCACGCTGCGAACGACCAACCCGATCGAGAACCTCAACGGCTCGGTGGCCTGCTACTGCCGCAACGTCAAGCGCTGGGGTGATGGTCATATGGTGCTGCGCTGGGTGGCCAGCGGCCTCAGCGATGCCGCTCATCGCATGCGCAAGCTGCGTGGCTGCAGCCAGATGCGCAGCCTGCTCAAGGCCCTGGAGGCTCGTCGTCCTGAAGCCGAAACCGCAACGCTCCGAAAGGCCGCGTAGCATCATCCAATTGGAGCCGTCACCGGTCTCGGTTCAACAGGGAACGGGACAACGCCTACTACCTCACCATCGCCGACACCCTGGACAAAGTGAACCTGCCCAGCCTGGAGAAAGTGACGCGCTACGTCGCCCGCACGCTGTGGGCGTTGCAAGGCACCACCGCGGCGCAGATGCGGGCCGGCATCGTGCCGGGCTGAGGCCCAGCGCTGGCCCCGAAGGCCGTTGGTTCAGAATTGCCAGACGCCTTGACGCCATGGACGACGACGGGGCCGACGCCTCTGGGAGACCTTCATGCTGCGAGCGATGGCTGCTTTCCTCGTACTGACCTGCCTGTCTGGTATGGCCAGG
>CAZPJE010000105.1:0-29238 GCA_964586725.1 uncultured Steroidobacteraceae bacterium | reverse complement strand
CACCACGGGCTTCCACCCGTTCAAGCTCGACGTCGCTCAGTTGCACCTTCAGCCCGGCGAGCGCGAGATCATCATTCACAACCTGCACACGAACGAGCAGGACACGCTGGCGTCGGAAGTCGGCCTCAAAGAGCAGCGGCTGGAGGACTACATCGTCCACGCGCTGGTGGACTTCGATGACATCGACTACTTCACGCACGCCGATTTGCTCTATGACCTCTCCGGGCAGATGGTGCAGCACCTGCAGGGGTACCTATCCGAAGCGGAAGCCAGAGGCGTGCTGGATCGGGATCGCCGGCTAATCGCTCGTGAAATTCACGCGCAGATGATGGCGCACTTCTGGGAGGAAGCGACCGAGTACGAGGTGCAGGTCAGCCGTGGTTTCACGGAACTGAAAGCCTGCAACTACACGGCCACCGCAGGTCAGACGGCTCACCACTTCCGGGAAACCGTGACTGAGCTTGGCAAGATCAAGCAGATGCTGTTCGGTGGCTTCGCGCGCTGTCTCTACCCGCTGCAGAAGTTCGACTCCGACACGGAACGTCGCTTCGCCGTCATCCTTGAGCGCGACGCGTCGAAGTGGTTCAAGCCTGCCAAGGGCCAGTTCCAGATTTACTACAAGCTGGGCACTGAGCAGCCGGAGTACATCCCTGACTTCGTGGCGGAAACGGATTCGACCATCTTCATGGTCGAAACCAAGGCCAGAGCCGACATCAATACTCAGGAAGTTCAGGCCAAGGCTGCTGCCGCTGCGCGGTGGTGCAAGCACGCTTCGGATCACGCGGCAACAGTCGGCACCAAGCCGTGGCGGTACTTGCTGGTGCCACACGACGAGATCGCGGAATCAAAACGGCTCACCGACTTTTTGCGATTCGAAGTGAAGATCTGAGCGAGGGACCTATGCAACCTTTCTCCATCACGCTCTTCGCAACTACCGGTGATCCCGAAGGCATTCGCCACCTCGACAAGTCGAACTGGTCAGGCTACGGCGTCGTCTTCAACAGGGAGCTCTTCCACCTGTTGAAGCAGGAACCGGGCTTCTCCCAGGCCGGTATCTACATCCTTGTGGGCAATGCTGCGGAAGAGACGATCTACATCGGTGAGGCTGATCCCGTCGGCGACCGCTTGAAGAATCACGTCTCGAACAAGGAGGGATGGGTCTGGGGCGTCTACTTCTTCGACCGCAACCACAAGATCGGCAAGACTGAAGTTCAGTACCTGGAATCGGCACTGGTTGCGCTGGCCAAGAAGCATGACCGGGCCATTTTGCTGAACAAGAACAACCCGACGGCTCCGACGATGGCGCCTGCGGCGAAGGCCACCGCGCAGGCGTTCCTGGCCGACATGTTGTTGATCCTGCCGATGCTTGGAATCAACGCCTTCACGCCACCCAAGCAGGACGACCCGAGCGATCAAGTACAGCCCGTCGGTTCTGAGAGCGACAAGTTCGACACCATCGTTGTCCCGGCACGCGAGGAAGGGTTCAAGCAACGCTTTCTGAACGAGCACTGCTGGTTCGCCGTGCGGATCAATGCGAAGCACATCTCGAAACTTAAGTTCATCGCGGCCTATCAGGTCGCCCCTGTTGCTGCCATCACCCACATCGCCGAGATTGACGCCATCGTTCCGTACAACGACACGGGCAAGTACATGATCAAGTTCAAAGGGGCGGCAACGGCCATTGTTCCGATCCCGCGCCCGGAGAGCAGCGAGGTCAACATGCAGTCGTCGCGCTACGCGCTTCGAGACAAGTTGCTGGCAGCGAAGAACCTGGATCAGGTGTGGGCGTGATCGTTTTTGCGTCAATGCCGATGAAAACAGGCATCGTGGATTAGTTCAACAAAGCGAGGGGGCCCGTCCGATGGAGAAGATCAGGAAAGAGCGAATTCTGATTCTGGCGAAGACGTACCCCTCGCCAAGCGCGCAGTACGTTGAGACGTCGTGCGTTGCGGGCATCAGCCAAGACGGGTCGATGCGACGTCTCTACCCCGTGCCATTTCGGATGATTGAGGAAGGCCAGCAGTTCACCAAGTGGCAGTGGATCGACGTCAGGGTCGAAAAGGCCAATAAGGATCACCGGCCGGAGAGCCACAAGCTTTACGTCGACACGATTGAGTGCGGAGATCGGATCGACACGAAGAAGGAATGGGGCCTCCGCTGGGAATGGCTGGACAAAATTCCATCGTTCGATAGCTTCGTTGCCCTCGACGCAGGACGCTTGAGCGACAAACTGTCCATCGCACTGCTACGGCCGAAAAGGTTACTCGGGCTTGAGATCACAAAGGCCCGGAACCAGGAATGGACGGAGGACGAAAAAGAGAAGCTGATGCGGGAGCAGATGCAAGGTGATCTGTTCTCCGAGGCAGACGCAAAGCGGCAGGTGAAGGAGCTGCGAAAGGTGCCGTTCGACTTCCACTACCGGTACGTGTGCGACTCCCCCGAAGGTGAGGTGGAGCACCGGCACAAGATCGTTGACTGGGAAGCTGGCGCTCTATTCTGGAACTGCCGCCGCGACCACGGCGTCGATTGGGAGGCCCCGTTTCGCGCCAAGCTCGAAGGCCAACTCGGCGGCAAAGACTTGATGTTTCTGATGGGTAATCAGCACCGGTTCCAAGACCAGTGGCTGATCATCAGCTTGGTCTACCCGCCTAAGCGAAAGCCAGCCGAAGTGAGGCAGGGCTCGCTGTTTTAGTGGCCGCCGCGGTGATGTGCTCGACGTCCGCACCACTGGCGTCCCGAACAGCGTTGGCCACCATCGAACGGTGGCAGAAATTGAAATCGGCCTCGTAGCAGAGCAGTGCGCAGTTCGACGACGCAGCCAATTCCGCGAGCTCGTCGATGGCTGGTTTCTGCGTTTTGAGGTGCTTCAGGAAACCGTCGGTATAGCGCTTCCAGTTGCCGTCTTCTCGGTAGCGATCACGCACCAGCTTCGGGCAACCCAGCGCGACCATGTGGACGTACTCGAGGCCAGAAAGGTTCAGGACGCTGGCCAGCGCCTTCTTCGAAAACCCAGGCTTGCGCGACAGGGGTAGCTCGCGGATGTCCACGACCGTCTCGATGCCGTGCTCAGCGAGCAGCGACATGAACGCGTCGATGTCCAGTCCTTCGTAGCCTATGGTGAAAACAGTCATTGATTGAGCCCCTCTAAACAGTGATTTTACCGGAGGATGCAGACCTCTGGCGAGGCCTGATATCATTAAAGGTTTGCCCGATGCAACGTTGTCGTTTCGTCATCGGGCTCGCCATTCCTGCGCCTATCGCAACAGTGCCACTTCGCACGTTCGGCGCGCCACGAGCCCCGGCAAGACCCTCCCCCCGCCATTGACCCAGCGCAGCAACTCGCGTGCCGCGCCCACCCAGTCCCGCTGGTTGATACGCCGCCGTAGCGTCGACGTCTGCAGCCGCCCTGCGCCAAGGTTGAAGGTGAAGTCCACGATGGCCGAAAGTCGCCCTTCGGGTTCGGCGGCGAGCACCGGGCAGTAACGCAGCGTCGCGGCGAGCGCCGTCTGCAGGTCGCGCGCCAGATAGATCTCGGCCTCGGTCTCGGTGATCGGCAGGTGCTTCGGATCACAGAGGTGACCGTAGCCAATCGTCCAGTACCCTGCAGGACAGATGTACGGGTGTGCGCGTCCAGGATCGGCCTTCGGCACGCGGTGGAACCCCTCGAATCGCTTGGCCAGCTCGATGGCCGTTTTCGGCACTTCGCTCACGAACGCACCCGGTCGAACACGCGCCCGAGGAACCAGAAGTTCAGTACACCAGCCCACAGCGCCTGATCCGCTTCCGTCCAGGCGTGCAGGATGGCTGTGCCCCAGCCAGCGCCAGCGGTCACGGCAGCCACAAATGCCGCCGTCTTGGCTGCACAGTACAGCACCATGAACCAGTAGGTGATCACCGGACGCACGCTGGTTGAGAGCGCGTCGGCCCAGCGCACGCCGGTCTTCTCACCCTGGGTGCGGACGGCGTCGCGCAGCGCATCGATGGCTCCGACGTTCCACGCCGCATCGGCGCTCGCGCCGATTTCGGCCATGCGCTGCGCGCCACGCAGCTTTTCAAACTCCAGCGCCTTGTCTTGCATCGCCAGTTCGTGGCCACGCTCGCCTTGGCGGTCGAGCCATTTGAGCAATTCGGGCGCGAGACGGAAGGCCCCGCCCAGGAGGCCACCGAGCAGGGTCTCGATCATTGGCCACCTCCGAACACCTTGAGCTTGATGATTGCGCCTGCGACGAGGGCCAGCAGGAAGCCAGTGGTGATCACCTTGACCACCGTCTGCCACGCGGTGTGTTTGGCCGTGTTGAAGGCCTCCAGCAGGCCCCGCAGCTCTCGGATGTCGCTGGCAGCGTCTTCGCCATCGAGGCCCACATCAGCCAGCGCGTGGCGAGCGCCGCGTTCGGCGACGCGCTCCAGCAGTTCTTCGAATTCGTCCTTGGGCATGGTCACCATGCCCCCTGTCACAGTCGGTGCGTTCATTTGCGTGCTCCAGAAATGCGAAACCCGCCCGATGCGTGAGCATCAGGGCGGGTCTCAGGGTTGAATCAGTTGGGTTTCAGATCTCGATGATTTCCAGCGTCAGGCTGGGCGCGATGCCTTCGATGGCGTCGTCGCGCACGAACACCTTCTGGCCAAGGGCCGCAGAGCCCCTCGCCTTGATTCGGCCGCCACCGGGCAATGCGACCGTGACCACGCCAGAGCCGACGTCGGTCACGGTGCCCGCCTGCAGCGGCGGGTCGGGGATCAGTTGGCGAAACTGCTCGTAGAGGTTATGCATAGGCCTGCACTCCCAGCGTCTGCCAGACCTCGGGCAACCCGGCTTCCACTTGGGTCGCGCGGACAATGCCTAATCGCGTGACGCTGCCGTCCCGGTACTCCACGAATGCGCCGGGCTCGATGATCCCGGTCTCGGCGAGCACCGGCAGACGCAGGCTGACCTCAAGCTGGTGACCGGTGTCGGCCAGCACGGCGATGCCACGCTGACGCGCGGCGGCGGCCTCGGTGATCAGCGGGTCGACGACCATGGGTGCCAGCACTTCTCCGGCAGTCCCCGCTCGGGTCACCTGCCCGAGGACGCCGACGTCCTGCCCGGAAACGAACACGCGGTTGTACGCAGGCTTTTCCAGCCAGCGCAGCGACTCGCGGGCGACGGCATCGACCGGCAACACGAAGTCGGGCGTGACCGTGCTCCATTCCCAAGGGGCGACCGGGTAGCGATGACGCACACGGATGCTCTGGGCCGAGGGATGCGGAATCAAGTAGCCACCTGCAGCACCGGCAATGGCGGTCAGTGCGTCGATCCACGATCCCTGCTGCGCAAACGCATTGGCGGGGACGTTCCAGTCCGTCAGGCCCCAATCGACCGCCCAGCCCAGCGGGATGCCGTTGACCGTGAGCACGTCGTCCATCAACTGCCGAGCAGTGCGGCCCTCGGTGTTCGAGAACGTCATCACCGGCGCGTAAGGCGCGGCCAGAACGGCGTTGCGCCCCCGTCCGGAGATGCGGATGCTGGCGTCACCGAAGATGCGCTCGCGGCTGATGCTCTCGGCCAGCACGCGAAACGAGGTGCCGTTGACGCTGGCCACGAGTTCGACGGGCCCGGATGCGCTGCCCGCGACCAGTGCCTCTGCTTTCGCAGGCAGCACCGCATCGAAGCCCCACGCCCAGGACGATGCATCGAGCGACAGCGAGAGGTTGAACACCGGCACTGGCGAGCCATCGGACACGCGGTACAGGGTCACGTTGTTGATCACGAAATAGACCCTCCGAACAGGAATGACCACCGGCTCCCCATCGGGTGGCGGCGGGGTGACGTGGTTTTCACAAAGGAACAGCAGATGCCCATCGGTCGCGGCCAGCGCGGCAAACAGCAGGTGCGGACTGGGCGTGTAGCAAGGCTGCGGAACGGGCGGCTCAGGCACCACCCACCGGCTGATGCCCGGTGGCGGCGGCACCGCCTCCTGATACCTGCCGCGCCAGCCCCTCAGTTGCAGGCGCGCCGTTTGAAAATCGCTTCCCTGGCCGCGCACCACCAACGCAGCGCTTTGCCACCGGGACACTCTCCCGGCGCGCTTGGTGCGGTCACCGTCCTGATGCCGGAACCGCGTGGCATCCCGCAGAGGGCCTGCGTTCTGGAACAGACCGCGTCGGGCCGCTTCAAACCGCGTGGCGTCCTGGTGCGCAAACCACGTCGAATCCTGCAGCCGGGTCGCATCCTGATGGCGAGCGCTTCGTTGCTCGGGCGCTGCCGCCAGCACTGGCGGCAACCTGTGCTCGATGCCTTGAGGAACACCCAAGGTGCGTCGCCAGAACACGGCCCAGCCTGCGGGTGTAGCGCCAGCGTCCTGCTGGCCCTGCGTGGCACCGTCCTCGGTCTGTCTCGCCAATTGCCAAGGGTGAGCGGTCTGGCCAACCGTCGGTCGCTGAGTGCGAGAGTAGTACCTGACCTCGCCGGAGAACACGACACCGGGAAGACTTGCGCCCATCACGTCCAAGGGCACGCTCGGGCGCAACAGCAACGTGCTGACCGTCAAGGCAGGTAGCTCTGCCAGCAATTCGGCTCGCGCTGGCGGGATGAACTTGATCGAGACAACCGGCAGCGGCAGGCTGGCCAGCACCACTACGTCGTCGCGCGGCGGGGCGAAGCCTGCGCCGAACACCAAGTCGGCGTCGGCGGCAGCAGGCTGATCGAACAGCAGGTTGACCAGAAGTGGGCCGAACGCGATGCTGACTTCGGGTATCGGCAGCGTGACGGCCAGCGTCAATTCGCTGGATGCGCTCGGCACGGCCTACCCCAGAATCGCAGAAACCATCCGGGCGTCGCCACCCAGATAGAGGTTAGTGCTGGCCAGCTTCACATCTCCACTCCCATCGGTGCCGCTGCAGTCCAGATCCAGCGCCGTGACTTCGTTGCCGTTGACCAGCCGTGCCCACGTGGCAACGCCGGTGCTGGTGATCAAGCCATCCTCCTGCTGCGCCAGCGTCAGGAGCCCGCCTGCAATCGTGCCAGCAGGCTTGGTGAGCCTGATCTCGACCAGCATCGCGCTCGTCGGCGTCGTCGCAGGTGTAGCCGGTCGCGTGCCGCCGTAGATGCGCAGACGCGCCGGGTTGCTGCCCGCATCCAGGAACGCCAGGGTGCCCGCCAGCCGCGCCTCGTTGTGTTCGACAGTGATGGCAACGGTCACGGCATCGTCTCCGGGTGAAGGTTGTCGGCAATCACGGCGCGGTACATCTGCTTGTGGTCGTAGCTGACCACGGTGTATCTCTGGGCCGGATCGATCAGCTCGAACCGGTACGCGCCCGTGGTGTCACTCCAGGTCTCGGCCACCAGGACGCGGGTGTTCTCGCTGAAGAGTTGTACTCGCCGCACCAGGGGCTGGTCGGGCTGGCCCTTCTCTTTGACGGTTCCGGCGATGACGCCGTGGCCACTGAAATGGATGTCCTTGCGGCCGTTCGGAATTGGGTGGAAGTGCCAGTCGTAGCCGCCGCTGCGGCTCCACAACTCAGAGTTGGGGCTGTTCAATCGCATCAGGTCGCAGTCGGCATTCACGCCAATGTTGGCGGCAGGATCAGGCAGCACCGAAGTCGATCCACCGGCCAGCGGCAGCAGGTCATCGGCGGCGTTCACGCCCACGGTTGCCGGAAACGCGGGCAGACCTGACGGCGTGTCACCCGCAATCGCGTGGACGCGCGCCGTGGCCCCATACAGGAACACGCCCGGGATCAGCTTGCCCCGGTAGGCAGCATCCCCGACCTGGAACATCAGCACCCCACCGGCCTTGAACTGGATCAGACGAGCCCACGGCACGCCGTTGGCGTCGAAGGCTCCGACGATGACCTCGCATCGCAGGGTCATCCGCTGGCCGACGTTGAAGGTCGGGGCCACGTCTATAACGCCCGCGACCGGCTTCGCTCCATCGTTGACGCCGCCCGTCACTGCCGCGCCGTCGCCGAAACCACTGTTCCAGCGTGTCACGCTCCAGGCACCGTCAATATGTGCGAACCGGTAGCCCTCGGAACCGTTGCCGGTGGTCATCCACAGGCCGATGTGCTTGCGGGCGCTCGGGTCGGTCAGAAACTCAACATCCGCCTCGAACCAGAAGTCACCGTGGGCGGTTTCGTTGAAGCGCAGGATGGACTGGCTATTGGGGGCCGAGATATCGATGGACTGCTGCACGTTGTTGTGTGTCGCGGCCATTCCGCCGAGGACTGCGGTGTAGCCGGTCGCAGGAGCCGTGGCGAAAGACTCGCTCAGCGGGTAGCTCATGGCTTACCTCCACGGGCCAGTGATGTCGAACGCGATCTGTGCGCCTTCGGTTTCCGAGCTGTACTGCGTCCTGACCAGCAAGAAGCGCTTACCCGCCTGACCCACCACGTTGTCCACGATGGTCTGATCGCTATAGGGCCGGTCTTGGGGCATCCACAGCATCCCGGGCAGGATGCCGCGCATATGGCCGTCCTCCTGCCGCACGTAGGTGGGCAACAGCCACAAGCTGTAGTCGGCTCCATTCGGGAACGGCATCGGGCCCCGACCGCAGATCTGCTGGCCGTTGTTGGTGTTCAGCGACGTGAGTCCGAACCGGACGGGATTGCCGAGTTGGGTGTGATTGCGCAGCAGCACCTTGCCGGTGAAGTCCAGGGACGAAACCAGCCCGTAGCCGCTGAACTGCCCTGGATAGCTCCAGTAGTTGCTCATCCCCGAGTAGTTGTCATCAGCGGCCAGCACCGTGGCGAAGTTGTCGCCGGGCTTGAAGCTGATGAGGTCGCCGAAGCAATAGCTGTTGCGGCCGTACCAGCCGTAGCCCGCTGCGTTGGTGCAGAACAGGAAGAACAGACGGTCGTCACCGATCAACACCCAGTTGCGACCTCCGCCGCCGCTGTCGCCGTTGCTTTCGTACTGGGGGCCACGTGCGTGGAACCATTTGTACCAACCCCACTGGCTAGCGGTGACCTGTTTCCAGTTCTGCGTCGGGTTGTTCGGGTCATACGGAGCCTGTGCGCCAACGATGGTGTCGATGTCGGACAGGTCTTCCACGATTCCGACGTTGGCCCACTTCGCCCACCCCGTCGTGTAGTTGGGCGTCTTGAGGCTGTTGTCGATCAGCAGGATGTTCTGCGGCGACTGTGGGTTTTTGCTGCGATAGGCGGCCTTGCTCGTCCCCGCGAACGGCTTCTCCCACCCAAGTGGAGCCACTTTGGCGCTCAGGTTAGTGGTCGTCGTCGCGGGCGACACCGGCGCTCCGGTCACCGCATAGGTGAAGGCGGTCGTGGTCGTCGACAGCACACGGAATGAACCGTTGTACTCAGGCTGCTCGGCTCCAGCGATCTCGACCACCTGAAAAGGCCGATAGGCGTGGCCGGTGGAAATGGTGGCTGTGGCGATGCCATCGGCGAAGGTCAGCGTGTCGATGGCCTTCAACGCGAAGCCGTTGACGAGGCAGGCATCAAGCATCGTCACCAGATCGCCCCAGTTGTTGGCGATCTGCGGTGCGCCGGTCATGCCGCTGTTGAAGTATTTGACGGTCAAGTCGGTCATCTCAAGGGTTCCTGTCTACGGTTCAAGGGGTGTCCACGTCGCCGCGAATCAGCAACGTGAAGTTGTCGTCGGGCACGGATTCCGGCCCCTGCTGGACGGTGCGCACCACCCAGACCGGGAACTGCGCGCCGATGGTGTTGAAGCGCAGCACGTTGCCAGTGGCCCAGCCGTTGCCCCAGCCGAGCGCAGGCAGTTGGAAGTACGGCACGCCGGTCGCCGGGTTGTTGGGTGCGCAATCCGCACTGGTGTTGCCCGTGGCGATCACGCCGACGTTCTCGCCGATGACTTCGAACGAGGTGCTGTTGGTCAGTCGAACGACCCAGCGCTCGGTCAATGCGCCTCGGTTCGTCACACGGATCGGGTACTGCGTGTTGTTGAACGTCGCTGTTGCCGAGCTGCCCGACAAGGCATCCGACCACGCGCCGTTCCACGTCGACTGGTCGAACACCAGATTGACGCGGGCAAAGAGGTCACCGGCCACCAGCGCGCTGGAGACGTGACTCCCCAGCGGATATTCGTGCGTCAGGGCGCGCGTGAAGCTGATCTCACCGCTGATCTGCACATCCCGCACCACGGCCATGTCCTCGATGCGGTGCTCAATGGTCACGGGCTGGCTGTAGCCCGACACGTTGATGAAGGTGACGGTGCCCGCTTCCAGATCGGTGGAGTACCCGGTGTTGATCACCGCTCCGTCGTGGCCGACGACGCGCACGCGCGACAGGCGCACCCGAGCGCAGTTGATGGTCTGGCCGTTGCTGACCGAGGTCGTGATCTTGCCGGTGTGGCCCACCACGGCGAAGCCGCCCGGGCGAAAGATCGGCACGCGCCCATCGCTGGGCAGACGCACCGGGTCGATACCAAGCAGATCAGCGTCCAGCGGCAGATAGCTGTAGGCCACCGCGCTGTAGCGCACGCTGGATGCAGCCACTGGCTCGGGTCGGAAGATCTTGCCGTCCGTGCCCACCCGGTCGGCGGCGTACCAAGGCTGGCTCTCGCTCCCCGCCGCCGTGACCATCGTTCCGAAGCGAACGCGCACCAGACCGGTCTCGTAGTCGACGCTGCCGCTGATGCCGGTTGCCTCGATCTTGCCGTCAATCCCGGCCGTCACGTTTTGCGTGCCGCCAACCGCGCGGGCGTACTGGATCGACAGCGACCCAGGACGAAGCGGTGCCGCGCCAGTGCGGAACACAAACTCGCTTGAGATGTTCTCGCCGACCGTGGTCACGCAACTGGCTCGCGTGATCGCGTTGTTCGTGCCCGCCGTCCAGGACGTCAGCGCCACGTCCCCGGACAGGTAGTTGATCGTGCCGCGCGTGACCCAGCCACTGGTGGTGAACTCGCGCAGGGTGCCCTGGCCGTTGTCGCCCCAAGGCTGCGCGCCACTGATGGAGAGAAGCACCGTGCCAGTCACCACCTGGGCATTCACCCCCGGTACCAGCTTGAAGGCCGGGAGGAACTGGAACGTCTCGGTCTGGTTGCTGGTCGAGCCCGCGCTGTTGTAGCGCAGCTTGACGTAGCCGGACTCGTCGTTGGGGTACAGCGATGGCGCATCGACGTAGGCGATGCCGCCGTAGTTCAATCGCCACCGACCGGTGCCGTTGATGGCGACTGCCGTGTAGACCGGGCGTGGGATACGGATCGAGACATCCGGATTGAAGGTCACCTGACCGGTTGCGTAGTTGACGGTGCCAATCGAGATCCCGTTCAGCACTACACCGCCGTTCCCGTCATCTCGGGCGATCTGGGTGGGGTCGCGCCAGATCGAGACGGCGATGCCCATCTCCTGCAATTGAGCGAAGGTGTACGCGCCGAGAACCGCCTCGTCGGTGAAAGTGTTCCACTCGACTTCGAGCGAGCCCGGCTCGATGGCCCCGAGGGTTGCAGTGACCGGCAACAGCCCCGATCCGTTGCGGGACGGATGCGCGAACAAATCTTCCTGCTTGGGGCCCGCGACATAGCTCACGGTGAGCTCTGTCCCCACGGACGGCAGCACATTCGGCGCGAAGTCCACGCGGTTCTGCGCCACGCTCAGACTGCCAGTGGCGGCACCCGACAGCACGCCCGACGTGGCCGCCGTTGCCGTCTTGGTGCCGCCGTACTCCCACGACACCGTGAGCGACCCGGGTTGCACTGCCGTCCCAGCTGGCGGGTTCAAGGTCAGACCCTGCGACGCCTTGAGGGTGGTCGATGGCTGCTGCGTCTCCTGTGTCGGCACATTCCAGGTCAGCACGAGCGAACTGCCCACGTCGGGCAACGCACCCAGCGTGACCACGAAGGATCCGGTATTCCTGTTGAAGGTGCCCGCGCCGTAGCTGGCGTCCAGGCCCTTGAGCGAGCCGTTGCCACTGTCGGAAAGCACATACCAGCGCCCTTGGGCCATGTAGCTGATCGACAGCGTTCCGGGCTGCGGCACCGGGTTGACCGTGCCCACGTAGGACTGGCTGCGCGACTCGGGCGTGACCGGGATCTCCGAGCTTTGCGGCGCACGCAGAATCTGCGCGGCAGGCGTGTAGGTGACCGCTTTCGCGTTCGACATCGTCCCCGAGTTCAGGGTCAGGATGCCGTTGGCGTAGTCGATGGTTCCGACCGTCCCGCTGGCGGTCTTGAGCAGGCCTGCGTCGTCAAATATCGTGATGCCGTCCGTGCCGATGGTCAGTGACCCCGGCAAGCAACCGCCCGGGAGATTGAATTTGATGCTGGTCGTCCACGCGTGGCTGGCCGTGTAGCTCACCGCGACGGCCCCTGGTACTGGCAGTCCTGCTGCCGCATACGGTGGCACGAAGGAAATAGGCGTCTCGGTCTGCGCGCTCGGCACCAACTGCGTGTAGATCGAGGTGCCCTTGATCGTGAAGTCGCCGACGGCGGCGGCCTGCGTCAGCGGTACTACCCCGACGTAGGTTCCGGCGTCCGCCACGACCGTGTCGCGCGTCTTGGTGCTATTCGCGGCGCGAGTGAACGTGCGGCTTGCGGGCGAGCCGGTGAAGTCGTAGCGCAGGGCGTCGCTGATGTCGACCGTGACGATGCTGGCCTTGTAGTCCTTGTCGCCGTCGTAGGTGAAGGTGCGCTCGACGACGGACACCGAGGTGGCCCGGATGTACTGCTCCTTCTGGGTGCCCAGTCCCTCGTTCTCGATCAAGACCAGCGTCTGGCCGACATTGGGAACGGTGTCGGTGGTGCGCTGGAAAAGCTGAATGACGCGCTGGCCCGCGATGTGGTTCTCGAACAGGTAGCCCGCCCACTCGGGGCCCTTGTTGAGGTAGGCCTCGATGCGGACTTGCGCCTGCTCGCGGGTGTCGAAGGTCTTCTCGGTGCTGAACAGGGTGACGCTGACACGGGCATCCTGCGGCGGCTCGGCCACGATCACATTGGCACCGAAGTAGGTGTCGGTGTCGTCGGTCTGCACCGAGACGAAGGACTTGCGCAAGTTGACCCGGCCACCGGCGCGATCCAGCTCGGAGATGTCAGGGAAGATGGCGTTGGAGACACCATCGGCAATGGTGTTGCCCGTGGGCGCGCCACCGCCCTCGGGCACATCCGCCATCACGGCGGACTTCAGCAGTTTCACGTCGCCGGATTGGATCGGCATTTCAGATCTCCAGGAATCGAAGGGTCAGGCGATAGAAGTCGGTGTCGGCACGGGCCGGGATGCCCAGCACAGGCTCTGCATCAATGGCCGTTTCCGCGTGGCGGAATGCCACGGTGAACGTGCGGCCATCGGAGAAGGTCAACCCGAAGCGACCTGTGGCGCTGCCGACCGGAAGCGCGGCCCAGGCCCGCAGTTGCTCGACCGTGGCCCGCGTCACCCAGGCCATATCGGGTGCGCCCACCAGCGTGATGGGACGACCGGCTTGCCGGGTGGCAGACTGGATCAACAAGGCTCCGGTGATGAGGTAAGACGTGGTCGCCACGGCGGGCGACCACGCGTGCTCATCGGCCCACAGCAAGTCATCGGGCAATGGCAAAGCCACCCCGGTTTCGAGGTTCGTCAGTTGCATCGGAAAACCTTCAGGCAGTGCGGGCGCGGGCAGCGTCCAGCAGTTGCAGCAGACGAGACTCGTCTCGTGCGTCTACGGTGGCGTTGACCTTCTGCTGTCCCGAGGACAGTTCCACGCGTACCGTGCGGCTGGGCCCGGCATCGCTGGCCAACACCGGGCGTGCCAGCCGCGACCCGCTGGGTTGCACCAGCCCACCCGTGGCGAAGCCCTGAACGCCCGCCAGCGCTCGACCAGCCAGGGCTTGCGCCGGAGCCGACAAGTTGTTGATCGCCTCGAAGAAGCCAGCGCCGTAGCGGGAAACGGCATCCTTGTTCACGACAAACTCGCCCGGCGTGAGCATCGCCGGGACGGTGTCGGACTTGGCCATGCCGCCGCGCCGGTAGAACTCGCCCTGGTTCTGCTCCATGTAGTCGATCAGCTCGCGCTCCAGGTCTTTGCCCCAAAGCAGCGGCTGGGCCATTGCCTGCCGCCACGTCTGCTTGATGCGCTCCAGGTTCTGGCGCTCGTTGCCGGTGAGCGTCTTGCGGCTGATGAAGTCCTCCAGCGCACGCCGATCCTGCTGCGCCTGCTTGCCGTAGCTCTCCATCGTCTTGCTGCGCATGTCCAGACTGACCGAGGCACCGTAGTTCCACTGCAGCCAGCCCGTGTACTCGTTCATCCCTTGCAGGCCGAGGTCGATCATCTTCAGAGCTTCGACCGCCTCCCGGTTCTTTTTCGGGACTATCGGCTTGCCATCGGGATCGGTACCTTGGGGGCGACCGTTGCCAAAGGCCTGCACGCGGCCGCCGACGGCGAATCGGGCCACACCGTTGGCCAGCCGGGAGAGCGCACCGCCGCCGTACTTCTGCACAGCAGCCTTACGAATCACGAAGGCACCGGCATCCAGGGTGCGTGGCACGGTGTCGTGGTGGCCAGAGCCGGGAACCGAGCCACCACTCATCCGAGGAAAGGCCGGGGCCACAGCGCCGCCATCGGCGTAGCGGCGCACGCCACCGCCCACCAAACCGCCGGTCGCGTTTGCCTCCACCTTGCGCACGTAGATCGTGTGCGTGCTCGAGGTGTTGGCCCCGTTGAGACTCATGATTTCGGCGCGGGCCGCGTCGGCGTTGGTGCTGACCTGATGCCGGGACTCGGTCTGGATGCGATCCAGCGCCTTGATCATCCCCTCGACGTTGGTGATGGCGGCCTGCGCCTTCTCGGTCGCCACCTTCAGTTCGAACTGCGAGTTCTGGTCGGCGTAGGTCTTGAGCTTGTCCAGCGCCTCCTTGGCCTTGGACACGTCGGCATCGACAGGCAGGGTCTTGCCTTCCTTCAGCAGCTGCTCGTACTGCTGCAGCTTCTTCTCTGCCTCCTGCAAGTCGGCCTGAATCTTGAGCAGGTACTCCTTCTCGGCGATGGCCTTGTCGAGGTCAGCGATAGCTTTGTCGAAGCGCGTCGTGTCAGCATCCAGCGTGACCTTCAGACCGTCTTTCAGCTTGGCCGTGATCTGGTCGATCTGGTTTTCGGTCTGGGTGAGGGTCTGCTGGATCTGGTCGCGGGCGGTCAATGCCGACTGCGCGGCGGTCTGGTGCGCCTTGGCTTCGGCATCCAGGGTCTTGTTGAGAATCTCTTCTGATTCCCGGATGCGCTGAATGGCTTGATTGACGCCATCCTTGCCCTGTGCGATTTGTGCGTCGGCATCCTTGGTCTTCTGGGCCAGTTCGGCGCGCAACGCGTCTGCTTGGCGCATCAGGGCTTCGGCTTGCGCGTATTCCTGCTTGCGATAGGCATCGCGGGACTGCGATTCGAGCTGGGTGACCTGCGAAACCGCCTGCTCGGACTGCTTGCGGGCGTCTTCGCCGCGCTTGGCTTCACTGGTTTGCGAACTGGCCACCTGCGAGGCCAAGTCCATCGCTTTCTGGGCGAGTTGCCGAGCCTGCTCGAACTCGCCATTGGCCAGCGCCTCCCGGGCCTTCCCCTGGTATTCGGCGATTTGACGCTTGCGGTCTTCGGTTGCCTCAAATTCGGTCATGCCCTGGCGGCGGATGTCGCGGACACGTTCCTCCGTAGTCATTGAAAGCTGGCGCTTCTCCTCCTCGATGCGCTTGATCTCGGTCAGATGCCGGTTGGCCTCAGCGTTGAGCGCATCGATGTGCTGCCGGTACTCGGCCAGCGCCTGCGTCATCGTCTGGCGCTTGGTGGCCAGGATGTCGTTTTCGACCCGCTGGACGTTGGCGCGGCGCTCTTCTTCCGTCTGACCCTGGCGGCGGGCCGACTCGATCCGCGCCTTGGACTCATCGTCAATGAGCTTCAGCGTGTCGGTCGTGGACTGCCGCCGCAACGTGGTCTGCTGCGTGAGGGCTTCCGTCAGCAACTGCGTCGACTTGGTGATCAGCGCAGCTTCGGACTGCTTGGATGTCTCCAGCGCCGACTGTTCCTGCTGATAGCGCGCCTTGACCGCTTCGATCTGGCGCAGCAGGTTGGCCTCGACGATGGACGTCAGGCCCTTGTAGGCCTCGGCCATTTTGGCGGTGGCGTCGTTGACCGTCTGATTGGCCTTGCCGACAGCCTGCTCAACCTCACCGAGGCGGGATTTCAGCTTCTCCAGGGCGCTGTGGACAGCCTCGATACCGCGCCCGACTGCCTCCTGCGTGCCCTGACGCACGGCTTCGAGCCGCTTGGCGATTTCCTCCGCAGCCGTCGCGGCGGTATTCATCGCGCCCTTGGCAGCATCCGCCCCCTTGGTCGCGTCGGCGTACATCTGCGCGAAGATCTGGTTCATCTCCGCGAGACGGGCCTCGTGGCGCTTGGTCGCCTCGGCAATCGTGTCCGAGGTGAAGATGGCGGCGAATGCCTCCCAGCGGTAGCGCAACTGCTCGACCGCCTTGACCAGCATCTCGACCATGAAGATGCCCGCCTTGCGGACGATCTCGAATTTCTCCGACAGCCAAGTCCCGATCTCCCAGCCGACCAGGAAGGCCCCCAGCACGGCGAACGCCGTCTTGAGCAAGCCGACGCTGGCCACGGCGGCCGACACCGACAGGTTGGCCGTCGTCCACGCCGCCGCAGTGGCACTGGCGGCCGTGACGGCAGCGGCACCGGCGGTCTGCCACGCGGTGATGAGCGCCGGGATCAGGCGGTAGATCAGCACCGCGAGCCCAACTTCGGCGATCCGCTTGAGCCATTGCATCACCGTATCGAGGTTGCTGGCCAGGAAGGTCAGCGCCTCGGCCAGCTTCTTGGTCAGGCCCGTCGATTCATCGACCCGGTTGATCCACTGCCCGAAGGCATTGCGCAGGCGCTCTAAGGCCTGGCTCACCGTCTGCGGCAGTTGGGCGTACTCGCTGGCCAGCTTGTCCTTCTGGCTCATCAGCGCGTTGACCACCACGTCAGCGGTCAGGCGGCCTTCTTCGGCCAGCTTGCGCAGTCGCCCGATGGGCACATTCAGGCCATCGGCCAGTGCCTGCGCCAGACGGGGGCTGTTTTCGACGACGGAGTTGAATTCCTCGCCGCGCAGCACACCAGACGCCAGCGCCTGCCCGAATTGCAGCAGAGAGGACTGCGCTTCGGTAGCCGATGCGCCCGACAGGCGCAGTGCCTGCGAGATGCTCTCGGTGATCGTGAGCGCGTCCTTCTGCTCGCCACCCAGCATCCGAACAGCCTGCTGGAGCTTGCCGTACAGCGTGGCCGTTTCCTGAATCGGCACACCGATGCGCTGGGCGATGTCGAACAGGGCCGCTTGCGCGGTCGTGAATTCACGCTGTCCCGCCGTCGCCAACTTCAGGCGCGCGGACATCATGTTCCAGGCATCGGCGATCTGGACGATCTCCTGTACCTTGCCAGCAGCCCAGTTGATCGACAGGAAGGCAAGCAACTGCGTCTTGGCCGTCGCCACCTGATCACCGAAGGCCGACATCCCGGCCTTGACCTCGGCCATTCCGGCGGCAGCCTTCGCCCCGGCAGTCTTCGCGGTGGTCGACAGCTCACCGAGACTGCGCTCGGCGGACGTGATGGCGCGTTTGAGCCCCTCGTCGGCCCCTTCGAGCGCGACGAGGATGGAAATTCGCTTGGCCATGAATCAATCCACCGTGCTGATCTGCTTCTCGACGGCCGCCGCCAGACGCGGGATGCGACCCGCGACCAGCCGCTCGACATCGATGCGCTTCTTGAGCACGACCTTGGGCACCAGGACGGCAATCGGGATGTCCGCGCCGCGTTTGAGGCGCTTGATGCCCTCTGCCTTGCGGTAGCGGCGCTTGAAGCCTGACAGTGGCCGGTCGTGCTCCTTGATGTTCTCGGCCATCAGGACGATGTTCCCCTTCGCGTTCTTGATGAAATAGGCATTGCCGCCGCGCATCAGCTCGGCCACCTGCGCCTTGAAGCGCTTGCGGCCCACCCGACCGTTCAGTGGAATCAGCATCCGCCCGGCAATCTGGCCGCCGGTCTCGTGCATCCCCGACCACGGAATGCGCGAACCTACGTACAGCGCGGGCAGTCGGTTCGGGTCTTTGTCCAGCACCTTGGCGCTGAAGCCCTTGAGGAAAGACTTCTTGACCACGGCCATCTGGCTGGCGACGTGGCTGCGCACGTCCTGCTTGAGTTCGACCGCCTCGCTGGCAATCGCCCGCGACACCGCCTTCTTGACCTTGTCGCGGAATTCGCCGCCCCAGCGGCGCAATTGCGCCTGGGCTGCGGCGCTATCGATCTGGACGGAAATGCGCATGGTCATCAGGCACGGTCGGTGGCCTTGTCAGTAAGTCGGTCGAGGGTTTGGTCGAGGTGGCGGGCATCGCTGCGCGTGCCGATGGCAATCACGGACAGCAGCCGTGCATCGCGGGCCGCATCGGTACGCGCCGTCGCTGCGACGAAGCCGCACACCTGCGCCAACGTGTAGTCGAGGATGTCGGGCAAGCGGTGCCCGTGCTCGATCAGGTGCTGGACGGCGTCGAACCAGCCGCCGCTTTCACGATGGGCGGCAGGTTCACTTGGCCGAACAGACCGTCGAGTTTCGGGATCACCGTCCGGGTAAAAAAATCGGCGTTCACCTCGATCACCTTGGCCGCCAGCAGGATTGCCTCGTCGGCAGCCAGCTCGTCGACCCACGCCCGAGGTTTGCCGACGGCAATAGCGATAGCCGACAGCAGGTCGTCGCCACGCTCGCCGAACAAAGCCAGCCAGTCGATGTCGGAAGCGGTGAGCTGCTGCATCACCGGCGAGATCGCCCGCAAAAAGCCGGGCATCTGCCCGACCTTCAGTGGCTTGATGGCCAGCGGCTCACCGTCGATCACCAGTTCGACCGCCTGCGGAATCAGGGTGTCCAGATCACTCATGGCGGCACCCATCACAGTTGCACGATGCGGCCGAACTGACCCAGCACCGCGTCGAAGGGCTTGGTGGTGTCGGCCAGCAGCGATCCCTCCAGCTCGAACTTGTTGTACTCGTCCGAGATGAAGGAGATTTCCTTCAGCGGATCGAATGCCACGCGGTAGAGCTCGACCAGCACCTTGGCATTACCCTGGGCCGTGTTGATGCCTTCGAGCCGCAGGAATCGTTCCGGCAGCGCCTGCGTGAAGATGCCGATCTCGGTGGCCACACCATAGGCGTAACTGGCCTTGAACGGCGCAGTGAAGCCGGTGGTATCCAGAAACTGGAGGGCACCGAAGTCGGGATCAGCCGTGTAGTTCGTGCCCAAGGCCAGGGTCGCGGGCGTGCCAGCCGAATCCGTCACGACCAAGGACGACACCTTCGGGTGGGCCAGGAAGTAGCGGTCGCCCGCAATCGGCGTGGCACCGCCCACTGGCTCGGCGGTGACCGTGCCCGGCGTGCCGACGACGTGGTTGCCGTACAGGGCCAGCGCGAGGTTCTCCTTGGTGAATTCCTCGATGGTGAGGTTCACGGTGGCGGACTTCTGCTTGACCATCCGGTGATCCAGCGAGCGCTGGCCAGTCTGGCTCTCGTAATGCTCCAGGACGTCGGTCTTGAGGGAGAGCTTCAGCTCTGCGACGTTGCCGGGCGACCGCACTTCGATGGGAAGGCCGTCGGTGTCGCGCTTGCCGAGGAAGACGCGGCCTTGAAAACTGGCATAGGTGCTCATTGCTTGGGTTCCTTGCGTTGGAGGGGTTTGGGTTCGGGGATGGGTTCAGCAGTTGGGGCGGACGGCTCCGGCGTGGCGATGCCTTGCGCCATCAGCCAGTCGGCTGATGTGGCGTCGATCTCGATCCGGTCACCGACGCCATAGGTCTTGCCCGCGTGGGTGTGCGGGCGTGTCAGAACAAGTGGGGTCATAGGTGTCATCCAAGGGTTGAAAGGTCATTGGCCAGCGTCCGGTACGTCAGCCGATAGCGCGCCGGGAGGGCCACGGCCACCGCATCGGCGTCCTCGACCTCCCACTCGCTTTCCTGCTCACGGATGCCCAGCGCCAACCCACCAAACGTGCCGTCCGCGAACAAGGCGGCGTGGGCAGCGGTGAGCAGACGGTCGGCCTCGGTTTCGGGGGACGCAGGTGGTACCGCCCGCGCGAGCGCGACGACGCGGACAGTCAGTTCGCGTGTGACGCGGTCGTTGGCGCGCTCGGTGATGGACTCGGACTCGGGAAACACCGCCAGAGCCGGGCATTGCTCTCGGCTGATGGCCACCGTGGGCGACCGGTACAACGTGGCCCCGAGGCCTTCTACCGCCGGACGGGCAGCCGCCATCACCGCCAGCAGAATCCGCTCGCGGATGGAGTTATCTGCCATGGGTTTACAGCCGGGTGAGCTTGGAGCGGATCTCGGAGCCGTCACCCACGGCCCGGATGTCTCGCACCTGGAAGGACGTGCCACCGATTTCGACAACCTCACGGGCAGCAAGCCCCCCGAAGGCCGTGACCGGGTAGGTCATCTCGTAATCGGTGCTCAAAGTCAGGCCGTCGAGAAGGGATTCATCGGGCGCGGCAAATCCGACCTGATGCCGTTGCGATGGCGCACCGTTCGACGGATACCAAAGGCATTCCTTCAGCAGCCCAGCGTTGGCGGCCGACTCATAGATCTGCGCGACCAGACTCATACGCCAGCGCCCATGACCAGCTTGACCAGCAGCGCCGGGCGGTGGCACAGCGGCAGAGGGTTGGCCTGCGTGTGCAGATCGGTACCCCGGTCGAACTTGCGCGGCTCCTGCTTCGCGTACAGCGGCAGCGCCACCGTGTTAGCCGTCTCGTTGAAGTCGGCAGGCGCGTAGTAGGTGGCAAACGTGTCCATCGTGCCCAGCGGCAGGATGTGGCCTTCGTCGGGTTCGACGAATCGGCGCACAGCACTGCCCGGCGCGACGGCCCGGCCACGATGTTCCTCGAAGGTGATCCCGGCGAAGGTGAAGCCAGCACGCATATCGGTGCGCAGCGCCTGCCCATCCTGCCAGCGGTCGTAGGCGGCCTTGACCTCATCGTGCCCTGTGAGCGCGTCGAAGAAGTCCTCGCCGACGAAGGCGTGCAGGCCGCTCATCCGTTCGCCCTGCAGGTTGTCCTCGACGTAGCGGACGACGTCCAGACAGGCCTTCTTCACGTCCCAGCCGTTGGCCGGGTCGGCGATATCGAAGGTGAATGCCTTGGGCGTGATCTCGAACTCGTTGTAGAGGTCATAGATCACGCTGCCATCGGCGTCCAGAATTTGGCCCTTGAGCGCGCCGAAGCGCAGATGCTCCAGCGTGATCGCGTGCTTATTGCGCATCGTCTGCAGGTGCTGCGCCATCACGCCCGCCACGGTCTGCAGCTCCGTCTCCGACCCGAAGGCGCGGATGCCCTGGACTTCCTCGGGCAGGATCACGTCGTCGTGCGGGATGTGAGGGATGGTGAACGAGCGCACCTTGCGCTTGCCGCGCACGCCCACGGTGCCCGGCGAGCCCGGGGGCATCGTCGGCAACAGGGTGAGCACGCCGTTCTGCTCCTCGACGATCACCGAGCGAAAACGCTGCGGCTTGTCGACGAACAGACCCATTGCGCCCAGACGGTCGTAGTTGTTGGGCAGGAAGTTGATGGCGGCGGTGAGTGCCGACATCGAGAAGGCGGGGTTTTCGAAGATGTTCTGCATGGTCAGACTCCTTGGCGAACGAGGACACCCAGCGCCTTGAGCTGGGCAACGGCCGCCTGCTGCTCGGCGGTGGTGATGCCGGTGGGCCACTGCAACGCGTGGTCGGCGACGATGGCGTGACGCGCCACCATCAGACCGTCAGGGCGTTCGGCCAGTGCGGCATCGACGGCCTGCATCAGCACGCCAGCGGCGTACTGGCTGCCGTCGGTGGCTGAGGGGTCGATCTGCTTGACCTTGCCGGTAGCAGTGACCATCCCGACGACCGCGCCCAGCGGCAGGGTCTGGCCTGCGACCACGGTGACGCGGTCGCGCGAGTAGAGGTTCGGGGCCTCGTACTTGAGCAGGTCGCCCAAGTTCATCGATTCAGAAAACACGGTGGGCATCTCAGATCTCCTTCTTCAGTGATGCGGACTTGGCCGCGAGCTGCTTCGCGGCATCGAGCAGCGGGTTGCTCGTGGACACAGCAGCATCGGGAGCGATGCGGCTGACGATTTCGGGGGACGCCTCGGCTTTTGCCGCCAGCAACTGGCTGCGCACCTTGGCGGGTGATGCCTTCGCTTCGAGGAAGCCCGCGATCAAGTCGGTGCGCCCGGCCAGGGTGCAGGTCTGGGCGACCTCAATCGCGTCAGCCACGGTCATGGCGGTGGCGGCCGCCGGTTGAGAGGAACTGCCAGCAGGATCAGCAGCAAGCCGATCAGGAGCAGCGGGGTCGGTTCGATCATTCATTGATGACTCCATCTGGGGGTTGCTAAAAAGACCGGAGTGGCTTGCCGCCAACTTCGGGAGTGGGGAAACGGATTCGCAAAGCTGCGCAAGGGCGTCGTCGAAGGTGCCGATGGCGTCGGCCAGCCCGATGGCAACAGCGGCTTGCCCAAAGAACAGTCCGGCCTCGGTGTCACGCACGGCAGATGCCTCGACGCCCCGGTTGCGGGCCACCGTCTCGACGAACAGGCCGTAGACGCGATTCACCTCGCCCTTGAGAAAGGCGTGGGCTTCGCTGGAAATCGGCTCGTGCGGGTTGAGATCGTTCTTGCGGTCGCCCGCAAAGACCGCCGTGTAGCGAACGCCGTCTTGGGCATCCCTCTCGGACTGGTCGACGTGCATCGCAATGACGCCAATCGAGCCGACGCCGCCGGTGCGTGAGACGAACACCTTGCTGGCAGCAGACGCCAGTGCGTAGGCTGCTGAAAAGGCCATGTCGTTGGCCACGGCCCAGACCGGCTTCGTCTGGGCAGCCGCACGGATGCGGTCGGCCAGATCGAACACGCCGCCCGACTCGCCACCCGGTGAGTCAACGTCGAGCAGGATGGCGGCGACATCCGGGCTGGCCAGCGCGGCGTCCAACTGCGCGGTCAGCCCCGCGTAGCTGGTCAAGCCGGATTCGGCTTCCAGGCCCACGGTGCGGCGCACCAGCGTGCCGTGGATGGGGATGACCGCGACCTTGGTCGTCTGGGTGGCTGCGGGACGCACGGGCGGCGTGAAGCCCGAGGGTGCAGCCAGATCAGCCAAGCCGATCCGGGGGCCGAGCACGGCCAGGATGACGTCAAGTTTTGGGCGATGGATCGCCAGCGGCACACCGTAGAGGCGTGCCGCCAAATGGGGCAACAGGGTCATGGGAATCCTTCAGGCAGACGATGTGTCGCCGGTTTGCGTGGTGTCTGCAGCGTTCTTGTTCGGCTCGGCGCTTCCGCCGTCCTTGGAGGTGCGGCGCGGGTCGGAGTCGAAGATCAACCCCAGGTCGTCGGCGCGCTGGTTGTCGGCGGCGATCTCGCGGTCAACGTCCTCGGCGTCGTAGCCAAAGGCGGAAATGGCTTCCGAGCGACTCATCAGTCCTGCTCGGATGGCCAGCAACATTGCCTTGAACTCCTTCTCAGGATCGACCCACTGCCAGCCCTGGGGAATCCACTTCACCTGCAGGTACTGGCGGCGACGGGCTGGGCCGCCACGCGCGAAGCCGGGAGCTTCGATGGCACCGGCGAGCACGGCCTGCTTCATCCATGCAGCCCACACCGGACGGCACATCTGATGCACAAGCACCCCGTGCTGCACCATCTCGCAGCGACGCCGGAACTCCAGCATCCCGGCGCGAATGGATGAGTAGTTCACGCCTGTGAGGTCGCCGGTCAACTGCTCGTAGGTGACGCCGATGGCAGCGGCGACGGCGCGGAACTGCGTGCGCAGGAACTCGCCATACGAGCCACCGACGTCGGCTGGGTCGGAGAACTTGATGTCCTCGCCGGGCTCCAATATCTGCAAGGTGCCAGGCTCCAGACCGGCCAGCGCGATGCCATCGCCATCAGCAGCACCTTCGCCCATCAGGTTGTCCTCCGGGTTCTGCCGGGTCACGAACCCGGCGAACATCGCGGCGGTCTTCTTGCGCACAAGTTCGGCGTCGTCGTACTGGTCGAGTTCGTTGAGCTTGACCAGGGCTCGCGACAACCACGGCTCACCTCGGATCTGGCCGGGACGCAGGACGCGGAACAGGTGGATGATTTCCTTCGCATCGATGCGCACCGTGTCCATCCCACCCTGGCCCGACATCGGAGCCAGCCGACCGTCTTCGGGGTGCGAGCGGTACAGGTGGTAAGCGACGCGACGCCCGAGGCTGTCGAATTCGATGCCAGAGCGCACCACGTTGCCCGAAGGCAGATCGAGGTTGAGGCTGATCGGCAGATGCTCGGGCTCCAGCAACTGAAGCTGCAGAGGAACGACCAGTCCGTCCTACGGGCGGCGCGGGCGCAGCCGGATCAGGCATTCACCGCCTTCGAGCATCGCGCGACAGGCCAATGCCTGCAGGCCGTAGAAATCGGTCTGTCCTGCGGCGTCGGCTTCTTCTGTCCAGTCACGCCACAGCGCCTGCACGTCGGTCTTGAAGCGCTCGTCTGCAGCAAGACTCTGCGGCTTGATGCCAGTGCCGACCGCGTTGGACACGAAGGCCTCGATACCGGCTTGCGCCCACGCGTTGCGGCGCACGAGGTCGCGGCTCTTGATGCGCAGTTCGGTGTTGGTCGCCAGCATCGCGGCGACCGCGCCCGGGTTGCCGGGCATCCAAGCCAACGAGCGGCGACCACGGCCAGCCGCTTCGTGGACGGGTTGCTGGCCGAACAGGCTTCGGATCTTCGAATACCAGGCCATCAGAACCCCTTCGAGGTCGTGACCCGGATCTGGCGCGGCGCACCCGGCCATAGTCCGGTGGCGGCTGCCTGCTCCAGGATGCCGCGCTTGACTTCGCGGATCGCAGCTTTCAGTTCATCGACCGAGCGGTACTCGACGGTCTTGTCGCCGAAGCTGACGCGGTGTTCGCCCTTGGCGAGCGCGGTCTCCAATGCCTGGAGTTGGGCTTCTGTGTAGGCCATCAGCGGTACACCACGAGGTTGATTTCAGAGGAGTCGTCAAACGACGACGCGGCCGTCGCACACGAGACGTCGACGTACTGCGCGGTCTTCAGGTCGGAGCTGGCACGTACCAGGGCCAAGCGCTGCTGACCGGTGTTGGTGCTGCTGCGCGCGAGCGCCGTCCAGCAGTAATTCGCATCCGGCATCGCCACAGCGAAATGCACGCGGTACCGGCCCGCCGCCGTGCGCACCACGCTGGCGACGTTGTGCGCGCTGGCGATCACGACCTGACCGCCCACGTAGCCGAAGCTGACCCAAACCCGGGCAATGCCGGGATGCGTGGCGTCGATCTTGGTTTTGACCTCGAAGCCGATGCGCGCCGCCAAAGCGGCGATGCTGGAAGCGAGGCTCATCAGGCCAGCGCGCCGTCAAAGATCACGACGAAATCGGTGTCGGTGTTGCCGACATCACTGACAGCGACCGCACCAATGTTGGTACGTGCTTGCAGTTGCTCGGCCACGGTCAGGGTCTGCGCCGCATCGAAGCGGACACGGAGATTGACCGCAGCCAGAATCGCGTCCAGGCCGCTGGTACCGCTCTGCAGCGCCTGCTGGATTTCCACCAGGGTGTCGTAGGCAGCATCGGCTCCGCCCAGGATGTCGGTCTTGAGCGCGTCCAGCAGCGACACGATCTTGTTCGACGAGTAGGTGCTGGTGGTGGCGATCTGGTTGTCATCGATGGCCATCGCGGACAGAACCGCTGCCTTGAGCTCGTTGATGGCGGCGACCAGACTCGACTTGTCGTTGGTGGACAGGCTGGCCAGACTGCCTGCCGTCGCGCGGACGTCGTTGAACTCCTGGGCAACCCGGATGACCAGGCTCTCGATACGGGTGGCAAGACTCATGAAAACTCCTCTGAAAATCAGGACAACCAGCGGCTCTTGATGACGCGCCGCCGTGGTGGGGTTGCAGAAACAGAGAGGCCACCGCGTTGGGTGGCCTCGTCTGGGTCGAATGCTTGAATCGGGGGTGGCTCATCCGGTGGCCGTTCCATCCCGAGTTGGCGTTCCAGTTCGCGCCAGTGGCGTTCCTCGAAGCGATCCAGGCCCGCCGCCGATGCGGCCGCGCGGGCGTACACGTAGCAATCGAGCGCTTCATTGCGCTCGCGCATCTTTTGCCATTCGCGCACCGGGAAGCCGTTGCGGTCGCGACGGGTAATCAACTGTTCGGCGCAGAGCTGCTGAATGAACTCCGCGTCAATCTTTGGCAAGTGAACGAACCCCGTCGGGTAGACGGTGGTCACGCCGTCCTCGCTGACGTCCGCGCCCTTGCGCAGGTTGTTGTAGAACTCCAGCTTGCCGATGCCAACCGCCACCGTGAACACCTTGATGCCCCGGCGCAGCTTCTTGCCGCCCTGCGAAACATCGATGGCCGTCGGCGTGCCGATCAGGGCCGCGCCGCGCGGCACCCCCTTGACCGGCATCACGCGCGGGTCACGGCAGGCCCGCACGAAGGCGTAGGCCTCCTGCGTCGCAAAGCCGGTGTCCAGAGCGAAACGGGCCAGCGGCATCGCCACGCCCGAGGCGTGCGTCCAGTTTTCGGCGAGCAACTCGGCGAGTCGCTTCCACACGGCGTCTCGGGCGGTGTCGCCCATCAGCACGCGGTGTTCGACCAACCAGGACTCCTTGCCGCGCCCGAAGGCCCAGATGGACGCCTCGATGCGATCCTTCTGCACGTCGGCAGCGCCCACCAGGAGCAACCCACCCGGCGGCACCGTGCCAACCCGGTAGTCCTCGCGGCGTTCGACCAGCCGTTGCCAATCTGGCGCTTCGCCTTCCTCAACCCAGGTTTCACCTAGTTCGGTGTTTTTGAAGGTCTTGATGGCGGCCGCCGACCCCGATTCCTTGTTCACAGAGCTTTCCCACGCGGCAGCAATGTCGCGCCAACCGCGCCAGCCAACCGGGCTGTAAAGCGACGACAGGTGAAACCCCGCTGTCTTGCCCGTGCCGTCGCTGATCATCGCGCGCCACTCACCGTGCTCCAGCATCCAGGTCTTGTGGTGCTCGGCAATCGACTTATCGCAGGACTCGCAGATGTAGGACGCCGTGTCCGGTTGCCCCTTTTCCCATCGCAACTGCTCGAAGCGCAGCCATTGGCGATGCGAGCAGTGCGGACAAGGCAAGAAGTAGCGACGTTGGTCACTGGCCTCGTACTCGCGTTCGATGGCGCTCGCCCCCGAGATCGTCGGCGTCGACACGATGAAGATCTTGCGCCGGGCAAAGGTTCGCGTGCGCGCCTCGGCCAGCGAGATCGCATCACCTTCACCCTCGACGTCCAGCGGATACCCGTCAACCTCATCGAGGAACAGGTAGCGCACCGGCATCGAGCGCAAGCCCACCGCGCTGTTCGCCCCGGTCATCACCAGCACGCCGCCCCGGAACTCCTTGGCCAGAATGGTGTTGCCCGAGTCGCGTGACCGTGCTGGGGAGATCAATTCGCTCAGTGCCGCCGACTCCTCGATCAACGGATCGATCCGCTGCTTGGAATTGCGCTTAGCCATATCCACCGTTGGCCACACCGCCATCATCGGCCCCGGTGCGTGGTGAATCACATAGCCAATCCAGTTCGAGCCCATTTCAGTCGCACCGAGCTGTGCGGCTTTCATGAACACCACGCGCTCGACCGGCGAAGTCGGCGACAGGCAGTCCATGATGGCCTTCAGGTACGGCGTGCGGCTGGTGCGCCAGCGCCCAGGCTCAGCGGACGCCTTGCTCGATAGCATCCTGTGGCGATCCGACCATTCAGAGACCGAGAGCAGAGGATCAGGTGTCAGCCCTTCACGCCACGCGCGCTCGATTTCGGCAGCGCCTTCGTATTCAACATTCAGCATCAGTCCACCCGGGGCCGGAGTTCGCCCAGTTCCTGCAGGTGCTCACGTATCGCCGCCTCCAGGGCGACGTGCATCGTGTGCGGATCGATATTGAGCTTGGCCGCCATCTGCGCAGAGATGCGCGCGGGCCAGTTCAGCCACGCATCACGCTCGGAGCGCGCCAACTTGAAGACGTGGGCGATGGCCTGCGGCCGATCCACCAACTCGCCCTTCAGTCGGGCCAGACGCACCTTGTTCGTCTGCGCCTTGACGACCTCGTTGACCGTGCGCGCCTGAAGTAAGGACGCGCCGCCAGCGGGTAATGCGGCGGGCCCATCACCGCCAACACCCGTACCGCCTTCCGGCACGGCGACCTTTGCGGCCTTGGCCCGCGTACCGGTCTTCGGCACATCGGAGTTGCGAGCCCACTCGCGATCAGCACGGTCGGCATCAATGGTGCCGTCAGCCTCCGGCGTGATCCGACCTGCGCGAATTGCCTTGTGAACAGCGGTGTCGGTCACACCACGGTGACGGGCGTAAGCGCGAATCGAAATGCCCATTTTGAGAACCGGTTAACCCTTCAATCATTTTTTCGACCTTCACTCGAAATCAGCTTGGCTTCTCTCTGGAACAGCGCGTTCATACGGACGTCATCAACACCATCAAAGGAAGCAGCAATGAGCAAGTTCGAACAACTCCTGACCCAGATCGCACAAAACAAGCTGGGCATCGAAACCCTGGAAACCCGCAAGTCAGACAGCCTCGACTTCCACGACGTGGCGGTCTGGTGCCTGCGCGACGCCCTGGAGGCCGCGTTCAACGCAGGCGTCGAACAAGGCCGCAAGGCGGCGAAGTCGGACAAGGCCAACAGCTGATCAAGAACCTTCGAAGCCAAGCAGAAAACGCTTGGCTTCACTCCCGAACAGCGCGTTCATCACGTCACCCCATCAACCCCTTGCACAAGGAGAAGCAAATGACCACCACCCAACTGACCCCGGCCCAGCACGCGATCCTGGCTTACGCCCTCGAACACACCGACGGCAAGATCGACTGGTTCCCCGACAACATCAAAGGCGGCGCACGCAAGAAGGTGCTCGACGGCCTGTTCAACCGCGCGCTGATCACCTCCGACGGCACCCACTGGTTCGTCGCCGCCGAGGGCTACGACGCGATGGGGCGCGAACGGCCTGCACCTGCGCCTTTGGTCGCCGACCCCGAAATCGAGGCCACCGTCGCAGCCGCAGAGGCCACGTGGGCCAAGGAACGCGCAGAGGCCAAACCCCGCACCCGAGAGAACAGCAAGCAGGCCACCGTGATCCAGATGCTGCGGCGCCCCGAAGGGGCAACGGTGCAGCAGATCTGCGAGACCACCGGCTGGCAGGCGCACACGGTGCGCGGCACCTTTGCCGGAGCCTTCAAGAAGAAGCTTGGCCTGACCATCGTCTCGGACAAGGCCCAAGGTGGCGAGCGGGTCT
>CAZPJE010000104.1:0-2499 GCA_964586725.1 uncultured Steroidobacteraceae bacterium | reverse complement strand
ATCCGCCGCCGCTGGACCCAGGCGGAGATCGAGGTCGTCGTGGCTCGCTACGCTGACACGAACACCGCCGAGCTGGCCGCGATGCTCGGCCGACCCGAGGGGTCCGTCTATACGCTCGCCTACTACCGCGGCCTGCACAAGTCGCCCGAATTCATGCGCGCGCGGCACGGCGCGCACGCTGTCGAAGTCGGGCGCGGAACCCGGTTTAAGCCTGGCCAGGTCTCGTGGAACAAGGGGCTGAGCTACCAGCCCGGCGGGCGTGCCGCCGAGACTCAATTTCAGGTCGGCCATCGCCCGCACCGGTGGGTGCCGATCGGCAGCTACCGCATCAACGCCGACGGCTACCTCGACCGCAAGGTGACCGACGACGGCCGCGGCGCGCGGGACTGGTGCGCGGTCCACCGGCTGCTGTGGATTGAGGCGCACGGTACGCCGCCAGCGGGGCATGTGATCGTGTTCCGACCGGGCACGCGCACGACGGACCTCGCCGCGATCACGCTCGACGTGCTCGAGCTCGTGACGCGCGCCGAGCTCATGCGGCGCAACAGCATCGAGCGATACCCGAAGGAGATCTCCGATCTCATGCGGTTGAGGGGCGTGGTGAATCGACAGATCAACAAAGCGAGGAGAGCAGCATGAGCAAGACCGTTTCCGACCTGCGCGAGCACCTGTTCGAGGCCCTGGCCGGCCTGCGCAACGGCTCGATGAGCATCGAGACCGCGAAGGCCATCTCCGAAGTCTCGCAGACCATCATCAACAGCGCGCGGGTCGAGGTCGAGTACGCGAAGGTCACCGAAGGCGGCAGCAGCACGTTCCTGGAGGACGCGCCCGCCCTGCCGGCGGGGATCAGCTCGATCACGCGGCATCGGATCGGCGGGTAGCATGACCCCCACCCTCGGGCAGCACCTCGCCCTGATGATCGTGGTGAAGGCGCTACTCGCGGCGTCGCGCGACAAGCCCGCAATCATTGACGCGATCAAGCGCGTTGCCGGCGCGGGACTGCAGCACGCCGACGAGACGCTGCAGGCCGAGATCGACGCCTCCTTGATCAACTGGATCAATTCGATATGACTGACATCACCAGCCGCGGGTTCCTGGCGGACCTGCCCGCTTTCGACACTGAGCCGGACATTGTTGAACGCCTGCGCGCCGCCTGCGTGTACGCTGCGGAGGCGCGTGCTGCGCTGGCTGCGGCTGCCGCCGAGATTGAGCTGCTGCGCGGCGCGGTTGCGCAACAGCAGGCCGAGCTTGACGCGCTGAGGGCCGCCCCGCAGCAGGCCGAGCCGGATCTGCTAGACGCACTAAAACGAGTCTGCTCGCACAGCACGCGCACGCTTGAACAAATCACAGCGGATTGGGACAACGCACGTCGGGCGATTGCCAGAGCAGAGCAGCAGCCCACCCCGCAGCAGGCCAAGAGCGGCGGGCCTAGCGCGCAGTGGAACCCCTATTCCGCAGAACCAGTCAAGAAGGGGTGACGGCGTGAACACGACACTGAACGCGATTCGGGCGCACAGCCCATGCGCCTCCGGCTGGCAAAAACTGCTGCGCCATCTCGGCAAAACGCAGGCCGACGACGAGCCGCTGGCAATCGCCACGATTTTTGACAGTAACGGGCTGGACGACGCGCTGTGGTGCCTGCGCGCGGTCAGCGGACACGACCGCGAGATCCGTTTGTTCGCGGTTTGGTGCGCCCGACAGGTCAAGCATCTGGTGCAAGATCCGCGCTCGCTTGCGGCGCTGGATGTCGCCGAGCGGCACGCACACGGCGAGGCTACAGACGCCGAGCTTGCTGCGGCGCGGAATGCGGCGGCGGATGCGGCGTGGGCTGCGGCGTCGGCTGCGGCGGATGCGGCGTCGGCTGCGGCGTCGGCTGCGGCGAAGCGGGCGGTGTGGACTGCGGCGTGGGATGCGGCGAGAGATGCGCAAGCAGCCCGGTTGCGGGAGATTTGTGCGGGGGTGATAGCGTGAACGACGACATCAACCTGCCGCCGATGCCCAAGCCAGAGCAAGAATGGGATGAGGACGCACATATGTTTGTGCCGTCCACTAGGTACACATCCGATCAGATGCGCGCTTACGTCCTCGCGGACCGTGCAGCACGCACCCCGCAGCAGGGGGAGCCGCAGTGGATTGCGTGTAGCGAGCGGATGCCCGAGGAAGGGCAGCTTGTAGTGGTCTGTTGGGCGGGAAGCGGAAGCAGAAGTTGGCGAACCGCACGAATGAGCGGCGGCCGTTTCTTTGCTCACATGACCCGCGTCGAATGGAGCACCCAGCCCACGCACTGGATCGCGGCACGGCTGATGCCGATGCCCGACGCACCGGGCAAGGCGGACGCATGACGGATCGAGAGTTGTTGGAGTTGGCGGCGAAGGCGGCGGGATATTGGGTGGACGGTTGGATCGGCGACAGGTTTGTCGTGCGCGACTTTCACCATGCTCATGACAATGATCCGCGAGAATGGAACCCCCTCACCGACGACGGCGATGCGCTGCGGCT
>CAZPJE010000103.1:0-1686 GCA_964586725.1 uncultured Steroidobacteraceae bacterium | reverse complement strand
GGGCGAGCTGTTCCTGGTGGGTGGTGCAGTCATGTGCCTCGCGCACGATGCGAGGCCTTCCACGCAGGACGCTGATGGCTGGTTCCGGCCCGCCAAGCAGGTGCGCGAAGCGGCGGCCCGCGTCGCCTTGCGTGCACGGGTCGATCCGCACTGGCTCAACGACGGTGTGAAGGGATATTTGAGCGCGCGGGGTGAGTTCGCGCCTTTCCTCGAGCTCGATCATCTGCGCGTGATGGTCGCGCAGCCCGAGTACCTGCTCGCCATGAAGTGCCTCGCGATGCGGATCGGCGCCGAGTTCCATGACGAGGACGACGTGCGGTATCTGCTGCGGCACCTCGACGTGCGTTCGATGGAGCAGGCCGTGGCGATCATCGGCCGGTTCTACCCGATCGAGCGGTTCCCGCAGAAGACGCTGTACGCGCTGGCTGAACTGCTGCCGAGTGGAGGCTGAGGAGCCGCCGCCTACCCCCGCTGCCGCGCGAGCCACTCCCGCAAATCCGCGCGACCGATCGCTGCAGCCATGAGGTCGGGGAACTGATCCGGCGTGCACGCGAACGCAGGCACCCCGAGAGTGGCGAGCTGCGCGGCGAGCGGCGCATTGAACGCGGGCGCGCCTTCATCGCTGAGTGCGAGCAGCGTGATGAACTGCACGCCGGCACCGACCAGTGATGCGGCGCGTTTCAGGAACTCTTCCTCGACGCCACCTTCGTACAAATCGCTGATCAGCACGAAGATAGTGTCGTGCGGCGCGCGGATCAGCTGCTGGCCGTAGGCGACGGCGCGGTTGATGTCGGTGCCGCCGCCGAGCTGCGTCGAGAACAGCAGGTCGACGGGGTCGGCGAGCTGGTCGGTCAGGTCGACGACGGCGGTGTCGAACACGATCAGCGACGTCGACACGGCGGGCAGCGACGCAAGGACGGCGCCGAAGATCGCGGAGTAGACGACGCTCGCGGCCATGGAGCCGCTTTGATCGATGCACAACACCACATGCCGCATCGACTGCCGCCGCCGACCGTAGCCGATGCGGGTCTCGGGCACGATGGTGCGGTACTCGGCCTGGTAATGCTTGAGGTTGGCGCGGATGGTGCGCGGCCAGTCGATGTCGCTGTGGCGCGGCCGGCGGCTGCGCTGCGAGCGGTTCAGCGCGCCGAGCACGGCCTGGCGCATCGGGTTGGCGAGGCGCTCGGTCAGCGCGTCGACGACCTTGCGCACGACCTGGCGCGCGGTATCGCGCGTCTTGGCGGGGATCGCGCCCGACATCGCGATGAGGTCGGCGACCAGATGCACGTCGGGCTCCAGTGAGTCGAGCACTTCGGGCTCGAGCAGCAGCCGCTTCATGTCGAGCCGCTCGATCGCGTCATGCTGCATGACCTGCACGACGGACGACGGGAAGTACTCGCGGATGTCGCCGAGCCAGCGCGCAACGCTGGGTGCGGAGCTGCCGAGGCCCCCCTGGCGGTCGGAGTCATAGAGCGCCTGCAACGCGCGGTCCATGGCCGCTTCCGCCGCACCCAACGAAACGCCCGTGCCATCGGCGCCTTCGCCACCGAGGATCATGCGCCAGCGCTTAAGCTGTTCGGGGTCGGTGGTCATGACGGTGACTCGAGGTTCCAGATGGTGCGCAGCAGAGGCAGCGTCGCGCGCGCTGCGTCGGCGTCGAAGTCGGTTGCAGCGACCGTGGTCGCA